>CANKAM010000001.1 GCA_947479755.1 Bacteroidota bacterium
AGGGCTTCATAAAAGTCATCAACCAGCCAAGCGCCTAATTGTTTGGCAACTCTTACCAATGCGCTGGCAGCGCCCTGTGCCGAAAGGGCTGCCGCCACGGCTAATATCTTTGCTTTATAGGCCGAAAAAAACAAATCAAAACGGGTAACCGTTCCGGGTGTAATAGGTACCTGTGCCGGAGGGGTTACGGTTTTGCGGTCGTTAATCATGCGCAGGGCGCGGTAACGTTTGGGGTTGCTGTCAGGCAGTCTTCTTGAAGGCATGGTGTTTAGGATTAGTTAATAGTTATGAGTGATAAGTTATAAGTGATGGGCGAACGGGCATTTTCATTTTAAAACGTGTAGTCGCACATGTGCGAGCAGGCAAAATGAAATCAAAACATGCATTCGAACATGTGCGAATGGCTAAAATGAATTTAAACACCCCATTCGCACATGTGAGAATGGATGAATGAAAAACAAAATGCCCGTTCGCACATGTGAGAATGGATATACTGAAATGAAAACACCTGTTCGCACATGTGCGAATGGCTAAAATGAAATTGAAACAGGCATTCGCACATGTGCGAATGGATAAATTATATGGAAGTGTTTCAGTCGTCATTGCGCTATTGGTGAATTTGAAATGCGAATGTCGGCTGCAAACCCTACTAAAGTCAATAGTGATTTTTCAGATAAGGGTTTTCAGTTTCCCAACGGGCTATTTTGGCTCCGAATGCCCTGTTTTTGGCTCCCGACAGGGCTAAAACTTATTGAAAGCCTCTATAAATAAGGTTCTTTGGCCATCCGAAACAGGTAAAATTTCGCCACTGAATAGCTCAACCTTACTTTTAGTTTTGTGATAATGCTTTAGTTTTTCAAGATTGATAACATGCGAACGATGGATTTTAACAAAGCATTCTGCTTTATCCATTTCGCCCTCCATCACCTCTTTCATGCTTTTTGGTATGAGCAAAAAATCTACCTCCCACTCATCAAGGTATATTTCACAGGACGAGCGTCTGGCTTGCAGGCGTTTTATTTTGCAGTAAGGAATATTATGAACTATTCCGTTCTCAGAAATGTGAAGATGATTTTTCTCCATTCTGTATGCCCTTTCATTTGTTTAACAATACAAATGCACAACACCATCTTTTCAGATGGTAATTTTACTCTCCAACCCTACTTAAAAATAAATTAGGGATGGGTTTAAAAACTCTGTGTGGGCATACAGATATTAATTGAGGCAATAATAGAAAATATTTTTGTATAAAAAAAGCTCCCTTTATGAGGAGCTTTTTTTAGTGTCTGTAACACCTGAGTTAATCAGATGTATTTTTGAAAATTATTAATTGATTCTTAAGCGTTTTATTTCGGTTTCACCGTCATGCTGTCAATGGTAGTGGTGGTTTTTGTTACTGCCGTCATGCTGTCGATGGTTCCTGCTTTAGGTTTCACGGTCATGCTGTCGATGGTGGTAACACTGCCTGTTTTTGTTTCGCCACCGCATGATGCGATAATTACTGTTGATACTACTGCTGCAAATAGGATTAAGTTTTTCATTGTTTAGTGGGTTTAGTTTTTTGTTGTCTGCAAACGTATTGCTTCTTTTCTCTCCTCAATTCTTATAGTTCAGTAAAATGCTAACAGCCGGTAGTTAGCACACAATAACTTCCTTTTTTTTTAAACGGGATAGGGGGTAGCAAAAAATCATTCTATATTCACATCCGAAAATCTATCCGCCATGAAAAAAACGGCTGCCCTTCTATTACTTATTACCTGTTACCTATTACATAACCCTGCCCACGCCCAGCAAACCCTGCGCGGCTCTGTTAAAGACCAGGAAAGCAAAGCCACCCTCATTGGTGCCAATATTGCCGTATATAAAGACACCCTGTTTATTGACGCCACAGCAGCCGATGCCGATGGCTACTACAAAATTGAAAACATCCCTTATGGACGGTATACTGTAGTTGCCACCTACCTTGGCTATACTAAAGCAGCTTTTCAAAACATCATTGTCAATGCCGGAAAAGAAACCATTCTCAATATTGAACTCGAAGAATCAGTAGTGGAAATGAAAGAAGTTTCCATTGCCGGTGCGCGCAAAGGCGAAGTGCTGAACGAGATGGCTGTAGTAAGCGCCCGCGCCTTTTCGGTAGAAGAAAGCGACCGCTATGCAGGCTCGCGTGGCGACCCTGCCCGCATGGCCAGCAACTTTGCAGGCGTTAGCGGTGCCGATGATTCGCGCAACGATATTACCGTGCGCGGAAACTCGCCTTTTGGTGTGTTGTATCGTATGGATGGAGTAAACATTCCTAACCCCAATCACTTTGCAGTGGCAGGCACAGCGGGTGGCCCTGTTGGTATTCTCAACAATAAAGTACTGGCAAACTCCGACTTCATGACCGGAGCTTTCCCTGCCGAATACGGTAACGCTATCTCAGCCGTGTTTGATATAAAAATGCGCAACGGTAATGACCAGAAGCATGAGTTTACCGCACAGCTCGGTCTCTTTGGTACAGAGCTGACTGCCGAAGGACCTATTTCTAAAAAGAGCCATGCATCGTATCTTGTAAACTACCGCTACTCCACCATCGTACTCTTCTCGGCAATAGGCATTGACTTAGGCACCGATGCAAAACCCTACTATCAGGATGGCTCGTTCAAATTCAACTTCCCCACCAAAAAGGCAGGAACATTCTCCCTCTTTGGTATGGGCGGAAAAAGCAAGATTGACATTCTTACCAGTCCCGACAAAACAGCCGAAAACCGCGAACTCTATGGTGATGCCGATAAAGATGAATACTTCCGCTCGGGCATGGGTGTTGCAGGCCTTAACTGGCTGTTGCCTTTAGATGATAAATCATACCTGCGCGCCACGCTGGCCGTAACAGGCGACTACACCAAAAATCACCGCGACTTGGTTGAGCGACATAAAGAAGGACCTGATTCTCTTTTCGTTATTGATTCAATATTTCCTGAGTTGGATTATAATTTTACTACTACAAAATATTCGGTAAATCTTTTTTATAATCGCAAGTTAAATGCGCAGCATACGCTGCGTGCCGGCATCTTCACCGATTTGTTGCAGTTCAATTATCAGGACAGTTCGCTGCTTCCAAATGACACGTTAAACCGCTTTCATCACCGCCTGCGCGATAAAAGTAATGCCTACATGTTGCAACCATATCTACAATGGTCTTACAGAATTACCGAGCAACTCACTTTTAACGCAGGGGTGCATTCACAATACTTTACACTCAATACCAATAGCTATAGCATAGAACCGCGTGCCGGATTGAAATGGAGATTTAAACCCACACAATCACTCAGCTTCGGATACGGAATGCACAGCCAAACGCAACCTTACTATATCTACCTGCAGGAAAATACCACCACAGGCAATCAGGATAATAAAGACCTGCCCTTTATGCGCAGCACCCACTATGTGCTGGGCTACGATAATGCACTTACACCTTACCTGCGCATTAAGTTAGAAACCTATTACCAGAAACTCAACAACATTCCCGTTGATACCTTTCCTTCCTCTTATTCAGTCTTGAATGAAGGAACAAGTTTCGACCGCTACTTTCCCGGAAAACTGGTAGCCGATGGCACAGCCGAGAACTACGGAATAGAACTTACCATCGAAAAATTCTATAACCGCAACTACTTCTTTATGTTCTCAGGAACGCTTTACAACTCTATTTACAAACCCAGCAACGGCAAAACCTACGACACCGATTTCAACGGCAACTATATTCTTAATCTACTCGGAACAAAAGAATTCAAGTGGGGCAAAAAGCGCCCTAACACCTTTGGAATAGGAGGTAAACTAACCACCGCAGGCGGCAGAAGATACACACCTATTGATGTGACTGCATCCGGTGCAGCGGGCAAACCCGTATTCATTGATGCCGAGCGCAACAGTCTGCAATACAAATACTATTTTCGCTTTGATGTAAAAATCAATTACGCCATCAACGCCAAGAAGCTGCGCCACGAAATAGGAGTGGACCTTGTGAATGTAGCTCAAACAAAAAATGTATTGCGCAAGATTTATGTGGGTGCTGCAGAACCCATCAAAACAGATTATCAGCTGGGCTTTTTGCCGGTGTTTTATTACAGGGTAGATTTTTAACAGTAAAGAAGTGGGGCCATTCGTCATGCTGAACTTGTTTCAGCATCTCTTAATTAAGACCCCGAAACAAGTTCGGGGTGACGACACAGAGATAACCATTTTCAAAACTTAGCGTTAAACCTGCGCTTATGAAAAACAGAATATTCTTAGTTGCCTGTCTGCTCGCCCTCGCAGGGCTTGTTCTAACCTATTCCAACCATTTCAACAATCCTTTCCATTTCGATGATGCGCACACCATTGAAACCAATGCCGCCATCCGCGATATAAAAAACATTCCTTCGTTTTTCAGTGACGGAACTTCGTTCAGTTCGTTGCCCGCAAATCAGGCATACCGTCCGGGGCTAACCACACTCAATGCAATTGATTTCTGGCTGGGAGGAAAAGATGAACCTGTTCCCTTTCAATATCATTTAAGCATTTTCATTGTTTTTCTATTGCTGGCAATTGCACTCTTTTTCTTTTTCAATACTATTTATGATGCCGCCTCACCTCATGAATACAATAAGTGGATTGCGCTTTTTTCCACTGCGTTTTTCTGTTACCATACTGCCAATGCCGAAACCATTAATTACATCATACAGCGCGCTGAATCATTCAGCACATTCATGATTATTCTTGGCTTTCTTATCTACATCTATTTTCCTGCGCAACGGAAATTCCAATTGTTTCTGCTTCCGATGATAGTTGGCTTTAGTGTAAAGGAACCAACCCTCATGTTTGTTCCTTTACTGTTTACTTACATTCTGCTGTTTGAAAAAGAAACATCGCTAACAACCGTTTTTTCAGCAAACGGTTTCACCAATGTTTTAAAAACACTGTTAATGGTATTGCCCGGCTTAATACTTGGTGGGTTGCTTTTTGCTTATTCACAACACAAAACACCGGAATTATTTACTCCGGGCGGAGTAAATGTTATTACCTATTTACAAACGCAAACGTTTGTAATTGTCCACTACGTTAATAATTTCTTTTTGCCATTTAATCTCAGTGCTGATACCGATTGGAGACCAATTCAAAATATGTTTGACGACCGTGTGATTATCGGAACACTGTTCATTATTTTTCTTTTGTCAGTTGCAGTCAACGCTTCCCGTAAAAAAGAATCGCGCCCCATTGCATTTGGAATTTTATGGTTCTTTATTGCGCTTCTTCCTACATCCAGTTTTTTCCCCTTTGCTGAAGTGTTGAATGATCATCGCCCGTTCTTTCCTTATATCGGTTTGGTAATGGCAACGGTCTGGGGTCTGTGGCTTGTTATTAAAAAACAGGAAACCATCATCAGCAATCCTTTGAAAAGATACGCGTTAATAAGCAGCTGTTTAGTGTTGCTGGTTGCTCATGCAATAGGTGCCCATCTCCGGAATGATGTATGGTCGTCTGGCGAAAAACTATGGAAAGATGTTACTGTAAAATCGCCCGGCAATGGTCGCGGTTGGATGAACTATGGTAATTCACAAATGGCAAAAGGCAATTACGCAGAAGCATTAATAGCCTTCAACAAAGCCAAAGAATTGTGGCCTTATTACTCGTATGTACATATTAATCTTGGAATTCTCCATGCTTCAATGGGCAAGCCAGTTGATGCTGAAAACTATTTCAAATCAGCAATTTCATTGGATAACAAAAATCCTGAAACCTATCGTTACTATGGAAAGTATTTAATTGAGCAGATGCGTAGCCAGGAAGCGCTGAATATTCTGCAGCAAGGTTTGCAATTAAGTCCCAAACACCGCGATATCCAACTGTACTATAGTATGGCATTGCAAAGCAGCGGAGGAAAAAATATGCGCCTTGAAAATATGATTGAACAGTTGAAAACAAATCCCACTGCTGATGGCTATCTTAACCTCAGCCTGGAATATTACAACATGGGCGATTATGAAAAATGTATTGAAGCCTCAGAGAATGCATTGAAAATAAAACCGGATTACGCACTTGCCTATAACAACATGTGCTCGGCATACAATGTATTAAAGCAATACGACAAAGCAATTGAAGCCTGCAGCCAGGCTATCCGTGTTCAACCTGATTTTCAATTGGCAAAAAACAACCTGAAACTGGCTGTTGACGAAAAGAATAAACAAAAAGGTAAATAGCCTATGTCTTTGTTTGTTGCGGTACGCAAATTTCTTTACGAACCCCGTTTGCAGGGCGTGGATGTAAACAGCGATAAGCTGCTGGAGATTCACCGTCAGGTTTTGATGGAGAAAAAAATAATGCGTCACGTTTTCCGCGAATTTTATGATGCCTGTATTAATGCAGATAATAAATACTTTTCAGCAACGGGCGACAGGATAGAGATTGGAGCAGGTGTAAGTTTTTTTAAAGAAGTATATCCTGAAATTATCAGCACAGATATTAAGTCATCACCCTGGCTCGACAGAATACTAGATGCACAGAAAATGGATTTGCCCGACAATTCAACACGGGCATTTTATGCTATTAATTGTTTTCACCATTTGCCTGATGTTGACAGTTTTATTAATGAGTTGCTGCGGGTTTTAAAACCTGGTGGCGGATGCATACTGATAGAGCCCTACCACGGTGCAATTGCTTCCCGCTTTTACAAGCGCATATTCGATACGGAGACATTTGATAAGTCACAAAATGAATGGAAGTATAAGGTAGGCGGTGTGATGGAAGGCGCAAACCAGGCATTAAGTTATGTTGTGTTTAAACGTGACCTGAGTGTGTTCCTTAAGAAATACCCTCAACTGGAAGTGGTGGAACAAAAAGTGTTACCTAATTATCTTAGGTATTTATTGTCAGGTGGTTTAAATTTCAGACAAATTCTCCCATCCTTTTGTGAACCTGTAATTAAACTAATGGAATTTTTGATTAGTCCGTTTAACTCAATTTTAGGACTTCATCATTCAATTGTTATCCGTAAAAAGGATTAACCGAAATTACTTTCCTTCAATCCTGTTCAGGCCAGCTTTTGCTTTTTGTCCGATACTGTTGCGGTATTCCTTGTTTTTAAACGAAGGGCACATCTCAAAATAATTTCGTGCTTTTTTGTAATCTTTTTTCTCTTCGTAAATCAGTCCAAGTTGTAGTGATGAGTTAGCAGCAAAGTAATAGGTGCTCTTTGCTCCGTTTTTAATTGTCATTTCATAATACGGAATTGCATCATCAGCTTTGCCCCAACTATGATAGATTCTTCCAAGGCGGTAGGTGAATTCCAATTGATCTTTTTCCGTTGTAAAATCTTTTGCATTGCCTTCTTTCACCAATATAGTTAATGCCTGCAGGTAATAGCCGCCATCAAAAAGCAAACGCGCTTTCAGCAATTTTAAGTTGGGAGCTTCACCATTTTCTGCTTCCTTCTGCGCCTGTTTATCTTCGTCTGCAATATCATTTCCTTTACTTAAAACCGAGCTTAGGTTTTTGCGGTATTCATCATAATCGCCCACCAACAGGCTGAACCAGCCAAGTTTCTGATACGCGGATTTAATATAACTCGCACCTTTAAAATTGTCAATGTACTTTTTGATGTAAATATCTGCATCCATATCTAAGCGGTTCAACTTTGCTTCGCCTGTCAATAAATCCAAATAGTAAAATGGATATTGCTCCACACTTTCAGCACGTTTTTCCAAAAATGAAATAGCATCATTGTTGCGTGAAGTTTTTATTGCAATGCTTGCTTTCGCAAAGGTGAGCAGCGGATTGTATCCGGGAAGATATTTCAGCGTTGTATAAAGTTTTTCAATATTGTCTTTGTCTTTTGAAAGATTAAGCTCAACAAACGAAAGAAGGAAAAGCGATTCGGTAAGCAGGTAATTATATTCAGAATTTGTTTGCGACTGTGCAACAACGGTGTTCAGTTCTTTCACGCCTTGTTTGATGGTTCCATCAATTCCCATGATGTTTACCGCCCATTTGTAATTATCAGGCACTGTTCCTATAATGGCATGTAGCAAGCCCATACTTTTCATATTGGGCAAAAAGCCGGGATGTTTACTTTGATTGTCTTCCAGTAATTTGTAAGCTTTGTTTATTTCCCCTACAGCGGCAAGATATTCTCCGAACTTAACGTGAATAAAAGCCCATTGTAAATTCACCTCCGCCTGCGAATAAAGAAACCATGGAGATTTTGAATCTCCTTTTTCCAGTTGTCTTAATCTAATGTCTTTGTTCTTTTGTAGCGCACTGAAATCATTTGGATTTTCACCAATGATGAGCGTAAAGAAGTCAATGTAGTTGTCAAGAAAAACAGGAATGGTGTTTCCCGGATTGTCTTTCTTTTCACTGTCTAATTTTTCTTTTGCTGCTTTAAATTTAAGATTTACAATGTCTTCGTATGCATTACGGCAATTTGCATTAAAATCAAATCCTGCAAACGATTGTAAAGAGAAAAGAAGAAAAATAAAGACGACAGAAAAGTATCTCATGTTTTCAGAAACAAAAAAGGGACTTCAACTTGAAATCCCTTTTCTGTATTTTTAAATTTTAGTCTATGCTTCTTCTTCTACAACTTCAATTCCTGCAAGTTCCTGATCAACCAAAATACGTCCGCAGTATTCGCAAACGATAATTTTCTTTCTCATGCGGATATCCATTTGACGCTGTGGAGGAATATTGTTAAAGCAACCACCGCATGCATCACGCGAAACGTTTACAACAGCCAAACCATTGCGTGCATTTGAGCGCAGACGTTTGTAAGCTGTCAGCAGTCTCTCGTCCATTACTTCTTCTGCCTTTACTGATTCTTTTACCAACGATTTCTCTTCTTTTTCAGTTTCTTTGATAATATCATCAAGTTCAGCTTTCTTATGTTTCAGATCAGCTTTGCGGTCATCCAATTCAGTTTGCGCTTTTTCAACAAATTCGTTTTTAGCTGCAATGTTTGCTTTTGCTTCTTTAATTCTTTTTTCAGAAAGCTGAATCTCCAGATTTTGGAATTCAATTTCTTTGGTCAGCGAATCAAACTCACGGTTATTGCGGACTTTATTCTGCTGCTCTTCGTATTTTTTAATCAAAGCCAGCGAATCTTTCATCTGCTGTTTTTTCTGTACGATGGTGTCTTCAAAAACATTCACTTCGTCAGTGTAGTTTTTTACGCGGGTTTCAAGTCCAACAATTTCATCTTCCAAATCCTGAACCTCTAAAGGCAACTCACCTCTAACGATTCTGATTTTATCAATTGCTGTATCAATCTGCTGAAGATTGAAAAGCGCTTTTAAACGTTCTTCAATTGTTACATCAGGGCTGATGTCTTTATGTTTTGCTTTTGGTTTAGCAGGTTCTGCGTAATCTAATTGGTTTTTAGCTGTTTCCTTTTTAGCAGGTTTAGCTTCAACTTTTTTTGCTTTCTTTTTTTCTTCTTTTGAATTAGCAACTGGTTTTGCTGATTCTTTAGCTTTTACTTTGGCTTTTATCATGTTTTTCAGAGATAGTTTACCGGATTTGTGTTAGTTTTTGACAAACGGACGGCAAAAGTAGGAAATTTTTCCATTAGTAAGTCATAAAATATTTCTCCCGTAAACTGCTCACTTTCAAAGTGTCCCACATCGGCAAGCAGTATTTTGCCCTCGGCATCAAAAAACTGGTGGTATTTAAGGTCTGCTGTAACAAAAGCATCTGCTCCTGCTGAAATGGCATTTTTTAATAGAAAACTCCCTGAGCCACCACATATAGCAACCCTTTTTATTTTTTTGCCAGTAAGTGCTGTGTAGCGAATGCAATCTGTTTTTAATGAAGTTTTTAAATTCTTGAGGAAAGCCAATTCATACAAGGGATCTTCCAACTCGCCTACAAGCCCAGAGCCAACTTGTTTATATTCATTTTCAAGTGGATAAATATCATAAGCCACTTCCTCATACGTATGTGAAGCAAATAATGCCTTTAAAATAGTTGATTGCAGTTTTGAGGGGAAAATGGTTTCAATTCGGGTTTCTGGTTCCTGGTGTTGTATATTTTGTTCTCCAACAAATGGTTTAGTTCCTTCGCCTGCACGGAAAGTT
Source organism: Bacteroidota bacterium (assembly GCA_947479755.1). Lineage (GTDB taxonomy): Bacteria > Bacteroidota > Bacteroidia > SXHM01 > SXHM01 > SXHM01. The sequence goes on from CANKAM010000001.1 coordinate 10,089, forward strand.
CCGAACCCTTCCAAATTATAGCTGCATTCATCGTAGTGTCCGATTTTTCCTGCTCCTGCTTTAAATAGTGCATCGCGCACTTCAGCAGCTTTATCACTTGGGCAAAATGTCACTAATTTTTTAAGTAACCCAGATTTAGGTTCAAGAACTGAACAGTTTTTTAAACCTAATTTGTCTGCAATTTTTGAATTTACGCCCTGTTGTACATTATCCAGATTGGTGTGAGCAGCATAAATGGCAATATCATTTTTAATGGCTTTTATGATAGTACGTTCCACATAATTTTTGCCATTAATCTTTTTAAGCCCACTAAAAATAATCGGGTGGTGAGCAATTACAAGATTGCATTTTTCACGAATAGCTTCGTCAATAACTTCTTCAATACTATCCAGACAAATTAAGGCACCTGTAATTTCCTGTGCCGGATTTCCGGTAATTAAACCTGCATTGTCGTAGCTTTCCTGATAAGACAGCGGAGCAAAAGCCTCAATAGCTTTTATGATTTCTGATAATTGCATGTTTTATGAAAAGAAATCGCGCTTACTGGTCGCAAAAATCTTTAAGTTCGGGATTAGCTTTGAATGCGCCTAGTTCTTTGGCTTTTTGAAGGTCTTCGCAGCCACCGGCCTTGTCGTCCATAAAGCGTTTTACGCTTCCACGTTTGTAATAGATATCGCCCATGCGGGTTTTAATATATTCCGCTTTTGCATAGTCTTGTCTTGAACCTTTCAGATCGTCCAACACCTTTTTTACATCACCTGTTTTCTGAAATTGCTTTGCTTTTTTTTCGGTGATTTGTATGGCGCGATTATAGTCGGCTAATGCTGTTTCAAAATCCAGTAAAAGAAACCTGATTCCTGCTCTTGCAACAAAGGCTTCGTAAAACACAGAGTCTAATTCTACTGCTCTGTCGTAATTTTCCAAAGCTTCTTTGTATTCTTTTTGACTTTGCTTGTTTTGCGCAATGGTAAAATGCTCCAAAGCAACTTCGCTTTCTGTTTTGGGTAATTCTACATTTCCTGCTTCGGCCTGTTTTACCGGTGTTTTTGCAGCCGCACCCGGAGTTTGTTCTGCCGTTCCGCTTGTTGAGCCGTTACCTTGTGTTTGAGCACAAATAACTGATGATAAGAGAATTAAGTACGTAAAAATAATTGATTTTATTCTCATAAAAAATGATTCTGCCGTCTTTTGACCAGACAAATAAAGGGGCTAAAATAGGAAGTTTTATGTTTGGTTGATATTAACAACGTAAATATTTCAATTTAACGGCTAAAGAATACTTCCTGTCTGTGTTTTTATAAGGTGTCAAAAATCAAAAAACAGGTATTAAAAACCTTTCTACCTTTATCGCGGTATGAATTTCCAGCTTTTACTTCTTCCATTTTCAATTGTTTACGGCATAGTTGTTTTTGTCAGAAACAAGTTTTTTGATTTAGGAATTTTAAAGGAAAACAAATTTGATGTTCCCGTTATTGGAATTGGAAATATCACAACAGGTGGAACAGGCAAAACACCGCATGTTGAATACCTGGTAAGACTTCTTTCATCATATAAAAATATAGCTACACTGAGTCGTGGCTACCGAAGAAAGACAAGTGGTTTTTTATATGTTTCTGAGAATAATACGACTGAAATGGTTGGCGATGAGCCCTTGCAACTAAAAAATAAGTTCAAAGAAATTACGGTAGTAGTTTCTGAAAAAAGAAAAGATGGGATTGAAAAAATTCTGAAGGACAATCCGCAAACATCTGTTGTTTTGCTTGACGATGCTTTCCAGCATCGCGCAGTAAACCCCGGACTTTCCATTTTGTTGTTGGATTATTCAACTATTTTCAAAACAGACTTTTTGCTTCCTGCAGGAAATTTACGAGAGCCCTTTTCAGCAAAAAAACGTGCAGATATTATTGTTGTAAGCAAGTGTCCACAGACATTGCAGGATAATGAACGTAATAAAATAATTGAAAGAATTTATCCTGATAAAAAACAGAACATGTTTTTTTCTTCGGTGGTTTATGCGATTGAAATTAAATCAGTCTTTAGTTCAGAAAAGCTAGCGCTCTCATCTAATCTCAATACGATACTTGTTACAGGAATTGCAGATTCTAAGGGGATAAAAGCCTATATAAAAACCTCAGCTAAACTTATTAAGCACATTGAATTTTCAGATCATCATATATTTTCAGATGCTGACATCAAAAAAATAGTTGAAATATTCTCTACTATTGCAAACGAAATTAAAATTATTCTTACAACGGAAAAAGATGCCATGCGGCTTAAAGACATAGAAGAATTAAGAAAGTTGCCTATTTATTATCTGCCAGTTGAGATAAAATTTAATGAAAAAGACAAAGAGGAATTTAATAAAATGATATTAAAGTATGTTGGAAAAAATTAAAGAAACAGGAACATATATACAGACAAAAACCAAGTTTAAACCCGAGGTTGGAATTATATTGGGAACCGGATTAGGTGGCCTTGTAAAGGAAATTGAAATTGAGCATTCATTGGGTTATGAATCAATTCCAAATTTTCCTGTTTCAACTGTGGAAGGACACAGCGGTAAATTAATTTTCGGAAAACTTGGTGGAAAAAATGTGGTTGCCATGCAAGGGCGTTTTCATTACTACGAAGGTTATTCAATGAAGGAAGTAACCTTTCCGGTGCGCGTGATGAAATTTTTAGGTGTTCATACCTTGCTTGTTTCAAACGCAAGCGGAGGAATGAATCCGGATTTCAGTATTGGGGATTTAATGATATTAAATGATCACATCAATCTCTTTCCCGATAATCCATTGATAGGAAGAAATTACAAAGAATTGGGATCGCGCTTTCCAGATATGAGCAAAACCTATGACAAAGAACTGATAAGTAAAGCAGTTGAAATTGCCGGCAAAAAAGGCATAAAAGTGCAGCAGGGTGTTTATGCAGGTCTTACTGGTCCTTGCTTTGAAACACCTGCTGAATATAAATATATAAGAATCATTGGAGCAGATGCAGTAGGAATGTCAACTGTGCCCGAAGTTATTGTTGCAAGGCATGGTGAGATGCGTTGTTTTGCAATGTCAATTATCACTGATCTTGGTGTGGAGGGAAAAATAGTTGAAGTAACCCATCAGGATGTTATTGAAGTTGCAGCAAAGGCAGAGGTTAAAATGACACAAATAATGAAAGAACTGGTTAGTAATCTGTAAAATGGCAAATGGCATTGTTTCTGTATTGAAATTAATAATGAAAAACGTATTTCTTTTTCTACTATTTCTATTTCTGAACTGTCAATTCTCTTTTGCACAGGAAACCTCTGAGGATTATTACATCCAGGGTTTTTTAGCTTATAACAAAGGCAATAATGAACTTGCGTTGAAGCATTACAACCATGCTATTGAGCTGAAAGCTGATTATTTTGAAGCATATTTTGCCAGGGCAAATGTTAAGAGTGAATTGGGATTTCATCAGCAGGCAGTTTATGACTACGATAAAGCAATTGATATTAAACCTGATTTTGTAAAGGCTTATAATTACCGTGGTTATGAATATTACATTTTAAAGGAATATAAGTTTGCTATTCAGGATTACAACAAAGTTGTTTTCTTGAAAGCTGATTATCCCAATGCGTATGTCAGTCGCGGTGATTGCAAGTTTATGCTGAATGATTTGCCCGGAGCAGAATCTGATTACAATAAGGGTTTGGAACTGAAAGCAGATTTTGCAGAAGCCTTTTTCGGCAAAGGAAATATTTACATGAAACAGAAAACGTTTGACAAAGCAGCTGCGGAATACACCAGTGCACTTGACATTAATCTGAAATATCATGAAGCACAGAATGCCCGCGGTAAAGCATATTTTTCTCAAAAGCTTTACAAAGAGGCAGAAAAGGATTTCAGCGAAGCAATAAAGCTGAAACCTGATTTTGCTGAAGCATGGTACAATCGCGCAAATACCAAATCAGCAGCCGACAATAAGCCTGAAAAAGGTTGCAAAGACTGGACGAAAGCTGCAGAACTTAAATTCCAGGCAGCAGCTGATTCTATGTCTGTACATTGTGTAGATAAGAAGAAAGAAGAAAAAGTAGAAGACAAAAAGGAACCTGCCAAAGAGGAAAAGAAAGAAGAGAAGAAGGAAGACAAGAAAGAGAAAAAAGAAGATAAAGCGACTAAATCTGAATAGTCGAAAATACAAATCCTCAAAAATTTTATCAGTATTTTTACCTTGTCTAATTAATTAAGACAACTAATGCAGCATTTGCCTTTAGCAGAAAATATGCGACCTACCGGGCTTGACGATTATATCGGGCAGAAACATCTGGTTGGTGAAAATTCAACGCTGCGTAAAATGATTTCAACGGGATTAATCCCGTCTATGATTTTTTGGGGGCCGCCAGGCACAGGAAAAACAACGCTTGCAAATATCATTGCAAAATCACAAAATCGTCCCTTTTATACGTTGAGCGCAATTAGTTCTGGAGTAAAAGATGTACGAGAAGTGATTGAAAAAGCAAAAGAGAATAATCTTTTCAGCAAAGGCAATCCGATATTATTTATTGATGAGATTCATCGTTTCAGCAAAGCACAACAAGACTCATTGTTAGGTGCAGTTGAAAAAGGAACAGTTACGCTGATTGGCGCTACCACCGAAAACCCTTCGTTTGAAGTTATTCCCGCTTTACTTTCGCGTTCTCAGGTTTATATTCTCAAACATCTGGAGAAGAATGATTTGGTTGAACTGATTGAACGTGCGGTGCACTATATCCGGAAAGAAAGAGGTATAAATATGCAGGTTCAGGAAAGTGAGGCCATCATGCGTCTTTCCGGAGGTGATGCGCGGAAGCTGCTTAACATCATGGATATTCTTTGTGGTTCAGGAAAAAAAGAAATTACTGTTACTAATGATTTGGTAACTGAAACAATTCAGCAAAATATTGCACTTTATGACAAAGCTGGAGAAATGCATTACGATGTTATTTCAGCTTTCATAAAAAGCATTCGCGGTAGCGACCCCAATGCTGCTGTATATTGGTTAGCGCGAATGATTAATGGTGGAGAAGACCCATCGTTTATTGCAAGAAGGTTATTGATTTTAGCATCGGAAGATATTGGAAACGCAAATCCTACTGCATTGGTTATTGCCAATAATTGTTTTCAGGCCGTGAATGTGATTGGCTATCCCGAGTGCAGAATTATTCTTTCGCAGGCTACCGTTTATCTTGCTACTTCGCCCAAAAGTAATTCTACTTACATGGCAATTAACAATGCAAAGGCAGAAGTGGAGGCCACCGGACATTTGCCTGTTCCTTTGCATTTGCGAAATGCACCCAGTAAGTTGATGAAAGATATTGGTTACGGTGCCGAGTATAAATACTCACACGAGCACGAAAATAATTTCTCAGGACAGGAACATTTACCCGGAGAAATTGCCGGAAAAATATTTTACGAACCGGGTAATAACCAACGTGAACTGCAAACGCGCGAGTGGTTAAAAAAGTTGTGGAAAGAGCAGTATAATTATTGAATTAAAGGAGCAGCTTCTTTCTGCTTCTTTTTCCTGATAAACATATTTCTGAAAAACTCCTCAAAAGTGTTGAATTCCTGACGATACGAAATACCTGCACCTTGTGTGTAAGGTGAGTTGGCGGTAACAACGTTGATTCCATTGGTTTTGTTGAAAGCACGCACACGGAATTTTCCATCATCTGTTATTTTATATTCCAGACTGAAGTCGCCCAGAATGTTACTGTTTGATGAAGCACTTTGTCTGTTGGTAACACCCACATTTCCGTCAAAAACAACACGGTTATTAAATAGCTGTGTTGAGAAATAAGCCTGGATTTCATCACCTGTTAATGTGTTTCCTGTACGATAATTAACACCCAAATCGAAATCATCGCTGATGCGTGAAAGCCAGTTGCTGAGCTGGTTTGAAAGTAATTCAGTGGAGTTGGAACTGAGCGCTCCGCCAACATCTTGATTTCCTGTAGCTGCAAAACGGTTTAGCACCAGCAAGCTAAAAATCTGCCTGTTCATTTCCTGTTCGGTTGTTATTGCACTTTTTAAAGCTGTTTTAGTATTTTGATCTGAGTTTGGCAAATCAATATCGAAATTTATAGCAGGGTTCAACAGTTTGTCAGTCATTTTCATCTGACATTCAACAAGAACCCTTTTAGTAGAGTCTATAACAGGAATAATTTCACCCAATGATGTACGCACTTTGTAAGCTGCTTCAAGATTAATATCTGCATCATAAGGATCACCGCTCCATTTTATAGCACCACCCTGTTTAACTGTAAATTTTTTGTTAATTACATTCTGCAATGTGAAAAGATAATCGCCTTCATCAATTACATAATCGCCATACATGTTAAACTGCCCAAGCGTGTTGATATTCATCTGAATATTTCCGTTTCCGCGGCCTTTAATAATGTCACCAATCTGCGGGTCAAAAATTATTTGCACCAATGCATCGGGCGTTACTTCCAGATCAAAATTGAGCTGAACATTTGCCGATGCAGCTTTGCGTTCTGCCACCACTTTAATCAGGCTGTCTTTCTTGCTGACAAACGTTACAAAGTCGGCACCGCTTGCGTTGCTTGCACCGAAAAGAGGAATGTTAAACTTGGTTCCTTTGTCGGTGGTGGCGGCAATATCCATCACAATTTTTTTGAAAGTGCCTTTGAATTTCATTAGTCCGGAAGCGTAGGCCGTTCCGTAGTAGAGTGAGTTCATTCCCGCTGTGGTGTTGAGAAATAGCATGTTGTTTGCCTGTAAGGTTGCTTCAAACCGGAAGTTTTTAAACTTGTTGTGCATCAGTTTTCCGTTCACAATTCCAATACCGTCATTGATATCGCGCAAACGTAAAACAGAGTTGTCAGAAACATAATCGTGCAACTGAAGATTATTGATGATAAATGCATCTTTGACTACATCAACATCGCCTGTAAAGCTGTAATGTGTGTTGAGGTAAGCAATATCAAAATTCACTTTTTGTAAATTCAGTTTTCCCTTAATGTCAGGGTCTTTAGGTGTGCCTTTCAGCTTCACTTTCCCGCTGGCATAACCTTTCAGGTTGCCCATAACAGCGCCAACATATTTGCTGAAAATACTGAGCGGAGTTTTGTCTAGCGAAAGGTCAAAATCAAAACTGTCTTCCTTTTTTGCGGTGTAATATTTTCCGCTGAAATCAATGGCAGGAACAGCATCGCGCATCAGTTTTCCTTTTGCTTCAACTACTTTTGTAACGTTGTCGTAGGTGCTGGACATGGAACCTGTTCCTATCAGTTCGTGGTTTACGGTAAGTTCCGTAAAGTTGAGGTCTGCTGTGAAAATTAAATCGTGGCGAATGTTATTGAGCGAAGCCTTTCCGTCAATATATCCATCGAACACAAAGCCATTTTTTTCAGTGAAGGAATTAAAGTTTGAAATATCAAACTGACTGAATTTTACATCCAACGGTTCGTTCATTTTTTTAGAAACTTTTCCGTCAACGGTTATACTCTGTTCACGACTGAAGAACGTCAGGCTCTTAAACGTTATATCCACACTGTCAATACTTATTTTATTGTCGGGGTTTACAGCCCACTGCTGATCCTCGATATAAATTTCTGAAGGCAGGATGCGTATCTCAACCGAGCGCGGTGCAAAAATTGCTGTGCCGCTTATGTCGGCAGAATTAAGCACTTTGCCATTGTTGTCCCAGCGTACGTTGTAGTCTAATTTGTCTAATGCAATTTGTGCTTTTATATCCAGCTTTTTCAGGTAAATGCTGTCGGTAATATTTACTTTTTCAGAAGTGATTGCCGCATGAAACTCATCGCCTACCGATTTTGCTGAAATGTTAATGTCATGAATTTTAACACTGTCAATAAACAGTTCAGGAATATCTCCTTTAAGTACAAAACTGCTGATGTTGGAATTGAAGCTTCCGCTCAGTTTTGCAGGCTTGTTCAGGTGCAGTTTCGGGACAAATAAAAACTCGGGAAGCTCCGTGTTTTTAAGTGTTACGGTGTATTCAAAAACTTCTGGTACTTTTTCTGCCTCTTTGGTTTTGAAATCGGCAGCATAAGCCGGAAGATAGTTTTGCATCAGCTTGTTGAAAGCTTCGGGCAACTGGCGGAATTTGAATCTTCCGGTAAACTCGGCATCTGCAATATCAGAGAGCAAGGTAAGTGTGCGTTGCTTATTTAAGTCTTCGCGGATGTCCAGTTCAAAATCATTAAATGCAAATGTTCGTTCGCCTTCGGTGTAAACACTTTTGCTGAGCATAATATTTCCTATTCCGTTATCTATATCATCACCGGTGAAATTGAATTTAAGGTTAGACGAAACAATAACACTGTCTCTGTTTTTTAGAATGTTGAGCTTGCTGAGGTGGACATCTTTTAGTTCAGCCGTGAAATCCACAACGGGCAGCTCTCCTGCTAAATTCACGTTTCCGTTAAAGGCAAGTTTTATGTTTTCTTCGGCAATGTTCAGTTTACCATCAAAAATTTTGTTGGCAAACAAACCTCCCACCGTTATGTTTTTGTAGTTGTAGCCATTCAGGTCAATGCTGTTGATGGTTCCGTTTAGTTTGTTGTTGATGGTGGACTTTTCAAACCCGCTGCCGTTGATGGTTGCGTTCAACGATACCTTGCCTAGGTACTCTTCCGATTCTAAAAACTTCCCGATGTTAAACTCGCTTGCCGAAAGTTTCCCCTCATAAGCATAGGTGTTTTTCTTTGGGTCTTTTTTGAGTGAAATATCCGATGCAATGTTTCCGATTGCTGTGTTAAAATTTCCGTAAGCGGTAAAGCTGGTGAAGAATCCGGTAAAGCTTCCTTTGAAATTTATTTTACCCAGATAGCCAACGTTTTCGGGCATTTTAAGGTAGTTGCCTTTTTGAAAGGGTGGCAGCGGAATGCGGTTGAGGTCGGCACGGGTGGTGGTTAATTTTTTTATGTTCAGGTGCATGAAGGTTGCCTTGATGTCGGGCAAACCTTCCAGTTCCACGTTGCCGATAAAGTGAGTATTATCACCAAAACGGATGTCTAATTTTTCGCCTTTGAGGTTGCGCACAGGGCCTTTCACTTTTCCGGTAACATCAATGGTGGTGGTCATTCCGCGCAGGGCAGTAGCAAAATAGGCAATGTCGAAAAAACTTACACGGCTGTCGGTAAGGTCAAAGTTCATGTTCACCTTGTTTACATAATCCAGGAAATCGCCCCAGCGCGAATACGTGAATTCAAGTTGCGTAACAATTTTGCTCGAGGGTGTGGTAATGTGCAGGTCATCCACCTTCAGCAATACGGGACTTACGGTCGCCTTTCCTGAAAACTCCTGCAAAATAAAACCACTTTGTTCGGCACAGGTAAGGCTGAGCATGTTGCCTTTTATGGTATCGCCACGGATGATGATATCGTCAAGGTCAACGTTGATGTGTTTTACAAACAGGTGGCTGTAATCCATTCCCCATTCTTTGCGCGGCTTTAGCTGGTCGTCATACTGAAAGGAGGTTTGCCTTAAACGCAAAGCATTAACATCAAAGGTCCAGGGTGCTGAAACTTTGGTAGTGTCTTTTTTGCCCATGGCATCAATGATGAATTGAAGATTTAGTTTGCCCTTATCTTCGGGATATTTGCGCAGGTAAACTTTTGCTTCTTCGAGGGTAAGGCGGCTTACCTGCAAATGATTTTGCTGTATGCCCACACCGGTTATGTTTGCTTTTATTTTGTTGGCATAGATCAGCGTGTCGTGATGCAAATCTTCTACATATAAGCCTTCCAGAATAAGGCTGTTGAAAAAGCCGATGTCAACACCGCGCACCGAAACGGTGGCCCCTAATTGTTTGGAAATATAAGAGGCAATGTATTGTGTAAGTCTGGTTTGCACCCTGCTGCTGCGGAATCCAAAGTAGGCGCAAGTAACAAGCAGAATGATAACTGCCAGTGTAACCGAAGATATTTTAAGTGTTTTTTTCAATACTTTTGAAGACACTAATTACATGGATTGTTTGCCACTAATTACACAGATTGCCACTAATTATTTAACAACCGATTGTTTGACTTTATTATTTGCAAAATTAGGTAAATGAACACGAAGCCTGTCATCATTCTTGCTATTGAATCATCCTGTGACGAAACGGCTGCTGCTGTGCTGTCGGATACCAACATTCTTGCCAACATCATAGCAGGGCAGGAGGTACATAAAAACTTTGGCGGTGTAGTGCCAGAACTGGCTTCACGGGCGCATCAGCAAAATATTATTCCGGTGGTGGATGAGGCAATGAAAAAGGCAGGTGTAAAACGCGAAGACATAAGTGCAGTTGCCTTTACTCAAGGTCCCGGTTTGTTGGGCTCGTTACTGGTGGGCGGCTCATTTGCAAAGGCATTTGCGCAGGCACTGAATATTCCGCTGATACCGGTTAATCATATGCAGGCGCATATTTTGGCGCACTTTATAAAAGCCTCACCCCCCGGCCCCCTCTCCGAGGGAGAGGGGGAGCAGAGCAAGCCTTCGTTTCCTTTTTTGTGTCTTACTGTTTCGGGAGGGCACACACAGATTGTGATGGTGAAGGATTATTTAGAGATGGAGGTAATAGGGCAGACTATTGATGATGCCGCAGGTGAGGCTTTTGACAAAGCCGCAAAAATTATGGGCTTGCCTTATCCGGGCGGACCACTGATAGATAAATATGCCAAGCTTGGTAACCCCTTGCGCTACAAATTTCCGGAGGCAAAAATTCCGGGATATGATTTCAGTTTCAGCGGACTGAAAACGGCTTTTATGTATTTCATCCGCGACAACGGATTGGATAATACCTGCACTACGCCCGAAGAATTTATCAGCAAAAACCAGAACGACATTTGTGCTTCGCTGCAACATACCATTGTGCAAACGCTGATGAATAAACTGAGGTTAGCCACAAAGGAGTTAGGGATTACCCAGGTAGCAATCGCTGGTGGTGTTTCGGCAAACTCGGGATTGCGCAATGCTTTGCTTGCCGAGCAGGAAAAAGGAAACTGGAAAGTGTTTATTCCGCCTTTTGAGTACTGCACCGACAATGCTGCCATGATTGCCATAACAGGACACTACAAATTTTTGCAGGGCGATATTGCAGGACAGGACACGGGTACAAAGGCACGATTATATTTTTAGAAAAATACATTGCCACAGATTCACAGATTTATCTTTAATCTATTCAGAACCGGATTAAAAGCTGTGAATCTGTGGCATTTCTTTTTCCTGATTTTGTGTTACAGCAGCGTATATGCACAAACTGATTCGCAGCAAAAGGCGCAAAAAGATTCGCTTAAATCATTGCTGAAAACACGCCACTCGCCCAAGGCGCTTACGGTGTATAAAACCAATCCGTTCAGCATTATGTGGGGACCAATACCTTATACAGCGGAGTATAAATTGATTCGTGAAACGGCATTTTCTGCACACAGCAGTTTTGTGGTGGGCATTTCGTTTTTGGGAAAAAGTCCACTGCTTTCGCAGGCCGAAAAAAGTAATGCAGGCAGCTCACTTAATAATTCGCAGGGCAACACTAAACTGAAAGTAAGGGGCTGGCGTTTTCAGATGGCGTATCGTTATTATTTAGGTAAACGCAAGGCTCCGCGCGGTTTCTGGTGTGGTCCGCAGGTGTCGTGGGCCAATGTTTTGATAAGCGACAAGAGCAGCACTGCTGCCAATGATTATCTGGAGGCCACACACTTTAACGTCAATGCATTGGCAGGCTATCAGATTATTATCCGTGATAAGTGGGCGTTTGATTTTTTCTTTGGCCTGGGTTATAAAAAGAATACCTGGCTGGAGCATTATGCTGGCAAGGTTACTGTTATCCGTGATTTTAATGATATACCGCTATACGGTTCACCGGTTAAGGTTACGATGGGAACCAGTTTTGGGATGGCGTTTTGAAATAGTTTGTTAAGTTTGGTTTCAAATAAAAAACAATGAAGAAGTTTAAATAATAATATTGCAAAACATGAAAACAACACTACTCCTCTTCTCAAACCTAATCTTTTCATTAACCCTGTTTGCCCAAGGCGCCATCCTAAGTTTTCATACCCTGCCTGCATCACCCACTACCAATGATGTGGTAAAAGTTGTGGCCAGCCTCAGCTTTACCTCAGGAGGTTGCGAATTATCTGAACAGGGACATACCACCAACGCCTCGCGCACCGATGCCTATGCCCTGCATTGTTTAGGAATGCTGACTGTTATCTGCCCTACCACCGATACCTTTCTGCTTGGCACCCTGCCTGCAGGTGACCATACTTTTGTGCTTAGCCTCAGCTCTGGCGGAGGTCCGGCACCCTGCAGCCCGGGCATTGTTATTGACGACACTGATTCCATAACCTTTACTGTTGACCCCGGAGTAGGCATAAATGTGCCCAATGCAAAGGCGGTAGAATTTTCGTTGTATCCTAATCCCGCCAGCACAAACCTAACCCTACAAACCGAACACCGATTACCGAATACCGATTACCGTTTACAAATCTACAACGCACAGGGGCAGGTTGTCTTCACTTCTATATTCGACATTCAGCATTCGACATTCGATATTTCTTCATTTTCCCCCGGCCTGTACTACCTCACCCTGCAAAGCGCAGAAGGAGTGGGAGTGAAGAAGTTTGAGGTGATACGGTAAAACTGCATTCATTATATTTGTAAAAAAAACGCAATGAATTTACAAACCGAAAAAGCCCGCATAAAAGATGAACTGGATGCTATAAATGATGTTCGTCTTATAAAGGCAATCCGTGAATTGCTCAACTATGCAAAACAAAGTACAGAAGAACGTTTGTTAAAACCGTTTACAAAACAACAGCTTGTTAAACGTGCGCTTGCCTCAGAAAAAGACATTGCCGCAGGCCGCACCACTACCTTAAAACAATTGCGCAAAGAAGTAAAGAACTGGTAAACCATGCAGGTAGCATTAACCGACTTTGCCAAATCCGAACTCAGAAATATTTACAACTACTATTCAGAAGCTGCTACTGCTGAAATTGCAGCCAAAATAATCGCCCGTATTTTAGATGATATTGAACTGCTTGAAAAATATCCGCAGGCAGGGGCAAACGAACAACAACTTGCAGAATTAGGCAGAGAACATAAAAACATCATAAGCGGAAATTACAAAATCATTTTCCGTATTCATAAAACCACCGTTTACATCACCGATATATTTGATTGCCGGCAAGACCCTAAAAAAATACCGGAGAGAAACAGGTAACCCATGCAAACCCAATTCCCCGTCCGCTATGGCCGCAACTACAAAGTAGTGATGGCAATCGTATTACCATGTCTGCTGATATGGCCCTTTATAGAAGCCCTGCAATTAATAGAACCCTTGGAGGAGTGGCAGTTGTGGGTAAGCATTTTTGCTTTTCTGGGTATCATCATCACCTTCAGCGTTTGGCTGGCAATGCGTGTTTATCCGCCTGCATTTATGAGCATAGATAAAGACCAGGTAAGCCTGAAATTCGATCCCTCTAATTTCCTTAGTCCTGCAGATTTTACCTTCCCCATTTCCGACATCACCGCCTTTACCCTTGGCGAAATCCGTGGCGATGAATACTATGTAATCACCACCCAAAACCCAAGGCGCAAATTTCAAATCTCGGCCTCCACCTATAGTGTAGAAGATATGTTGCTCTTTAACGAGGCAATGGCAGAAATAAGTGAAAAGGTAAGGGGGGTATGAAGCAAAAAATAGCTTTATATTTGCATAAACAAACGTCATGAGCACCACCGAATTAAAAACCAATCTTCACCAACTTATTGACGGTATCAATAATGAGTTGCTGCTCTCAAAAGTTTACAACCTCATTTCACAGCTCAGCAACAAAGAAGCCGGTACCTTATGGAACAGATTATCAGATGAAGAGCGGCAGGAACTCATACAAGCTGATCTGGAAAGCGAAGACGAGAAAAATCTGATACCACATACTCAGGTAAAAGACAAGCATAAAAAATGGCTTTAGAACTTTATTGGTCGCCCCGAGCCGACAAAAAGTTTGACAAAATAATTGAATACCTCCATGAAGAATGGGGCGAAAAAGTTACCACCGCATTCGTTAAAAAAGTCTATGAGTTTCTCGACATACTAGTTGAGTTTCCAGAAGTCGGAAAAATAGAAAATCAGGAGCGTAATATCAGAGGGTTTGTAATTGTAAAACAAGTAACAGTGTTTTACAAAATCAAAGGAAACAAAATCATTCTGCTTAATTTTTTCAGCAACAGAACCAAACCAACAAAAAAGAAGTTTTAAAGTTTACTTTGCGCTCTCCGCGCCTTAGCGGTAAAAACCTTTGTGAACTTAGTGCCCTTAGTGGTAAAATCCTAAAGCTTCTTCAGCCCCGCAATAGTCCCCACCGGGTCGCCTGACGAGAAAACAAAGTTGCCAGCCACCAATACATCAGCCCCAGCCTTGATAAGTTCGGCAGCATTGCTGCTTCCTACGCCACCATCAATTTCAATACGGGCTTTTGAGCCGGTGCTGTCAATCAGTTTGCGCAGTTTCTCTAACTTTTGAAACGTGCCGGGAATAAATTTTTGTCCTCCAAAGCCGGGGTTCACACTCATCAGGCATACCAAATCAACATCAGTAATAATATCCTCCAGTTGGTTAATAGCCGTATGCGGATTAACGGCCACACCCGCCTGCATACCCGCAGCTTTTATCATTTGCAGCGTGCGGTGAAGGTGAGTGCTGGCTTCAATATGCACGGTAAGAATATCGGCACCGGCATCTTTAAAATCCTGCACATAACGCTCGGGCTGCACAATCATCAGATGCACATCCAATGGCTTGGTGGCATACTTCTTCACCTGTTTTATAACCGGAAACCCGAAGGAGATGTTAGGCACAAAAACCCCGTCCATCACATCCACATGAAACCAGTCGGCATTGCTGCTGTTAATCATTTCCACCTCTTCACGAAGTTTAGAAAAATCTGCCGAAAGTATTGAAGGTGCTATTAGTGCCACGGATTAGAAGTTAGAGGTTAGAAGTTGGATGTTGTAGATTTCGATGTCACCCTGAGCACGGCAAATGTCCAGCGGACATTTGAGCGAGCAAGTGTGAAAGCGTGCCAAAGTTACCCTAAATATGTTTTCAAGATTCGGCTTCTCGATACATGTTTCAATCTGCGCAGCGCTTTCTCCTTTACCTGACGCACACGCTCACGGGTAAGGTCAAATTTTTCGCCTATTTCTTCCAGCGTAAGGGCGTGTGTTCCGCTCAAACCAAAGTAGCAGCGCAGAATATCGGCCTCCCGTTCATTAAGCGTAGTAAGGGCGCGCTCAATTTCTTTGCGTAATGAGTCGTCAATCAGTTCCTTTTCAGGGCTTGGACTGTCGCTGCTTTTCAGAACATCATACATATTGCTGTCCTCACCATTAAGCAGCGGTGCATCCATGGAAACGTGGCGTCCTGCATTTTTCATGCTTTCCTTCACCTCGTTTTCGGTCAGGTCAAGCAGTTGTGCTATTTCAGCAGCCGAAGGCTCGCGCTCGTGCTCCTGCTCCAGCTTTGAAAATGCTTTGTTTATTTTATTGATAGAACCGATCTTGTTCAGCGGCAGGCGCACAATACGCGACTGCTCGGCAAGCGCTTGCAAAATACTTTGGCGTATCCACCACACCGCATACGAAATGAATTTAAACCCTCGTGTTTCATCAAAACGCTGGGCGGCTTTTATCAATCCGAGGTTACCTTCATTAATTAAATCGGGCAGGCTCAACCCCTGATTCTGGTATTGTTTTGAAACCGAAACCACAAAGCGCAGATTGGCTTTGGTCAGCTTTTCAAGGGCTGCTATATCGCCCTTCTTTATCTTTTTGGCAAGTTCTACTTCTTCGTCAGCGGTTATCAGCTCAACGCGACCTATCTCCTGAAGATACTTATCAAGTGAAGCGTTTTCGCGGTTGGTAACCTGTTTGGTAATTTTTAGCTGCCTCATTTGAAATACTTGTTTTTAGTGGTTAATAAAACGAAGTCTCCTGCCCTTTGTTGCCCCAACGCGCAGCTAAAAGTAAAATTTTAGACGAACGGAAATAAAAAAGGACGAAAATATTTTCGTCCTTTTCTTTTTTTACCGTCATGCTGAACTTGTTTCAGCATCTTTTTTGTAAGACACTGAAACAAGTTCAGGGTGACGAAAACTTAGTTCGCTTGCTCTGTTTTCTCAGGTTTTGGTAATAAAACCTTGCGTGAAAGTTTCAGTTTGCCGGTCTTTTTATCAACCTCAATCAGTTTCACTTCAATCACCTGACCTTCTTTCAGTGCATCTTCTACTTTTTCTAATCTGCGGTGTTCAATTTCTGAGATGTGCAGCAGTCCGTCTTTTCCGGGAAGTATCTCTACAAACGCACCAAACGGCATGATTGATTTTACTTTTCCGGTGTAGATATCGCCAACCTCTGGTGTTGCAGTAATGCCTTTGATTTTGGCAACAACTTTATCAATTGCTTCTTTGTTTACCGCAAGAATATCAATGATACCCATTCCGTTTACTTCTTCAATAGAAATAGTAGCACCTGTTTCGCGTTGCATTTCCTGTATTACTTTTCCTCCGGGCCCGATTACCGCACCAATGAAGTCTTTAGCAATAGTCATTTTAACTACACGCGGAGCATGTGGTTTGTAATCTTCACGCGGAGCAGAAAGGGTTTTGCCCATTTCATTCAGAATGTGTAAACGCCCTTGTTTTGCTTGTTGCAATGCTTCAGCCAAAACTGCATATGATAAACCATCTACTTTCAAATCCATCTGGCAGCCAACGATACCGTCTTTTGTTCCGGTAACCTTAAAGTCCATATCACCCAGATGATCTTCATCACCAAGAATATCAGAAAGCACCGCATATTTTCCAGCGCTGTTAGCGATAAGTCCCATTGCAATACCCGAAACCGGTTTTTTTATTTTAATACCTGCATCCATCAGTGCCAAGGTTCCTGCACAAACAGTAGCCATTGAAGAAGAACCGTTTGATTCCAGAATATCTGAAACTACACGCACTGTGTAAGGGCTTTCTTCTGAGCTTGGCAATACTTGTTTCAATGAACGCATAGCAAGATTTCCGTGTCCTACTTCTCTTCTTCCAACACCACGGTTAGGTCTTGCCTCACCGGTTGAGAATGACGGGAAATTATAGTGTAAAAGGAAGTTGTTTTTCCCTTCAAACACAGCTCCGTCAATAATTTGTTCGTCTTGTTTGCTACCCAATGTTACGGTAGTCAAAGATTGTGTTTCACCTCTTGTGAAAATAGCAGAACCGTGCGCAGATGGCAGGTAATCTACTTCACTCCAGATAGGACGAATTTCATCTAATTTACGACCATCCAGACGGGTTCTCTCATTCAATACTGAATCGCGAACCGCATCTTTCTCCACATCGTGAAAATATTTACCGATAAGCGCTTTTTTAGCTGCGGCATCTTCTGGAGTAAGTGTTGCCACAAACTCTGCTTTAATAGCATCAAATGCTTCTTTGCGTTGTGTTTTATTCGGGTTGCCTGTTTTAGCTACAGCGTAGCATTTATCGTAGGTTGCCTTTGCAATCTGTGCTTTCAGATCAAGGTCGTTCTCCTCGTGGTTGTAAGTTCTTTTGATTTTGCTCTTCTCAACACGTGAAGCAAGTTCAATCTGCCCCTGGCACTGCAATTTAATAGCTTCGTGACCAATTTTAATGGCTTCAATCATTTCCTCTTCCGAAACCTCTTTCATTTCGCCTTCCACCATGTTGATGTCATGCAGTGAACCTGCAACAATAATATCAAGCGTTGCATTCGGCATTTCCGAACGAAGTGGGTTTACAACATATTTTCCGTCAATTTTAGCTACACGTACTTCAGAAATTGGTCCCTGAAAAGGAATATCAGAAACGCTGATTGCCGCAGAAGCTGCAAGTCCTGCCAATGAATCAGGCAGAATATCAGCATCTGATGAAATCAATGAAATCATTACCTGCACATCAGCATGGTAATCATTCGGGAAAAGCGGGCGCAGTGCGCGGTCAACAATACGAGAAATCAGAATTTCGTATTCAGATAAACGTGCTTCACGTTTGAAAAAACCACCGGGAAATCTTCCTACGGCAGCATATTTTTCCTGATAATCAACTGATAGTGGTAAAAAATCGGTTCCCGGTTTTGCTTCTTTGTTGGAAACAACGGTAGCAAGCAGCATGGTGTTTCCTGTTTTCAGGACAACTGAACCATCAGCCTGTTTGGCAAGTTTGCCGGTTTCAATGGTGATGGTTTTCCCATCGGCCATCGTTATAGTTTGTGTTTGTATGTTCACGTGTTAATTTATTAGAGTGTTAATTGTTCAGGTGTGAGTATCACACTGAGCGAAATGAATAAATAACGAAAAAAGGCAATTAAAGAATTGCCTTTTTTCAATTATCTGAGGAAATTATTTCCTTATTTTGAGTTTCTTGATGACTTCTCTGTAAGCTTCAATATCCTTGTTTTTCAAGTATCCAAGGAGGCTGGTGCGTTTACCTACTAAGTTCACAAGTGCACGCTGGGTGCCAAAATCTTTGTGATTTTTTTTAAGGTGTTCGGTAAGGTGGTTTATTCTAGCTGTGAATAATGCCGCTTGTCCTTCGGTAGAGCCGGTGTCTTTAGCTGATTTACCGTGCTTTTTGAAGATTTCTTGTTTCTTTTCTTTTGTCAAATTCATGTTGCGTCTTTTTTGCGTCTTTATTTATTTTTCGTTTTGTAGGGCGGCAAAGGTAGAAATTTATTCCTAACAGCCAACACCTTATAAAAAAATTAAGCGGCAAAGAATTTTAAGGTCTGGGCTAACCTGCTTTTCAGGTTCTTGCGCTCCACTATAAAGTCTAAAAACCCATGCTCCAGAAGGAATTCAGAGGTTTGGAAGTCTTTTGGCAGGTCTTTTCCTATGGTTTCCCTTACCACGCGGGGACCTGCAAAACCTATTAATGCACCGGGCTCTGCTATATTCAGATCTCCTAACATGGCAAAAGAAGCTGTAACTCCACCCGTTGTAGGGTCGGTAATTAAGGATATATAAGGAATTTTCGCCTTGCTAAGTTGAGCAAGTTTAACCGAAGTTTTAGCCATTTGCATCAGTGAGTGAGCAGCCTCCATCATTCGTGCACCTCCTGATTTTGAGATAATGATCAAAGGCGTTTTCTTTTTTATGCAGCAATCAATGGCGCGTGAAATTTTTTCGCCCACCACGGCACCCATTGAACCACCAATAAAGGTAAAATCCATGCAGGCAACCATTGTTTCAACGCCTTCAATTTTTCCGGTTGCAGTGGAAATGGCGTCTTTCAAACCCGTTTTCTTTTCTGAAGCTGCTAAACGCTCTGTATATTTCTGCGTGTCAGAAAAATTAAGCGGATCGGCAGAAACAAGGTTAGCATTTACTTCTTTGAATTTTCCTTCGTCAAATAAAATTCCAAAATATTCTGCAGAGCCAATGCGCTGGTGATGATTGCATTTCTGGCAAACCCATAAATGTATTGCA
Source organism: Bacteroidota bacterium (assembly GCA_947479755.1). Taxonomy (GTDB): domain Bacteria; phylum Bacteroidota; class Bacteroidia; order SXHM01; family SXHM01; genus SXHM01. The sequence goes on from CANKAM010000001.1 coordinate 29,571, forward strand.
TTATCATTGGTATCAACTATGTGTTTACACGAAGGACATTTATACCACAATCCCTCGGGAGCTTCTTTCTTCTCCCTAGTTGAGGTAGTAATGCCTCCGCGAATACGTTTAAACCAACTTACTTTTTCAGACATTATTTATTTAAGCAATCGTAATCTGTTTTTCAAGATATACATCCTGAATTGAGTTCAGCAGACTGATGCCGTCTTTAAAGGGTTTCTGGAAAGCTTTGCGTCCTGAAATTAACCCGTGTCCGCCCGCTCTTTTATTGATAACTGCAGTTGCAACGGCTTCTGACAAATCGCTTTGAGCCGCTCCTGTTGATGCTCCTCCTGAATTAATCAAACCGATTTTTCCGCTGTAGCAATTCAATACCTGATAACGGGTAAGGTCAATCGGGTGGTCGCTGCTCAAATCGCTGTAAACTTTTTTATGGGTTTTGCCAAAATTTAAAGCATTATAACCGCCATTATTCGTTGGCAATTTTTGTTTGATAATATCTGCCTGAATGGTAACACCCAAATGATTGGCTTGTCCTGTCAAATCTGCTGCTGTGTGATAATCAACACCATCTTTTTTGAAGCCATTATTTCTCATGTAGCACCAGAGAATGGTTGCCATTCCTAATTCGTGGGCTCTTTCAAAGGCTTCCGCAACTTCCACAATCTGACGACCTGATTCTTCAGAACCAAAGTATATGGTTGCGCCCACTGCAACTGCGCCTAAATTCCATGCTTCTTCTACAGAACCAAACATGATTTGGTCAAATTTATTCGGGTAAGTAAGAAACTCATTGTGGTTTATTTTTACAATAAAAGGAATTTTGTGAGCATATTTTCTGGAGCATAATGCAAGTCCGCCAAAAGTAGATGCAACAGCGTTGCATCCGCCTTCAATCGCCAGTTTTACAATATTTTCGGGGTCAAAAAAAGCCGGGTTTGGAGCAAAAGAAGCTCCTGCGCTGTGCTCAATTCCCTGGTCAACCGGTAGAATAGAAACATAGCCCGTTCCTGCCAAACGCCCATGGTTATAAAGTGCATTGATGCTGCGCAACACCTGATTACTGCGATTGCTATCAGGGAAAACGCGGTCAACAAAATCACCACCGGGAAGGGTGAGTGTGTTTTTATCCACCGTTTTGCATTCGTGTTTCAGCAGGTTGTCGGCATCCTTGCCAAGAATTTCAACTATTTTATTCAGTGACATTTTAAAAAGATTTAACTAATTGTAAAAATTAAAAGGGGTGCAAACATAAGAAAATCTAAAATGTTTAGCCCCTTGCTAAAACGCCTCTGAAAAATCCAGATAAATTCCGTAACTGTCTTTCCCGAAACCGGCATCAAGGCGTATATTCACTTTTTGTGTTTTCAGCAGACGCATTCTTATTCCTGCGCCACCTGTAAGTTTCATTTTATTCAACGCAAATTGATTTATACTTGGGCTTACTTCTCCAACACTCCCAAAGACAGCCAGTGAAAATCTTTTCCAAACCGGGATGCGCGCTTCTGCCTGAATAGCTAATACGTTTTTATCTCGAAAACGTCCCTGAAAAAATCCGCGCATCAGTTGTGTGCCTCCCATCATACTTAGCATGTGGAAAGGAATAGTTCCGTTCCCATGTTCAGCATAAAGTTGAAGTGCCAGAATGTTTTCTTTGTAAACACTAATGAACTTCCGCAAATCAAGGGTATAATTTCTAAAACTATAATTACTTCCGAACGCTTTGTCATAAAGCATCCATGTAAATTTAAAGTAATTACCTTTTGAAGGATAAAAAACATTATCGCGGTTATCAAAACTTGCGTTAAGTCCGAAACCGGAAATATGCCCGCCATTTTCACCGGGAATACTTTTTCTGGCAAACTCACCGTAAGACAAATAGCTGATTATATCGCAGTAGCGGTAGTTCTGTGTTATGCCTGCAAAAAAGTTTTTTGTAAATCTTCTTTCAAAGGTGTTTTTAAAATCTACAAACACGGCATCATACTTTTCGTAGGTTTTGTCGGTGTTGTTTCCTATTCCATAAAAACGGTTAGGAAAGCGCTGAAAACTGACATAAGAAACGATGTGGTATTTATTACCATTGGTATAAATATCACTTAGCAGATTTGCCAACAACTGTTTATTTAGTGTATACAGCTGTGTTCCTGTAATTTTTGAAGGGCGCGTGAGTGAATCTTTTCTTGAAGTTTTGAACGTGAATGCTTCGCCAAGTCCAAATGCAAGACGTGTTTCAGGCGCATACATAATTAAAGGAAACCAGAAGAATTCTGATTTTTTTGCGGTGTCGCGCAACTCAGGAAATCGGTTTTGCTGAGCAGATGCTTGTTTGCAGAGAAATAGAAAAATAAAAATGAACGATAGAAGCCGCAAAATATCAGCTTTTCATATTGTCGAACTGAAGCGGAATTCCAAACTCGCCTGCTCTGCAATGCGCCATTACGGCTTGCAAATCGTCAAGTTTTTTGCCGGTAACACGTACTTGGTCTTCCATAATAGAAGTCTGTACTTTCAAACCGGTTTCTTTGATTGATTTCGCAACCTTCTTGGAAGTTTCTTTATCAATTCCCTGTTTTATTTTTATGTCTTTTTTTACCATGTTTCCTGAAGCGTACTGCTCCTTGCCGAAGTCAAGACTTTCACCGCTGATTCCCTGTTTCATGCAGCGTGAAATAATGATATCACCAATTTGGCTTATTTTCATTTCGTCTTCGGTAAGCACATGTATGTTCATGGCTTTTTTATCCAAATCAATTTCGGTTTTTGAATCACGAAAATCCCAGCGAGTGAGTATTTCTTTTCGCACGGTATTAATCGCGTTGTCTAAGCTTTGCAAATCAACTTTGCTTACGATGTCAAATGATGGCATGGTTTTGAAGTGTTAGTTCACGAAAGTAAATTTTTTCTACTTTCATCCGGGCAAATATCTTATGAAATCGGTTCAACTTCTAATTTTTTTCTTTTTATTTTCGGTAAAACTTTTTGCGCAATACTCACTTGCCACAGAGGTTGCGGTGAAGGCTGATTACTTTACTTCAGACAATCTTGGTAACGCTTACATTATTAAAGGCAACGAGATTTTTAAGTATTTACCCAACGGAAAACTATTCAACCGATTCAGTAATCTGATGTTAGGAAACATAACTTCCGTAGATGCTACCAATCCTTTAAAATTGCTTCTATTTTACCGTGATTTTTCAAAAATTCAAATTCTGGACAATCAACTTTCAGAGAACCGTGGAGTAATTTATTTGCAGGATTTAGGTCTTGAACAATCAACGCTTGCCTGTACTTCATTCGACAATGGTTTTTGGGTTTATGATCAAATCAGTTTTTCGTTGATTCGTTTTAATCAGGCCTTTGATAAAACTCAGGAAGCTCGCAACATCAATCAGAATATCGGTTACGAGCCGCAACCGAATTTTCTTCACGAATCAGGCGATTGGGTTTACCTGAATAATCCTGAAACAGGAGTGTTGGTGTTTGATATTTTCGGCACCTATTTTAAAACTATTCCACTGAAAGGCTTGAAAGATTTTCAGATTGCGGGCGACAATCTTTTGTATTTCAATGATGGTAAATTACAGAGCTACAATCTTAAAACATTGCAGCAAGCGGAAGTGGAAATTCCGGCTGATGAAATTCAAATGCTGCGAGTAGAAAAAGAAAAGCTGATGATTCTTACAAAAGAAAGTCTGAAAGTTTATGAAGTGAAATGAAAATCATTTTTTCGTTTTACGTTGATTGATTTTTTTACTTTCGCACACTATCTCAAACCAAACATCACTATCACACATCTGAAATATGCATATAGCAGTAGCAGGAAACATCGGCTCAGGAAAAACAACACTAACCACTTTGCTTGCCAAGCATTATAAATGGGATGCGCACTTTGAAGATGCAGATGACAATCCTTATCTGAATGATTTTTATGAAGAGATGCAGCGCTGGTCATTCAACCTGCAAGTGTATTTCCTGAACAAACGTTTCAGTCAGGTTTTGGAATTTCGTAAAGGGAAGAAGACGGTTATTCAGGACAGAACAATTTTTGAAGACGCGTATATTTTTGCTCCCAATCTTCACTCAATGGGTCTGATGACCACTCGTGATTTTGATAATTATTTTTCATTATTCAAGTTGATGAACACGTTTGTGCAAGCTCCAGATTTGATGATTTACCTGCGTGCTTCGGTGCCGACATTGGTTACACAAATTCAAAAACGCGGAAGAGTTTATGAAGAATCAATTCGCATCGATTATCTGAAAAGATTGAACGAACGTTACGAAGCATGGATTTCAACTTATGAGCAAGGTAAGGTGTTGATTATTGATGTGGATAACAATAAATTTTCTGAAAATCCTGAACATCTTGGCGAGATAGTCCGCAAGATTGATGCAGAGATTAATGGGTTGTTTTAATTTTTAATGAGTGTTGCTGAAAATCTGAATGCTCTGCGTTCTGCAATTCCTGCGAACGTAAGACTTGTTGCTGTTTCGAAAACCAAACCCGTAAAATCAATTCAGGAAGCATACGATGCAGGACAACGCGTCTTTAGCGAAAATCGTGTGCAGGAATTAACACAAAAACAGCCGCTGCTGCCTAATGATATTGAGTGGCATCTCATTGGGCATCTGCAAAAAAATAAAGTAAAATACATAGCCCAGTTTATCAGTTTAATTCATTCGGTTGACAGCCTTGAATTATTAGAGACAATAAATAAAGAAGCAGCAAAATGCGGACGGACAATTTCGTGTTTACTGCAATTTCACATTGCCAAAGAAGAAACAAAATTTGGGTTAAGTTTTGAAGAAGTTGTTGCGTTGATTCATTCTGAAAAATTTCGTGAAATGAAGAACGTGAAAATTTGCGGAGTAATGGGAATGGCAACACTGACAGACGATGAGAGCATTGTCAGGAAAGAATTTCGTGAGTTGCAGGGGATTTTTACAACATTGAAAGAACAGGATTTCCGCACTTCAAAAGACTTCAAAGAACTGTCAATGGGAATGTCGGGCGACTACAAAATCGCTATTGAAGAAGGCAGCACGTTGGTGAGAATTGGCAGCGCTATTTTCGGTGAACGCGCCTAAATGTTTATTTTCGTCCTCCCAAATTTAAAAATTGAAACAGGAAACGTTTAATAAGTTGGTTGCAAAATTGCGCTCAGGACACGATGGTCAGGTGCTGGAAGCTATTGATGAGATTGGTCGTAACGGCAGCCCTGAGATTTTACCTGAGCTTGCCCGCCTGATTACTAAAAACCGCAATCGTGAAGTGCTTTCCGCAGCACGAACTATTTTCTTCGATTTAAAAAATCCTGAATCGGTTGAGGTGCTGAAAAGTATTATTGACGAAACAAATGATAAAGACACCAAGCAGGTTTTGGTAGCAGCGTGTTGGGAAAATGGTTTGAATTTCAGCGTGCAACTTCCGTTTTTTGTTGACCTTGTTCTGGATGAGGATTACCTGATAAGTATAGAAGCATTCACTGTAATTGAAAACATGCCCGGACCTTTTGTAAACGAAGATGTGCAGCAATGTTTAGACACAGTTTACAGCTGGCTGGACGGACCCGAGAATGAAGGAATAGTAAACAGTTTGTTGGAAGTGTTAAAAGGATTCGCAAATTCGGGCATGCACAATAATTGCATTTATAATTAGTTATTACAAACAGGATGTTTGATAGAAAATAGCAAATAGAAGATAGGTAATAGAAAATTGTTGTTAAACTATAATGGAAGAAAGCGGGAATAATTTTAGAGATCAAATGGTTGAGCGATTGCTGGAATTTGCTGCGCGTATCATTAAACTTGATTCTAAACTTTGTTCAACTTATACAGGTAAACATATTTACGGACAATTATTTCGTTCAGGTTCGTCAGCAGGTGCTAACTATGAAGAATCTATTGGTGCGGAATCCAAAGCAGATTTCATACATAAATCACAAGTTGTTTTAAAAGAATTAAGAGAAGCATATTATTGGTTGCGATTAATCCTTAAATCGCAATTATTATCTAAAGATGATGATGATTTGAAGTTGCTTCTTCCCGAAAATCTTGAACTGATTAAGATAATAAGTAAGTCATTAGTTACTGCTAAACAAAACAGAACCACATAAACTATTTTCTATCTACAGCTAATGAAACGCTATTTTCTATTTTCTATTTTCTATCTTCTATTTTCTATAGTTACTTTGGCGCAGAGCATTGACAATAATCTTGTTCAGATTTCGGGTGTTGTTTTAACAAGCGACAGTCTTCAGCATGTATCGTTTGCAAATATTATTGCCAAAAATTCGCGCCACGGAACTATCAGTGATTACTTTGGTTATTTCTCATTTGTGGCGCAGAAAGGTGATACCATTCAATTCTCGGCATTGGGTTTCAGAAAAGCATATTTTGTAATTCCGGATACTTTGACCAGCAATAAATATTCGCTCATAAAAATTATGGAGGCCGAAATTTATGAGTTGGATGAAGCCATCATTTTTCCATGGCCTTCGCGTGAGCAATTCAAAAATGCTTTTCTGAACCTGAAAATTCCTGATGATGATTTGGCGATTGCCAACAAAAATCTTTCAAAGGAAGAAATGATGCGTTTGTATTATGCAGTTGGAATGGATGGAAGCATGAATTACAAAAATTATATCAAAGGCCAAACCGATCAGTTGTATTATGCAGGACAACTGCCTCCACAAAATATTTTGAACCCCATTGCGTGGGCTAAATTTATTCAAGCCTGGAAAAACGGAGATTTTAAGAAAAAACAATAATAAGCCCCACCTAACCTCCCCAAAGGGGAGGAACAAAAACAGCACATTATCGAAGAAACCTTTACTTTAGATTTTTAATTTTTTTAACACTCTGCTCCCCTCTCCCTTTGAGAGGGGCAGGGGTTGAGGCTTATGAAAAGGTTTTTTTTATTTTTTATTTCGTTCGTGTATGCTTCACTGGCTTTCAGTCAGAGCGAAGCTGTTGTGTATGGTCAGGTAAAAGACACAACCGGCAAAGTGCTTGAGCTTGTGAACATTTCTGTGAACGGACTTTCGGTTGGTATTTCTACTGACAATGCCGGGAAATTTGAGTTGAAAGTTCGTGCAGGTGAACGACTAACTGTAGCTGTTTCTCACCTTGGTTACGAAACCAAAGTCTATACAGTGAAACTGAAGCCGGGCGAACGTTATGAGCTGAATACAACGCTTTCAGGTGCTTCAACTGAGTTGGTAACTGCTACTATTGAAGATAAAGAAACCCGCCAGACAACTCTTAACCGCATTGACCCGAAAGCAGCTTCGGTAATTCCTACATCGGGTGAGGGTGTATTTGCTTTGCTGAAAACATTGCCGGGTGTTTCTTCTAATAACGAGACAAGTTCTCAATATAATGTGCGTGGAGGAAATTATGACGAGAACCTTATTTATGTAAACGATATTGAAATCTATCGCCCTTTTCTTGTGCGCGCAGGACAACAGGAAGGCTTGAGTTTTGTGAATTCAGATCTGGTTTCATCCATCCTTTTTTCAGCCGGTGGTTTTGATGCAAAATATGGCGACAAAATGTCTTCGGTGCTTGACATCACGTATAAAAGACCACGAGAGTTTGCGGGTTCGGCCACAGCAAGTTTACTTGGTGTGGCTGCACATCTGGAAGGTGTTACAAAAGATAAACGCTTTTCTTTTTTATTTGGTGTAAGGCAACGCACCAATAAATATGTGCTCACCAGTTTAGACACAAAAGGTGCCTATCAGCCGCGTTTTACTGATATCCAGACCTTGCTGACTTTTGATGCAAGCACCAAACTGACTTTTGAAGTAATGGCGAATTACAACCGAAACAAATACACGTTTGTTCCGCAGGACAGAGAAACCGATTTTGGTACCATCAATGAGGCGTTGCGCCTTACCGTTTATTTTGACGGGCAAGAGGTAAACAGTTTTGAAACTGCAATGGGCGCGTTGGCGGCTACATGGCGGCCAAAAACAAATCTGAAAATAAAATTTATTACTTCCGCATTTAATTCAAATGAGAGCGAAACCTTTGATGTAAGTGGAGAATACTGGCTCGACCAGCTGGAAAATAATTTTGGTTCCGATAATCTGGGCGAAGTTAAATTCAATCGTGGGGTAGGAGCATACCTTAACCACGCACGCAATTACCTGAGTGCTTTGGTTGTAAATGCCGAACACAAAGGCTGGCTTACTTTGCCCAAGAGCAGAATTTTGTGGGGCGTAAAATATCAACACGAGTATATAAATGATGAACTGAATGAGTGGAATTTAATTGACTCTGCCGGCTATTCCATTCCGCAGCAACCGGGTGATGAAATAAACCTCAAATATGTTTACAAGGCAATTAATGTTCTGGAGACAAATCGCTACTCGGGTTATTTAGAGCAGGACTGGCATTTTAGTGACAGCTCCAACTTTGCGCTGCACTATGGTGCACGTTTTAATTACTGGGATTTGAATAATCAGTTATTGGTTAGTCCGCGCGCCACATTGTCGTATCAGCCCGATTGGAAAAAGAGAAATATTCTCTTTCGTTTTTCGGCAGGATATTATTACCAGCCGCCATTTTACCGTGAGTTGAGAAATCTTTACGGAGAATTGAACCGCAATATCAAGGCACAGGAATCCATTCATTTTGTGTTGGGAGGCGACTACAATTTCACGGCATGGAAACGCCCGTTTAAATTGGTTGCCGAGGTGTATTATAAATACATGGACAACCTTATACCTTACGAAATTGACAATGTGCGTATCCGCTATTATGCTAATAACAATGCACGCGGTTATGCCACCGGACTGGATTTGCGGGTTAACGGTGAATTTGTGAAAGGCATTGAATCGTGGTTTACCATGTCAATTATGCAAACGCAGGAAGACATAAAAGATGATTTTTATTACGACCGCTTTAATTCTGATGGCGACAAAATTATTCCGGGATATACCATCAATACAGTTGCGGTAGATTCCATTCGCTATGAGCCCGGTTATATTCCGCGCCCTACCGACCAACGCGTGAACTTTGGTATTTTCTTTCAGGATTATATTCCCAGAGTGCCATCCTTGAAAGTGCATCTTAATTTTCTGTTTGGTAGCGGTTTGCCTTTTGGTCCGCCATCGTACGACCGCTATAAAGACACCTTGCGCATACCGCCTTATCGCAGGGTTGACCTTGGTTTCTCGTATCAATTGCTGGGCGAAAAGAAAAAATTATTAGGCCCTAAAAATCCGCTGAAACACCTGAGCTCGGTTTGGCTGAGCATGGAGGTTTTTAACTTGCTTCAGGTAAATAATACCATCTCTTATCTGTGGGTTGCCGATGTTACGGGCAGGCAATATGCCATACCCAATTACCTTACCGCGCGGCAGTTGAATGTGAAGCTGATTGCGAGGTTTTAGTCTGATTATCTATTCAATTTACAATTTGATTATGGTTAATAAAAACCATTGGTCGGTTGAATTCTGCAAATTCCCAAATTGATGTTGATGAAATTGATTTTTTAGTTTAGGTTTGTTAAAATTTCATAAAAAACGTTAAAACTAATATCATAATGATGAGACAGATTTTTCTTGCTGCATTCCTGATTTTCAATTCCACAATTTACTTTTCTTCTTTCGCCTCGGGCGGAGTAGAATCCACCAACGATAAAAACGAAATCCGTTTTATAACAGACAACAAACGTATGCCCGATGTGGAGTTGCAAAACGAATTGCGCAACCGCGCCAATTGGCAAAATTTTGTGCAGCAGAACGGAACATGGTTCGTTATTTTTAACGAAGAAAACTCACGCCCTCATCGCGCTTTCGGAAAACCGATTTCGGTTTTTGGAGTTGATGGAAAAGGCCGTGCACTTAATTTTATCGGCACCCATTTGCAGGGATTTAACATACCTGCTGCCGAGTTGAATTTTGTGAGTGCGGTAAAATCCGAGAACTACGAATATGTAAACTTTACGCAGGTTCACAATGGATTGAACGTGTTGAATAGTCGCTTTACAGTTAAGCTAACAAACGATGGAAGAGTAGTGCTCTTCGGTGCTGATGTTTTCAGTGATATTACTGTTTCAACTATTCCGGCAATTTCAGAAAGTGAAGCATTGCTTAAAGCAAAAGAAAACCTGGAAGGAACAATTATCAGCGTAGTTGCAACAGATGAACTCAGCATTCTTCCCGTTCCCCAATTCAAAAGAAATGTTTACAAATTAGTGTACGAATTTTTGATTAAAACAGTGGATGCAAGCGGTGTTCCTGCCAAATACAAAACGCTGGTAGATGCAGCAACAGGCGATGTAGTGATGCGCAAAAATCTGGTTTCGCATTTTCACCCAACACCCGGTGGCGCTGAAGTAAATGTTACAGGAACGCTTTACACCACGCATAACTACGACCCAAGTTCGGTAAATCCGTTGGTGAATTTAAAAGTTACGCAAGGCGGCAATACCGCTTATACCGATGCTTCAGGCAACCTGACAGGATTAAATACGGGAGCAACAACCTTTGAGTTAGAAGGTCTGTGGAGTTCAGTGCGCACAAACGGAGTAACACCTACATTTGATGCTACCCTTGTAAACGGAGCCAACGCCATCAACTTCGACAGCGATGCAAACATCCGCGAGCTTTCGGCTTATTACCATGTAAACATTGTGCACGATTACATGAAAACATTCTATCCCTCTTTCACCGATATGGATAATGCCCTGCCTACCAATGTTGACCTTACAACAGATAATTGCAATGCATTTTACGATGGCTCGTCCATTAATTTTTATGCAGCGGCAAACGGTTGCGCATCTTTTGCTCAAATCGGTGATGTGGTTTATCACGAATACGGACATGGAATTAATGACAAATATTATCAGTCAGTAGGAGCCTTTTTTCAAAACGGAGCAATGGGCGAGGGCTATGCAGATGTATGGGCCTTGGGCATTACACAAACCGGTGTACTTGGAATTGGCAACAGTTCAACCGATGCAACCAGCTTTATCAGAAGATACGATCAGGAGCCAATGGTTTATCCTCAGGATATTTCCGGTGAGGTGCATAATGATGGCGAAATCATTGCCGGAGCATGGTGGGATTTGGGAGTTAACCTCGGGAACATTCAGCAAATGATGGCGCTTTATGCCGAAACATTTAATGCCGCAGTTACCGGACCTGACGGTGATGAAGGACAGGTGTATGTTGATATTCTTATTGAAGCATTAACAGAAGATGATGCCGTAAGCAACGGAGGCGATAATGATATCACAAACGGAACACCCAATGACCTTGATATTGTTAATGCGTTTGACCGTCACGGTATAACATTGCTTTCCAATGCAACGCTTAATCACAATGCAATAACTGCAAACAACGGAAGCACACCCATTGATATCAATGCTACCATTACACTACAATATCCATGGGCACTGGAAGATGCTAAGTTGTTTTACAAACTAAACAGAAACGGTGCATGGACTGCTGCTTCATTGAATAACACAGGCGGAAATAATTACACGGCTCAAATTCCTGCGCAGCCATTGGGAACGTTGATCTCCTATTATCTTGCCTTGGAAAATCTCAATGGTGTTCTGTCTTCTGTATTGCCTGTAGCAGCTGAAGTTGATCCATATCCTAATACACCTTATTTTATTCTGAATGGTTTTAATCTGGAAAGCACCGAAGATTTTGACAACACGCAAGGCCAATGGACAGAGGGCTTACCTTCTGATAACAATGGAACAGGTAGTTGGGTAATTGATATTCCAATGGGCTCTTTTTCTGACGGAAATATTGTGCAAACGGATGAACAAACTACACCCGGAGGAATAGCATGCGCCCTTACAGGTAATGCAAGTTCAAGCTCTGCAGGAGTTGGAGAAAGTGACGTAGATGACGGGCATACAACATTGGTTTCACCGGTTTTTGATTTAACGGGCTATACCAATCCTCTTTTCTCATTTATGAAATGGTACACCAATAATCCTCCTACAGGTGCAAACCCTGGTGCTGACTGGTGGCAGGTGCAGGTTTCGGATGACGGAACAAACTGGGAATACGTTGAAAATACCTTAACCGGAGAACGCAACTGGAGAAGATATGCATTCCGCGTATCTGACTACGTTCAGCTTACCTCCAATTTTCAGGTTAGATTTATTGCATCTGACAGCACAAGATTAGGACAAAACCTTGATGGCGGAAGTCTTATAGAAGCTGCAATTGACGACCTTAAATTGTATGAAGAAGGAATTGATGACAACTACGTTGAAGAAAATAATGTAAGCCATTTCAATGTTTATCCTGTTCCGGCAAAAGAAAATATCACTATTTCGTTTGAACTAAAACAGAGTGAAAACTTAAGTATTCAGTTATTTAGTTCAGCCGGACAATTGGTAAAATCAATCAACGAAGGAAAAACTTCTTCCGGTTTTCAGAAATATACATTGGATGTTTCAAAACTATCAGCCGGTGTGTATTTCCTGAATCTTAAATCAGGAGAAAATGTGGTTACAAGGAAAGTAACTGTAGTTCGGTAATCATCGCTGAAGCGCATTCCTTTTCATAATTTCATGAAAAGGAATGCCTTCAATTTTGCTATCAACCCAGGCTAAAAGATCAATAGTTGAAAGAGAATTTCTTTCGCCCGGCTCGTACCGGGCTTTCTCAAGTTGCTCGCGCAATTTTTTGAAGTTCTTATGTAAATCTTTCTTTGATTTTTTTGTTGTTATTGTTGTGTTTTTCTTCAAAAATGAAAGTAAGATATTCTCAAAATTGTACAGCCCTTCAAGCTTATTCAGGTAGCGTTGTGTTGATCGCGCCAGATAACTGAGCAATTCATCCCTGCCTTGCTCAAACTGTAAAATCATAGTAAGAATATGAGATGATGAATGGATATCTTCTACTGATTTCAGGCTGTTGTCATTATGAATGTTATTCATCCATTGATTAGCTTGAGAGTATTTGCCAATGGAGAAATAGAAATAAGCTATATTATAATATAAGTGTAGCAGCGGAAATTTCCTGATTATCCGTTCGTTCTCAGTTATAAAAGGAGTTATTGTTTCTATAAGTTCTAATCCTTTATCAACCTCTCCAATCCTCACAAACAGACTAAGTTCAGCAATATTGGAATGTGTGAAAATTTTCATTTCAAGATCTTCCGAAACTTTTACCTTAGGGTAATTTTCGGTGATGTTGCGCATTTTCACCAATAAGTCTTCAACTTCTTTGTAGTTGCCTGCATGCAGACTTACCGGCAATAAATTATTGATTGCAGCAAAATGCATATTCATTTCTTCCGGGCTTATGCGCTCACTTTCTTCAAATAACTGCAAAAGTTTTTTTCTGTATTCATAAGCCTTTTCCCAATTGTTATTTATCTTATAATAAATGGAGTGAATATTATAAAAACAGCAACGTGCTTTAAAAGACAGGGCGCGGTTTTCATCTTTCAGAATAAACTGATTAATGATTTGGTCATTTGTTTTGTAGTTCTCGTTTTTGCGCTCAATACCTTCTTTATAGTAGTTGTTAAACATTTTCGACTGCAAATCATTGTATTCCCTTGAATTCTGAAGCTTTTCAAGAATTTCATAATACTTGTCAGAAATGTTGTCAATATCTTTTTCAATACTGCCTACATAAAACTGAGATGCAAGAATTTTTGCTTCCCAATCTAAAACCTCTAACTGGGTTGTATATTTCTCATGCTCCTCAGAAAGATTTTTTACCCTTCTTAATATGGTCTTTGCCTGATTAACCAAACGCTTATCAAAAAGAAACTGAACATCGTGCAACATGCTCTTTAGCTTGTGATCAAGAGATTTCTCAATATTGAAAGCCCTCATGGACTTGAGTATGCCTTCGTATAGATGATTTTTAGTTACATGAAGCTGTTGTGAAAAATTTTCATCAGCAAATTTTTTCAGAATTGCTTCTTCATTATAAGTTTTCTGACTGGAGAGAAATTCGAACAATTTTGAGAGATTACTATCCTTACGCTTGGAGGTAGCCTCAAGCATAAAATAGCGCTTTTCGTTATTATTTAGTGAATGAATCAGTTCAAAAAGAGAATTTTCCTTCTTCATTTTAGCCCTTGGGAAATAAATTATTTGTTTATTTGCGACACAAAAGTACTACGAAAACTATTGATTTTACAAATAAATACTACTTTTGAGCAGATTAATTTAATTATTGGAAACTTAAAAATTCGCGAATCTTTGTAATTTTTATTTCAGAATAATGCTTTATATTTGTTTCAGAAATTTTTCAAACCCAGTTTAACACCAGCGAAAAATAATATTTCGTTATAATTTCAAAACTATGAAAAAACGTTTTTACCAACTCGGAAAAAAAGTAGCAATCCTTAGCGCAGTTGCCATCTGTGCGTTGCTGACAGCAAATCAAACCTTCGCACAAGGTGTTAGCATTAATGCTACCGGAACGGGAACCGCTCCTGATGGCTCAGCCATTTTGGATTTGAATATTGTAACAAAAGGTTTCCTTGTGCCCAGAATGACGCAGGCTCAGAGAAATGCTATAGGCCTTCCGGCTACCAGTTTGTTAATTTATCAAACTGATAATACACCTGGTTTTTACTATAACTCAGGTACACCAGGTGTTCCTGTTTGGACAACATTTGGAGGCGGTTCAGGACCAACTGCAGGTAACGATATTGATGTTACAGGAACTCAAGTTGATGTTGAGTCTGACCTTGATTTTGTTAAGCAAATAACTGCACCACTATTTCAGGATTTAACTTTACGAACACAAGGATCGAACATTATTTTCGGAACAAGTACGCCTACAGAGTTCGGCAGATTTAATACGAGCGGGAATTTTGGTGTTGGAGATGCAAACCCTGCTTCTTTATTTACAGTTGGAAGTGGAGATTTATTTCAGGTAAATTCAAGTGGTAATTTAATTGCTATTAATGGTTTGACTGGTTATTCTTGGCCGGCTGGTCACGCTTCAGGAGTGTTGAGAAATAATGGAACAGGTACTTTAACATGGGGTGCTCCTACAATTTCAGGTGCAGCAGCTCTAACAAATGGAAGAATATGGATTGGTGATGCATCAAACATTGCTCAAGAACAAACAATGAGTGGTGATGCAACTATCAGCAATACCGGTGCATTAACTTTGGCAACCGTAGCCACAGCAGGAACAAATACTAAAGTTACGTATAATGCTAAAGGTCTTGTTACCTCAGGAACAGCAGCCATATTAGCTTCTGCTGATTTTGCTAATCAGGGTGCAACAACAAATGTTTTACATGGTAATGCTTCAGGAAATCCTACATGGGGTGCAGTTACAGGTGCTGATTTTGGAACCCAAGTTGCAAATACAGTTTTTTCAGGACCTGCAAGTGGTGCAAACGCAATTCCTACTTTTAGAACAATGGTTCCTTTAGACCTTGCAACAGGCCCTGTTAATGGTCAAGTATTAGGTGTTACCGCTGGTGTTTTGGATTGGGTTGCTACATTAACTAACCCAATGACAAATGCAGGAGATATGATTTATGCTCCCGTAGCCGGTGCACCTGCTGCTGCAGTGCGTTTTCCTGCTGGAACTAACGGTAATGTATTGCATACAACAGGCGGTCTTCCATCATGGAGCCCTTTAAATATGGCTGGTGGTGTAGATGAGGTTACCGGTATTTTACCTGTTGGCAATGGTGGTACAGGTCTTGCTACACTCACTGCTGGTTCAATATTATATGGTAACGGAGCAGGAACAGTAAATTTACTGGCGGGAACAGATGCTCAGACAATTAGATTTAATGGCACAACTCCAATAGCTAATAGTAATTTGCTAAATAATGGAACTAATATTGGTATTGGTATTCCTGTTGGCGATTTTGCTACTACAGATGCTATTTTAGATATCATTGGTTCTAATACATTATTAGGTACTGGAGATTCTGTAGCTCTTAGTTTAAGAATGGGTGATGGACAAAATTTACCAAGCGATGTATCTCAAATTACCTTTGGGTATTCTGGAACTAAAAATTATAGACATGCAATAAAAACAAGACATAACAGTACTGTAGGAACTGCAAATGCAATTGATTTTTATGTATGGAAGCCAGGTGTTGATGCAGCTGGATCAATAGGTACTAATAGAGTGTTTACCATTTTTAATAATGGAACTTCTTCAGGGGTCGAACTCTATGGCGGAATATTAACTAATGCTTCTTGGGGTACTGCAGGACAGGTTCTTGCTTCGGGTGGTGCAGGCGTAGCACCAACTTGGACTAGTGCAGCTTCTGGAACAGTAACAAGTGTTACCGGAACATCCCCAATTAACGTTGCTACTGGTACAACTACTCCTGTTATTTCATTGCAAGGTGCAGCAGGTACTATTGCCTATGGTACAGGTGGTGGTTCCGCTTTTTCTGCAGCAGGTACTGTTGTAGGGCAAATATTGCAAAGCAATACAACAGGTGCTCCAACATGGTCAACTGCAAGCTATCCTGCAACTACAGCTATTAATACGTTACTGTATTCTTCAGCTGCAAATACAGTTGTTGCTTTACCTACAGTAAATAGTTCAGTACTTACTACCACAGCAGGAGGTGTTCCTACATGGTCAACTGTTGCTTCAATGAATGCTGATTTAACAGTTCAAAATGGTTTATATCTTAGTGCCGGAACTACTTATGATGGATCAGCAGCAGTTACTATTAAGCAGGGTGGTATTTTAACTGAAACAACATTAATTGATAATACAGGATTTGCATATACCTTAGGAGGCGCAGCCGCAACGCACACTATTACTATCGGTTCCTCTTCTGCAGCACAAACTTTGAATCTTGGAACAGGTGCAGGTCTTTCTACTGTTAATATAGCTAATGGTGCAGCAGCAAACGTTGTAAATATCAATAACGGTGCTTCTGCTGGTACTATCCAGATTGGTAATAATAATAAAATGACCATCACAAACTTAGGAGTTGGTATTGGTGGTTTGGCAACTGCTACTAATGCCCTAGTTGTTGTAGGTAAAGTAAAATCTACAGGTATCAATGAAACATCTGACGTAAGATTGAAAAAGAATATTGTCTCTATTGATGGTGCTTTAAACAAAGTGCTTTCTATGAATGGTAAATACTATGATTGGAGAACAACTGAATTCCCTAACAAAGGTTTGGAAGAAGGTCGTCAGGTTGGTGTAATTGCTCAGGAAATCGAGAAAATACTTCCTGAGGTGGTTGTAACTGATGATGATGGTTTCAAATCTGTAGAATACGGACACATTGTTCCTGTATTGATTGAAGCAATAAAAGAACAACAGAAAATTATTGATGGTCAGAAATCGACTATCAGTGATTTGAAAGCTTCTTTGGAAAATGTGTTGAACAGAGTAAACGTTATCGAGAAAAATGTAGACATTAACAACTCAAAAGTTGAGAAATAATAGTAATATTTCCTTAAATTAATAAAAAAGCCCTGCAATATAGCTGGGCTTTTTTATTTAATGAATTTATTGAGCAAGCAAATCATTATACCTTTTTGAGTTTTTTCCAGGTGTTATTTTTTATGAAAAATACTGAAGGTAATAGTTTGTAAAAAATAAAGCGTAATCGACTAAAAAGTGGAATAAGTTCTTTTTTATTTAATGAAAGATAGTGAAAATAAATAATAGCTGAATTGAAAACAAAATTATTAAGCAATTTCAATTTTGCGACTTGTTTCCAGAGTTGTTGTGCCTTTTTAAAATCATTTTGTTGTATCCAGAAATTGCAAACTCGGAAATAAAATCCGGCAAGACTTATCTTTCTGTCTTCTGTAAGTTTACCTGACTTTATTAGCTCCTCATAAAGTTGTATTAACAACCGTTCGTGGGAGTAGAGGTGTTTAGGTTGTGCACAATGAATGCCAATTCTTTCTTCATCATGCTCGCGAACAAATGAATCAATTTCACCCGGTACATAAGCATAATTTAAATTCTTTATTAGAGCTCTCAGGTGAATATCAATATCTTGAAAACTCAACACTTTTTCATCAAACTTTCCTATGGCTATAAGACTTGACTTTTTCCATATTACAGAGACAATACCCCATGAGGGATCCCAATTTAAAAAACGACAAATCTCATCTTTATTATTTGGTAAATTCCAATAGGTATTGTAATCAGGAAATTCCCACCCGAATATGATTGTTGGGAAAGCAGCAAAATCAAGTTGTTTGTTTCCCGCAATAAATGCGACTCTGTCTTCAAGGCATATTTTAGTCAGCAAATCATCCGAGTCAAGAAAAATAATATATTCTCCCTTCGCCAACTTTATACCTATATTTCTGCATACCTGCGCCCCTCCAGTGTCTTCTTTTCTCTGATGGTAAAATATACGATTTTCCGAAGAAAATTCTTTCAGCATATCAACAGTGTTGTCTGTTGAAAAGTCATCAATAATTAACATTTCCCAATTAGTATAGGTTTGAGAAATAATAGCAAGTATAGTTTCTCTTAACAGTGATGATCTGTTTTTCGTAGGTGTAATAATTGAAACTAATGGAAGCGATTCAGACATTAACTAACAGGGTAAGCAAGAGTGTTGAATGAAATTGTCATCTGAAAAAAGAGCAATCCTGTTATTAATGAGATTGTATGAATAATTGAACTCGTCTTTCCAGTATTTAATAACTTCTTGTTCTCCTTTTCTTGATGCATCATCTAAATAAATGGAATATGATTTATTTAGCTTCTTTTTTATGAAAGGCAATGCAGGGTAACGGCTTAATGATTTACTCTTTTCATGGGCAGGGGGGCCATCTATGATAACTAAATCAAAAAGAAGATTCTCTGAAATATGAGTATTTATAATTTTATTGTTATACCATTCAAGATTATTCTTTGATTTTTCAGAAGCACAGAGGGGAGAAAAAATAGTAATAGTATTTTCCATTGTCCCTTCTTTCTTTAAAATGGAATTTAGTAGGTCAAACCACTTTTTATCATGCTCAACCGAGTAAAGCTTACACGGAAGATTATTTTTCTTTATCAGCCTTGATATAAGTATGGTTGATAGTCCGGATCCAAATTCTAATATGTTTTGTCTGTGATTAATCTGAATATCATTCATAATCATTGCAATTGCAAAAAAACTCATTGACGATTTAGTAATCGGTAATTGCTCGTAGCCTTCAAACAGGTTATTTAGAAGTTGTCGACAATAAATATCTTCGGTTAATTTCTTTTCAGCATCACTTAAACTGCTACTGTTATTATTTCTTGCAAACATTATTTACTGGTTTTAATAGGATTTGCTTTTTTATAAAAGGACTTAACTCCTAATTTCACATTTGCCGGTAACATAGCGGCAAGTTTATGATAAATGCTGCTTATTTGTTCACTAAATGTTAGTTTCGTCTTTGCAATATGAAAATTCATCAAAGCTGTTTCGCCTAAGCTGGAAATTACTACTTTTTCTTTATTTACGGTTGTGCTATTTCCGATTTTTTGTTTTTCATAAATTCCCGAAGGATAGCAGTGCACCCCGCTTCCATCAAAGCCATTGTTTCTTGATAATGAAATACTAGGGTGTAAGCATAATCCGCTGTATAGATAAACACTTGTAGCCCATTGTATATCCCATGTGTCTAATTTTCCGGATGCAATGTCTTTCAGTTGTTTAGTGTAATTATAAGTCCCGTTTACATCCAATTTAAATGCAAAATTTTTTCCGAACGTTTTTTCAATTTTTTCTAATAAAACTGATGCATTAACTTCAAATTTATCCCACGCTCTTTTCCATGTACCCCATCCCCAAATTGTTGGAGCTTTAAGAAAAAAAGTATCAGGTAAATTTAAGTTATGCGGTGCCATATACCCCCCAATATGCATCACCCTTTCTTCATTCTCATAAAGGTTAAGCGCGTCATTCATATACTTTAGGAAACCAGACGATAATTCCAAATCATCCTCAATCACTATAATTTTTCCAAATTGATTAACGATTTCAGTAATTCCTGAAACTATTGAAGTTGTAAGTCCAAGATTCTTATCAGAAAACCGAAAAAAAACATTTTTCCTCTCCTTTAATGGTTCAAAAAGTTTCCTAACATCATTAATTTTAGCAAGATCATCTGCACCGGCATTTTCTTTTGGGCCATCCGCAAAAACAAATACTTCACTTTCTTCAAAAAGCGGATTGCTCATAAGACTTTTTAGCATTTTTTCAGTATGCTGTGGTCGATTATAAACAAATATACAGATGGGTGCAAGTGAGGCAGACGTCAAATCTATAATATAATTATTGTGCATGCAAAGCTAAGAATTTAACAAGTTAATATTCCCGGAATAACTACTTTCTCTGTTAGCTTTTCAATTCTTTCCTTACTTTTGGCTTTTGCCAATGAAAATTGTATTTATAGAATGAAGAAAATCCTCCTCTCAATTGCTTTCTTGCTTTCATTAAACTCAGGTTTTGCCCAACTTACAGTAAATGGTTCATTAACTCCCCTGCAGTTAGTGCAAAGCATATTAATAGGCAATGGTGTTTCTGTTAGTAACGTTACTTATACTGGAGCTCCTGCAGCAATAGGATCTTTTAATGGTACCGCCAGTAACATTGGCATAGCAAGCGGAATATTACTGACAACCGGAAATCTGACAAATGCAGTAGGTCCTAATAATTTGGGTGGTCAGGGTATTGATAACAACCGCTCAGGTGATGCAGACTTAAACATAATTTCCGGGGTTACCACTTTTGATGCTTCTGTGCTTGAGTTTGATTTTGTTCCGGCTTCAGATACGTTGAGATTTAATTATGTTTTTGCATCAGAGGAATACCCTGAATTTGTGGGTGGTTTGGTAAATGATGCATTCGGTTTTTTTATTTCCGGTCCTGGGATTTCCGGACCTTTTTCTAGTAATTCTCAAAACGTAGCTATTATTCCCGGAACAACAACTCCTGTAACTATTAATGATTTGAATAATGGCGACAATGATTGTGATCTCGGAGGTCCAAACGGACCCTGTTCAAACTGCCAGTATTATGTGGATAACTGCAATGGTTCAACCGTTCAATACGATGGTTTTACAACTCCATTAACTGCTATGGCAGTGGTGGCGTGCGGTGAAACGTATCACATAAAAATTGCAATTGCTGATGGCGGTGATGGTGTTTATGACTCGGGAGTTTTTCTTGAAGCAGGAAGTTTCGGAACATCAGGGGTTCAGATTACAG
Source organism: Bacteroidota bacterium (assembly GCA_947479755.1). Lineage (GTDB taxonomy): Bacteria > Bacteroidota > Bacteroidia > SXHM01 > SXHM01 > SXHM01. The sequence goes on from CANKAM010000001.1 coordinate 50,742, forward strand.
CCACAGCTTCTGCATCGGGTGATTCAACAATTGTTGAAGGCTGCGGTTCAGCGGTATTTACCTTTTTTCGTCCTGATACAAGTTCGGCTTTTACTATTAATTTTAACATACAAGGCACAGCAATACCGGGTTTAGATTACAACCAAATACCAGACAGCATTGTAATTCCTCAAGGACAATTCAGCGAGCAGCTATTTGTAGATGCTTTTGTCGATGGCATTCCTGACAGCATTGAAACAATTACACTTACCATTGATTTCATTAGTGGTTGCGGAGGTGATACTCTTTATGCAACTATCTTTATTCAGAGTGTTGACTCAATTAAAGTGGTTAAAGGAGAAGATTATAATATCTGCACACCTGACGAGACCGCAACGCTTAAAGCAACTGCAACAGGAGGCAGCGGACCACTTACATTTACCTGGAGCAATGATGCAGGTGTTGGCGATTCAGTAGTAGTTGTTCCGCTTGAAACAACCAAGTATTTTGTAACCGTTACCGATACGTGCGGCAATTTCGCTTACTCCGATTCTATTGAAGTGGTAGTGCAATGCGATGTAATTGTTCCAAACATATTTACACCTAACGGTGATGGGTTTAACGACACTTTTTTTGTAGGAAACTTAGACCAGTATCCCGGTAGCGGAATAAAAATTTACAATCGATGGGGACGTAAAGTTCATGATACCGATGATTACAAAAATGATTGGGATGGTGAAAAAGTTGCCGAAGGAACCTACTTTTATGTTCTCTCAGTTTCAGATCCTGAGCAAGGCGAAAAAAAAGGACACGTTACCATTTTAAAAAATTAATCAAACCCAAATGAATACTATTAAAACCATTGCTGCTCTTATTCTTCTCACAGGTTTAACTGCTTCATCTTTTGCACAAAAAAAAGTAAAAGACCCCTACCTGCACAAAAAAAATTACTTAATTGAAGTTACCATGAAGGGAGGAAAAAAGACTAAAATTTTTTCTGATGAATTGGGTTTTTCTTCCGGTAAAATAAAAACAAAACACATGATGATGGCTGATAACGGTGGTTTTGTGCAGGGTGATTATGAAGTTACTAAAGCAGACACTACCGGTGAAGCCCGCACATTTGATTTCAAGGGTTCAATCAAAAACAGTAAAGAAGAATACCTTCTTATCAGCGGAACTGTATTTGGCGATATGATTGACGGAACCATGACCTGGGAAACATCCAAGCATAAGGTGAAATCTGAAATGACTTTTACAGGCAATTCGAAAGAAAAAGGACAAAAGTATGTGCCAGCCGAAAAAACTGTTTCAAGCCCATCTTCAAAGACTAAAACATCATCAGAAAAATCGAACGACTCAAAATCTCCGGAAAAGAAAACCAAAGAGGATAAATCTTTGGACGATGAAATCCTGAATGACGATTTAGAATAGAATTATCCCCATTTCCGTGATCTCTTATGCCTTCTAATCTGCGGTAAGAGCACTACCGAGTTCTCGCTAACCTTCTAATCTCCGGTAAGGGCATTGACGAGTACTCTGAAACCTAACCGAACACAATAAAGAGTAGTCAAATAGTATTTGGTTGTAAGTGAAAATTACCTCATTTAGGGTATTGCACACCCCTTAAGTCAAACCTACTTTTGTCCTCGTTATTTAAAATCATTCTAAACAAAAGATATAAACCCTAATGAAAAATATATTTTCTCTTACACAATTCGCTGTACTTGCCGCTTGTCTTGTTCTTGTTCAATCCTGCAAACCCGATGATGACGGACCGCAGTATGAAATTCCTACTACTTACAACTTTGTTAATGTAAATTATTCTGGACAAACTTTCCGCCTTTCAATGCTTGAAGAAATGGTTGATTACATGAAAACAGCTCGCACGCAGGGAACCACATTGAGTTCAGCAACTCTGAAGAATATGTTTGCCAACAATGGTTCACCCTTTAGTGATGTCACGTTAAATAATTCAGGAAAGCAATTGAAAGATAAATGCTACGCTGGAGATCAATCACTGATTGAATCATTTATAGACAGCGTTGCCTTGGCAAGCCAGTCAGTTACTGAAGGCAGCAACGGTGTTGCAGGAATTGTAACCAGTTCTGTTTACCCGGATAAAAAATATGTATTGAGTGCCAATGGGTTTGATTATACTGAAATGATTGAAAAAAGTACAATGGGCGGTGTGTATTATTATCAGGCAGTAAGCAATTATCTTGAAAATATTTCGGAGGATGACAATAATACAATAACTACTGGAGAAGGCACAGAAATGGAGCACCATTTTGATGAAGCCTTCGGTTATTTTGGTGTGCCTGTTGATTTTCCAACCAATAATACAGATGTTTTGTTTTGGGGAGAATATTGTAACGATTTGAACGCTGTTTTGGGTAGTAATTCAAAAATGATGAATGCTTTTCTAGCAGGCAGAGCAGCAATTTCAAATAAGGATTATACCACCCGTGACGAAAAAATAAATTTCATTCGTGAAAACTGGGATCAATTAATTGCTGCTGCTGCAATTCACGAAATAAACGAATCAATCGAATATTTTGGTGATGATGCTTTGCGTAACCATACACTGTCAGAGTTTCTTGGTTTTTTACATTCATTAAAGTATAACCTGAACGCTAAAATTACGACAACTCAAATTGATGAAATTGCCTCACATATTGGCAACAGCCTTTATAACGTTACACTTAATGATTTGAATGCTGCAAAAAACGCGCTCAGTTCTATTTATGGTTTAGATGATATAAAAGACACACTTTAATGAAACTAAAACACATTTTAACTAACACTATTCAATCCTGCCTTATAACGGGATTGCTCGTTTTTCCTTCCTGTAATCCCGAAGAAAATACGAATGTGAATTTTGACCGTGCTGCAATGCTCGAAAACATTGGCAGCAATATTATTATTCCTGCTTATACCGACTTATCTGATAACATGAATTTACTGCAACAGGCTGCAAACGATTTTACAACAGCACCAGATAATTTAAAGCTGACAACACTTCAAACAACATTTAAGAATGCTTATTTATCATGGCAAAAATGTTCTGCTTTTGAATTTGGTCCGGCTATGCAGGTTTCGTTGCGCATGAGTGTAAATACTTTTCCAACGGATACCACTCAAATTCAAACCAACATTAATTCAGGTTCTTATAATCTGGAAGCAGCCAATAACATTGATGCCCGTGGCTTTCCTGCTCTTGATTATCTGTTACACAAGCGCATTGAAAACAATACGGATGTATTGGAACGATTTACAACAAACCCTGAGGCGCAGGCATGGAAAGATTATTTGGCTGCCTTGGTAAACGACACCAAAAACCTTGTTGATACTGTGAAAAATAGCTGGGAACCAACATCAGGAAATTACCTTGACACTTTTAGCAGCAATGATGGAACAGATGTAGGAAGTTCTTTAGGTGAATTGGTAAACCAGCTCAATTACGATTATGAACAATTGAAAAATGCACGCATCGGAATTCCTGCCGGTAAGCAAACATTAGGCGTTGCACTTCCCGAGAAATGTGAAGCATATTATGCAGGATATTCAGTTGAATTGGCATTAGAACACATCAACGGAATAAAAAATTTGTACCTCGGAGCAGGTGATGCAGATGGATTAGGACTGGACGAGTATTTAATTGCCCTAGATGCAAAACACGGAAGCGGACAACTTTCAGATGCAATTAAAACTCAGTTAGACCTTGCCATTGCTGCTTTGCAGAATGTTCCCGACCCTTTATCTGAAACAGTTGTAAGTAATCAGACTATTGTAAACACTGCTTACACCGAAATTCAGAAAGGTGTGGTTTTGCTAAAAACTGATATGCCTTCGGCACTCAGCGTTTTAATTACTTATCAGGATGGTGATGGTGATTGATAGCGTAAAGAAATATTTTGCTTCCACCATGCACATAGCCCCGCTGGCAGTGTTTCGCGTTGTTTTTGGAGGAATGATGTTTGCCTCTGTTATTCGATTCTGGCTTAACGGATGGATTGAAACACAATACATTTTACCAAAACTGTTTTTCCCATTTTATGGTTTTGAATGGATAAAGTCGTTGAGCGAAACAGGTATGTATGCAGTATTTGCGCTGATGGCAATTGCTGCACTGTTTGTTATGTTGGGCTTATTTTACAGGTTTTCATCAATCGCTTTTTTTCTTCTGTTTACCTACGTTGAACTGATTGATAAGAGCAATTATCTCAATCATTATTACTTTGTAAGTATTGTTTCTTTACTGCTTGTGTTGGTTCCTGCCAACCGCTATTTTTCATTGGATGTTTTGCGTAAGCCATCTCTGTTGGTAACTCAAATTCCAAGTTGGATGGTGGACATTTTTAAACTGCAATTAGGCATTGTTTATTTTTTTGCAGGCATCGCAAAGCTTAACTACGATTGGCTTTTCCGCGCCATGCCGCTTGCCATCTGGCTGCCTGCAAAATCTAATCTTCCTTTAGTTGGCGAGTTGTTGAATTACAAGTTCACGGCTTATGTGTTCAGTTGGTTTGGTGCTTTGTATGATATTCTGATTCCGTTTTTTCTTTTTAATAAGTGCACAAGAAATGTTGCATACATTTTTGTCATTATTTTTCATGTTGCAACCGCAATCATTTTGCCTGTAATTGGCATGTTCCCTTACATTATGATTTTGGTGACACTGATTTTTTTCTCGCCTGAATTTCACAAGAAACTTATTCAACGGATTGTTGAATTATTTTCTTTTGGTAAAAAAAATCTTCTTAATCATCGTCAGGATATTAGCTTTTCATTTTCCCGTCCGCTTATCGGAAAGGTGTTGATTGCAGCATTGTGTCTGCATTTCGTCTTTCAACTTTTTCTGCCTTTTCGTTACCTGCTTTATCCCGGAAATCTTTTTTGGACAGAACAGGGTTACCGTTTTTCATGGCGTGTAATGCTTATGGAAAAAGGTGGCACTGCTTTTTTCTACGTGAAAGATGCTACAACAGGAAAGGAAAGTGAAGTGGATAACTCACATTATTTAACGCACCAGCAGCAGAAAATGCTTTCAACTCAACCCGACATGATTCTGCAGTTTGCACATTTTCTTGCTGCAGACTATGAGAAGAAGGGTTATGTAAATCCGAAAGTTAGAGTTGAAAGTTTTGTAACGCTGAATGGCAGTGGCAGCAAACCCTTTATTAATAGTTCAGTTGATTTGACAAAAGTGAAAGAATGTTTTGCTTCAAAAAAATGGGTACTACCTTTTGAAGAAACCAAGTTGGGTTACTCAGAGAGATGAAGTTGGGCAGGTTCTTATTTTTTATAATTCTCTATTCTGCATTTTGCATTTTGCATTCGTTTGCCCAGCCGGCACCTTTGCCTGATAACGAATTTCATGCAGCAGGCTCGGTTTACGGTATTATAACTGACAAACAAACTGGCGAACCTCTATATCTGGCTGAGGTTTTATTGAATAATTCTTCGCGCTCAATTCGCAGTGACGAAAAAGGAAAATATCATCTGCGTCATTTAAGTTACGGCAGTCACAAGTTGATTTATTTTGCTTATGGCTACGAAAAAGTGGAGCGATACATTGATATCAAAGACGAAAAATTAGAAATCAATATAGAATTAGAGCCATTGGTGCGTGAACTGAATGACGTTGTTGTGATAAATGAAAAGGAAAATGACTTTGGTATTACACGATTGAAACCTGTTGACGGAATGGCTATTTATGCAGGTAAAAAATCTGAAGTTATTATGTTAGATGATGTGGCTGCAAACCTTGCCACTAATAACAGTCGTCAGGTTTTTGCAAAAGTTGCCGGGTTAAATATTTGGGAAAGCGATGGAGCTGGTTTGCAGATAGGAATTGGCGGGCGAGGGTTAAGTCCTAATCGTACATCTAATTTTAATACCCGCCAAAACGGATATGATATCAGTGCAGATGCGTTGGGCTATCCCGAAAGTTATTACTCACCACCAACCGAAGCATTGGAAAAAATTGAAGTTGTTCGTGGTGCGGCATCATTGCAATATGGAACACAGTTTGGCGGCTTCATCAATTTTGTTTTCAAAAAGCCAAATCCAACTAAAGCATTTGAAGCAGTGTTGCGACAAACTGCCGGTTCTTTTGGTTTGTTTAATTCGTTCAACAGCATCAGCGGAACAAAAGGTAAGGTTGGATATTACGCCTACTATCAGTTTAAACGCGGTGATGGCTGGAGGCCTAATTCGGGTTTCAATAATCATGCTGCTCACGCTTCGGTTGTTTTTCACGCTAATAAAAAATTATCGTTTACGCTGGAGCATACATATATGCACTACCTCGCGCAACAACCCGGTGGACTTACCGATGCAGCATTTGCGCAAGACCCTCGACAATCTATTCGTGAACGCAACTGGTTTCGCGTGAACTGGAATTTAACTGCACTGATGGTGGATTATAAATTCAACGAGCGATTAAAACTAAACAGCCGTTTTTTTGGGTTGATTGCTGACCGTGCTGCTCTTGGTTTTCTCGGGCTTATCAGCAGAGCAGACCCAATGGAAGAGCGTGATTTGCTTTGGGATAAATACCAGAACTTCGGAAATGAAACTCGCATTATGTATGGCTATAACCTGTTTGGGAATCACAGCACATTTCTTGCAGGTGTTCGTTATTATCAAGGATATACCGACCGTAAGCAAGGTCTTGGAAACAATGGAAGCGATGCTGATTTCTATTACCTGCATCCGGATAGTTTAGAGCATTCTGCATACACTTTTCCTAGCAGAAACATTTCTGTTTTTGCTGAAAATATTTTTGCAATTACTTCTGAGTTCAGCGTAACACCCGGTGTGCGTTATGAATATATCAGCACATCTTCAGACGGATATTTCAATCTGGAAAATAAAGACCTTGCAGGAAATGTGATTTACAGCGAACACACAATTGATAAACGAAATCGTTCACGCAATTTTGTTTTGCTTGGAGTAGGAGCGAGCTATAAACCGTCAAGCAGCCTTGAATTTTACGGAAATTTTTCTCAAAACTATCGCGCTATTACGTTCAGCGATATGCGTATTGTAAATCCCAATTTTCGTGTTGACCCCAATTTGCAGGACGAAAAAGGATACAGCACCGACCTTGGTGTTCGCGGAAACATAAACAGAATGCTCAACTTTGATGTGAGCCTGTTTATGATTTCTTATAACAATCGTATTGGTGCTGATCTGCGTTTGGATAGTAATACCTATGTTGTTTACCGTTACCGCACCAATATTGCAGATTCGCGCAACATGGGAGTTGAAGTTTTTGCTGAACTTGATTTGCTTAAACTATTTTCAAGTACAAAATCAAAATCTATGCTTTCGGTGTTTACCAATTGCTCATTTATTAATGCACATTATTTTAATAGCAGCGAGGCTGCTTTCAATGATAAAAAGGTGGAACTGGTTCCAGCATTTACCAATAAATCAGGCATCACTTTCAAGCGCAAAAATTTTCAGGCTACTTATCAGTTTTCTTATACAGGTAAACAATTCAGTGATGCCACCAATGCAGAGTTTAGCGCAAACGGAGTTTACGGAATCATTCCTGCTTATTATGTGATGGATTTTTCTGTAAACTATTCATGGAAATTACTCAGTTTCTCAGGTGGATTAAACAACATAGCCAACAATAAATATTTTACACGCAGGGCAGAAAGCTATCCCGGCCCCGGAATTATTCCTTCAGATGGAAGGAGTTTTTATATCACAGTTGGTCTGAAACTGTAACAAAGGTTGCGTTTACAAATTTATCTTTGCGCACTTATTCTAAAATTATGATACCTCCATATAAACACCACGCTGCAATACAAATACGTTTTTGTGATACCGATTCACTGGGACATGTAAACAACTCCAACTACCTTTCTTATATGGAACTTGCGCGTATCAGCTATATTGATAAAGTTTTCGGCAACACAATTAACTGGAATACTGATGGTGTTATTCTTGCCAAAGCCGTGGTTGATTTCAAATTGCCCGTAATGTTGCACGATAAACTTTTTGTTTACATCCGCACCTCGCGTTTGGGCACAAAGAGTTTTGATATAGAATATCTTTTTGTGCGTGACGTTAATGGCGAAAACGAAATTGTTTCTTCGGGTTCAACAGTAATGGTTGCCTACAATTATGCAAACAATAAAACCATTGAAATTCTACCCGAGTGGAGAAAACGATTGGAGGAGTTTGAAAAATAATCAGTAACGGATTCCAAACGTAAGCATAAAGCTTCCTGCAACATTATTTACCTCTGCCGAAGCAGCTGTTGTTGCATCCAACACATAAAGGTTATATCTGTTCTTTTGTGAGAAATTCAACAGATAAGCAGCATCCATGTAAAAACCTTTTGTGCGAAAACCTGCACCAAGAGAGGCGGTTGAATTATCAATTTTAAATGTTTTGGAATAAGGACTTCCAAATATTGCATAACCTGCACGAGCGCTGAAGATTTTGTATCTCCATTCTGTTCCGATGCGGATATTTCCTGTGCCGTGATAATTGTCTTTCACATTTTTATTCTCAGCAGAAAAATTGTAGTTAGATGAATTCAATTTTGCTGTGGAATAATTCACGTATTCATAATCAGCACTTATTAGTCCGGCTTTGCCTGCAATAAATCCTACACTTGCTATTGCTTTCAAAGGCGTGGTAAGTGTGTACTGAAAATTGCCTGCCGGAGATTCTGCTGTAAAATCCTGATTATAAATTTTTGAACTCATGCCGGATATCCAGTTGTCGGTAAGCCTGAAGTAGGTTGGCGTATGGAACGCTCCACCAACGCGCACCCAATCAGTTATTCTATAAATAATACCTAATTTCAGGTTAAAACCGTTGCCAGAAGTTTTCAGTGTTTCAGTATATTTTAGTGAGGTAAATTGTGGTATTGTGTCTAAATCATCAGTTTCTTCATAAACTTTTTCTTGCGTGTATTTTACGTTTGGAATTCCTATTGTTGCTCCAAGATAAAGTTTGTTACTGTAGTTGCCTCCGAATGCAATTACTGTTTCACCCATTGAGCCCCGGGTAGTTGCTTGTAATTTTTGCAGTTGACCGTAATTGCCCATGGGAGTATTATAAATACTGGTCTCTCCTGAAGCTGTATCTATAACATATGTTTGCCATGCCAGGTTTGCATCAAAAGGATTTGAATTTGCCAAATCACTGTAAGATGTTCCGTAAGCCTGGCTTGCAAAGGCATCAGCAATAGAGTGATCAAAATTTCTGCCTTCAATGCTAACTCTGTTTTGAAAACTGTTGAGACGATTGTAACCAATACCAAAATTGAAATTCAACCAACCATAAGTGCTTCCCTCTTTATTTCTAACGCGGGTAAATACAGCTCCTAAGCTTCCGAAATTGAAATTCAGTTTATTGTCTTTGGTTCTGGTTCCGCGGTAATCAGCTGTTGATGTTGAGTTGTAAAGCGAAGGAGTTAATGATAATTCGCTGCTTCGGTAAAGAGCAATACCTGCCGGATTGAAACTCAGTGTTGTGAAATCACTTCCCAGTGCTCCGAAAGCGCCACCCAGTCCAGCAAATCTAGCTGTTCCGGTTGGTGAAGTTTGCGAATAACGCAAAGCATCTGCTTCATTTTGTGCTGTTGCTGATAGTGCAAGTAGACCTAATATACTGTTTAAAATCTTTGTTTTCATTTTCCGTTTTCTGAAATAAATCGGTCAAAAATTATCTTGGGCCTTTTCCGTTTCCGCTGCCACTGCCACTTTTGCTGTTTGAGCCACCCGAGTTGAAATTTCCACCGCCTTTGTTGCCGCTTCCATTGCCAAAACCTTTGTTGTTGTTATTGTTCTGATTGAAGTTCTGACGCTCATTCTGTTGAGGTTTATAATCATTTCCGCGGTTGTTGTTATTCGGCTTCTGTTGCTGCTCATACTGAGGTTTGCTGTTGTTATTTTGTCGCTGGTTATTATACTGGTTGTAGTCATAATTCCTCTGAGGCTGCTGATTTTGCTGATAACCTTCATTCCTGTTGTATTGTTGATTCTGCTGGTTGCCATTATTGCGCTGGTAATATTCCTGCTGAGGCTTTGTTCTTTCAGGAGCCACGTATTGTTCAGGTCTTGCCTGTTGTGTCTGGTTAGGCACTATACGGCTTGATTCAGGGCGGGTATAAACTCCTTGTTGTTGCTGAGTTGTTGTCTGAGGTCTGCTGTATTTATCAGCATTATTTTCAGGTTTTGCATACTCCGTTTGTTTAGGTAATTCTTTGCTTTGTTGTGTTGTACCGTTTACATTATTTTCTTTTGTAAAGCGGTCGGCACCGTTTTGCTGAACACCAGGATTTTTCTCCAGTTCTTTTGTTCCCTGTGTTTGCTGTTCCTTGCCAACAGAAGTGTTTCCGGGTTTAATCTCTTTTGTATTCGGATTGTAAACCGGGTCTTTAACCTTGGTAGCATTCTCTTTGCCGATATTGAAACCATCAATGTTTGGTTTGTTGGTTTCTTTTGAATAGTTAGCAACATTCAATTTGCTTCCGGTAACAGTTCCCTGAGTAACAGAAGACATGTATTGTTCTTTGAAAGAAGTTTTCCCTGCATAACCACTTCCTGTCTGATTTACACTCCTGTGTCCGTAATAGAAGTTGCTGCTGTTATCATAAGTGTTATAATAGTTATTGTAATAACCGTTATTATAACCATTGTAGTAACCGTTATTATAGCCGTTCCAATAACCGTTGTTGTAGCCATTCCAGTAGCCATTGTTATAACCCCAACCATTGTTGTAAGGGTTTCCATACCAGTTATTGTAGCAGTTGAATCCGTTGTAACCGTAATAAGGTGAACCCCAGCCACCATAACCATATGGGTAGGATCCCCAGCCATAGTTAAAAGTTATTGATGGTCCCCAAAAGTTATAGCTTGAATAAATGCTGGTTCCATAAAAATACGGATCGTAGTTATAGTAGTAAGAATTAGTGTAATAATTATTATAGTAGCCGAAACCATAAGAAGGATTTTGGAATCTTCTTATGCGTGCTGCGTATGAATAATCGTAATAATCATCATATACAAACTGGTCATCATAATAATTGTTGTTGGTAACGTACGTATTACCTGTTGTGCTGTCGGTATATTGTTGCGTGTTTGAATTATTACTGTAACCGTTGGGGTCGTAATAATCATCTTGTTGTTGGTTGTTGCCCTGATTATTTTGAGCAGGTGTATAGTTGTCAGGGTTGGTCTGATAAGCCTGACTTGCCGGTGTATAAACATCATCATCGCTATATGCACCTAAATAGTAACTTGATTTACAACCTGCAATCGTTAGCAGTGTTGCTGCAAATAATATTGATAAAGTTCTCATGGTTTTTCCTCCTTGAAATTTTGTAGTAGTAGATGTGTTCATGACAGCGATTTTTAATTTTAACTTTGCCGGGCATCAAACTTAAGCCCGCTACAAATTTACAAAGACCATACCAAGATTTATGAGCAAAGATTTTTCAACCCGAGAAGAGAATTATTCCAAGTGGTACAACGATATAGTAACCAAAGCTGATTTAGCTGAAAACTCGGCTGTGCGCGGCTGCATGGTGATAAAACCATATGGCTACAGCATCTGGGAAAAGATGCAGGCCGTTTTGGACAAAATGTTTAAAGATACGGGGCATGAAAATGCCTATTTTCCGTTGTTTATTCCTAAGTCTTTTTTCTCAAAAGAAGCAAGCCATGTTGAAGGTTTTGCCAAAGAATGTGCTGTGGTAACACACTATCGCCTTAAAACCGCTCCCGATGGTAAAATTGTAGTGGATGAAGATGCAAAACTGGAAGAAGAACTGATTGTTCGCCCTACTTCTGAAACCATTATCTGGGATACCTATCGCAGTTGGATTCAATCGTATCGTGATTTGCCGTTGCTGATTAATCAGTGGGCGAATGTGGTACGCTGGGAAATGAGGACACGATTGTTTTTAAGAACTGCTGAATTCCTTTGGCAGGAAGGACATACGGCACACGCAACCAGGCAGGAAGCTGTTGAAGAAGCTGAAAAAATGCTGAATGTTTATGCTGATTTTGCTGAAAATTTTCTGGCACTTCCGGTTTTAAAAGGAGTGAAATCAGAAAACGAACGTTTTGCAGGTGCTATTGAAACCTATTGCATTGAAGCGCTGATGCAGGACGGGAAAGCCTTGCAGGCAGGAACTTCGCATTTTTTAGGACAAAATTTCGCCAAAGCTTTTGATGTAAAATTCACAGGAAAAGACGGCAAGCAAGAATATGTTTGGGCTACTTCATGGGGTGTTTCCACACGATTGATGGGTGCTTTGATTATGGCACATTCAGATGATAATGGTTTGGTTTTGCCTCCAAAATTGGCGCCTAATCAGGTTGTAATTGTTCCTATTTATAAATCAGACGAGGAATTGGCAAAGCTGAACGATAAAGCATCTGAAATTAAAAAATCATTGGAAGCACTTGGTATTCGCGTGAAATATGATAACCGCGATACGCATAAACCCGGTTGGAAATTTGCAGAATATGAATTTAAAGGTGTTCCATTGAGGATTGCTATTGGTCCCCGTGATTTGGAAAACGGAACAGTAGAGTTAGCTCGCAGAGACACAAAGGAAAAGGCAACCTACCAACAGACTGATTTAGCACATAAAATTGAGCATCTGCTTGGACAAATTCAAAGTAATCTTTACCAGAAAGCGCTTTCGTTCCGTGAGCAAAACACCACCAATGTTGATACATGGGAGGAGTTTGTAAACCAGATTGAAGGCAAGGGTGGCTTTGTTTATGCACATTGGGACGGCACAAAAGAAACCGAAGAAACGATAAAGGAGAAAACAAAAGCTACGATTCGTTGCATTCCACTTGATAATAAGAAAGAAGAGGGTAAATGCATTCTTACCGGAAAGCCATCAACACAGCGCGTAGTGTTTGCAAGGGCTTACTAATAAGCTAAGTACTGAAGGTGAACGTTGTTTTTCAAATAATTTTTGCAGAAAACCTTTTTACTGTTACATTTGCGCTCCCATTTCGGGAAAAACGTCAGTTCTTTATCATATTTGGCCCGTTCGTCTAGGGGTTAGGACGTCAGGTTTTCATCCTGGTAACAGGGGTTCGATTCCCCTACGGGCTACGTTAATAACTTTAAATCCGCTGTAAGTCAATGTCTTGCAGCGGATTTTTTGCTTACAGGTGGATATTTTGGTGGATTTTTGTATACTTTTAAGGTGTAAAACACAAATTATAACAACGTGAAAGCATCCCTTGAATTATCCACCAAGCCCAACAGAAACGGTTTATTTGAGATTTATGTCCGCATCCAAGACAAGGACGGAAAAAAGAAAAGGACCAAAGCCGGTGTGTCGGTGGATAAACGACAGTTTCGTTCCAAAAATCATAATATGAAATGGGTGATTAATCACCCCAATCATCATAAAATAAACGCGGATCTCCGCGCCATCATTGATCAGTATGAAGATATACTCTTTGCCGGTTTGGTTCAGCACAAGGTATTAACTCCGGAAACCCTACTTGATGAATTCGGCAGAGGCACTTTTTCCTCCTCCCTTACAACTTACTGGGAACAGAAGATGGCCCTGATGCTGAATTACAATCAGCGCAAAGGATATAAGTCAGTTCTTGAAAACTGGAAGGAATTTACAAAATTACAGAAACTGGGAGACCTTGAATTTAAACAGATCACGGTTCATATTCTTAAGCGGTTTGAGAATTTTCTGTACGGAAAGGAACTGAAATCATCGACCGTATACTCCAACCTCAAACGCATCCGCGCATTTTTCAACAGCGCCATCAAGGAAGGGATTCTGCAGCCCGGTGATTATATTTTCAAGGCTTACACGATGCCCCGTCCCAATAAAGCGAAGAAGGAACGGCTGAACCTGGAGGAGCTTAAAAATTTTGCTGAGGGAGATTATCCTCACGGAAGCCTGATGAAAACATCGCAGCAGGTTTTTCTGCTGGCTTTTAACCTTGCCGGAGTGAGGATTGAGGATCTGTTAACGCTGAAATGGACTGATGTTGCGAGCGACCGCATTGAATATGAGATGGTCAAGACAGGTGCCTGGAATTCGTTTAAACTCACCCCGCAGCTGGTTGTAATTCTTAACTACTTCAAGTCCATAAAAGTGGATTCAAAATATATCGTACCTCTTGTGGATGACAGTATTGATATAAAAAAGGAAAACGAGAAATTTAAAAAGGAGATCAACAGCAAAACAGCATTGGTCAACAAGTATCTGAAAAAAATTGCCACGGAGAGAACAATCACCAAAAATATAACAACACATATCTCAAGACATACTTTCGCAGATCTGGCCAGTAAGAGAACCAACGGTAACGTGAAGTTCGTTCAGAATGCGCTGAAGCACTCCTCGCTTTCCATTACTGAGGCTTACCTTACGGACCTTGACAGCGATTCTTTGGATGAGAAGATGGGGGAGGTGACCAGCCTGTAAATCTACCGTCTGTATTTTTTGATGTTGCGGCTGGAAATATATCGTTCAACACTTTCCTTGGAAAACCAGTACGCTTTTCCGGCTTGTGAATATTCCAGCTCCGTTAAATAGGGTTGTCTGCGGTCCAGAATAGTGCTGGGCTTTATCTGCAGCAGCTCTGCAGTTTCCTTAAGAGTAAAATACTTCCAGCCGAAAAGCTTTGCCTGTCTGTCGGTCATTGCATTTTCGACAGCACCTTCCACCACTTCTTTTAAATCGGGTAAATCAACTGTTATTTTCATGGTCTGATTTTTTATCGGTTATGTTTTCGGAATTCTGAGTTGCATCTTCTTCAGGTGGTATTGAATAAGTGGTTTTTACTTTTGTTGAAACAAAGAAAATTAAAGCCAGTGTTGGCACAATAACCAGAGCAATGCCTACCCAGTCAGGGCCGCTGTTCGGAAATCGGGTTTGTTTTATCAGCATTTTTCGGGGTTATTTAATTCGTAAGAGTGTATCATTGCGGTAAGCAGGTCTTTGGTTGTAGTATAGGTGATGGGAAAGGTTCGTTTGTCAGACGTTTCAACAGTATCTGTTTTTCCTTTTACGCTCTCAAATAATTCCTGCAGGCGGGAATCTTTATAGATTTCCAGATAAGGCACTATACTGTTAATCCATTCATTAATCTTTTGTTTTTCTGCATATGAGTTTTCAAGCTGCAGCAAAGATTGATTTCGTTCCAGGGAATAATTATTTTGTGAAACCGCCACGTATGTTTTGAGTTCCATTACCTCCTGTTTTAAGGTTTCCAACTCTGCCATTAAGTTATCTTTAGTAGCGAGAATAATTTCAATCAGCTCGGAAAGTGATATTCCCATGGCCTGTGCTTCCTGCAGTAATTTGTTTTTCAGGTCGGAAGAAATTTTGGCGGAGATTGCTACTTTCCTGTTTCCCTTACTTTTGATTGTCTGTTCATTGTTTACTTTTTTCATTTTTTTTGGTTTTAATTATTATTTTAAAACATACAGGGTGTTTCCCCCCTAATGCGAGTGCATAGGTATAAAGGAAATTTCTTGATGCCTCTTGCAAAAGGTCAAGAAAAATCAAGAAAAAAGTAACTTGAATATTATTTGAGATTCAGGCTTTCAATAATTTCCCGAATAGATTCCATTCCACGACTTAACTTCTTACTTTCATTCTGGTATCCTGATATTTGATTGAAGATTGTATTCAGGTTTTTGGAATTGAAACGGTCCTTTTCCGATTTTTTGAAAAGGTTGACGGCAATGCTGCTTATCGGTATACTGTGATATGTCCTTTTCTCTTTATAGATAAGAAAGAACAAATACATAAGTTCTGTTGGTCCTTTTTTCCAGACGGTCATTTTTTCTGCACTATTGCTGGCTGATACAAATGAGGCAGAAAAAAAATCATTCTTTTTAATCTTCTCATCTAAAAGCAAGGCATTATAAAGTCCTTTTAATTTCTCGTCTTCAAATGGCCATAATGAAATTTTAGTATTCTCCATTGTATCAATTCCGGAAATTTTTACCCCCTTGGCAACTACATCTGTTGAATTATCAGGTAATTCAAAAACGCGGTTTTTATTAACCCAGTTCATTATTTTTTCCAGACGGATACTGTTGTCAAACGGGCTATAGAATTTCACGAGGGCATAAACCCTGTGCTCAACGAGGGAAGCAAAGAGTTCTTCTCCTTTCCATCCTGCATTCTGAAAGGATAGCATGGCCCCGATTTTGTTGGGTTCAAATGTTGTTAGACTTCTGGCCAGAAATTCCTCAAATTCCGGAATTCCGCAGGGAACAATAACAGGGTAGGAGAGCCGCATGATTTTTTCATAGGGAAGATTTTTTTCTACGCAATACTTTTTGATGGAATTGCGCCATGCTTCTAAATATTCCTCGATATATGGAGATTTCTGAAATCCCGGGACACTAATTAAATCTTTGAGATTGCGATATGCAGCTGTAATGTTTATATCATATTCATCCGAGATAATTTTGGCAAGTGGTTCAGATCTTAATATAGTAATCTCTGCGGAAATTATTTCCTTCTTCTCTTTCTCAGGTATTCTGTTTTTTATTTTAGTGTAGGCAGCAATGTATTTCAGGAAATTTTCTTCTGTACCCATCCCCGGATTGGTTTCCTCATCCACCCCAACTGAATACTCTTTTTTGAGCCAGGCAATGAATTCCCTTTCATGAAATATTGCATCTGTTATTTCTGCAACTTCATCAAAAGGTTTTTCACTGGCTTTTGAGCACAGATGCTTTTCATAAAAAGGATTAAACCATTGGCTGATATATTCTTTCATTGCATTGAATGTTTTTACAGATACAGGTAAAGATAATCAAAGCTTTATAAAATTTAATACCGAGTCGGGTAAACTCGGGTATTCCATGGTTTACCCGGGTTTTTCATGGTATACCATGGAATACTATGGTATACCGGGGTTAGGCCGGTGATGGTGTCTGTGGTGGCAGGTTAAGATAAATTGCAATTGGATTATTGGAGTATTCATTTATGCCATCAGGGACTGTTAAGGGTGTACAATTTGCACTGGTTGAAAAAGGATAGAGCCGCACTCCGTTTACTCTTATACAACGGACTGTATTTAGCGGAGTTCCTGATTATCGGGCAACAGATTGTAAAATTATAAGTGCATCCTACACCTTCAATAAACTTGCGGTTTAAAAAAGAAGAAGTATCAAAATGATAAATGCGGTGTGGGATATTTTGGCTGTCAAAGGGTGTATCAATTAAAGTAACGGTAATAATGCTTGTGTACTATACTGCTAGTCTAATATATTTTATAAGTCATTTTGTGTTCAGTTATTCGTTAAAATTTCCTCAAAACTTTTTTTTAGGTAAACCCCAATCATCTCATGCCTGTATTTACGTGTGAATACATCATTATCCACAATTCTTGCTTTTTTTAGGGCTTGTTTAATAAAGTCCTCTTTGTTATTATTTAGCATGCCTTCCACAACAACCGGTTTTGGGTCAACACCTCCCAGAACAATTTTTACTGCCCCATTTTTGCTGACAGTAACCACAGTTGTAAGCGAGCTGAATTCTAAACTCTCTCGCTGTCTCAGTTTTTTGAATACTGATTTATAGCCTTCGTTCTGTGGCAAATTAATTGCTTTAATAATGGATGTTTTTTCAAACCTCCGTGGATTTACGCCATCTCCCGTATAAATATCTTCGAGCTTTACAGTTGCAATACCGTTACTGCCGGCCACATCAATCGTGGCATTTAAACTAATGAGCGCAACCGCCATATCAGAAACAAATTTCGAGAAACAATTTTTCTTGCCTCCTGTTGCAATGCATATCTCGCCATCGCATTTCAGACAATAGCCAACCGCTTCGCGCCACCAGTCGCTCTGGTTATAAAAAGAACAACGGTTTTCGCACAATAAATTTCCACCCAGCGTTGCTGTTTTCCGTATCATGGGCGATGCCACCGATTTTGCTGCTTCGGCCAGCACCTTATATTCAGCGCAAATAGCAGGGTGCTGGTGCAACTGGTGCAACGTTACCAGTGAGCCTATTTTCAATTGATTTTCTTCTTTCGAAATACTTCTCATTTCTGCTATCTCCGAAAGATCTATTAAACAATCAACGGTTTCGTTTCCCTGGAATTTATTTACAAGAACATCAGTTCCTCCGGCAATAAATTTGAAATTTTCTTTTTGCTCAAGAGCAAGTTTCAAAGCATTTTCAACTGAGTTTGCTTTCAGATATTTTTTTTCACTTACCATGTTACAAACTGATTTTATTTTGTAAAACTTGATTTGCTTTAATCCCTTTCAGCACATCTTCGGCACTAATCGGGAGCTTTGTTATCCGCACACCCACCGCGTTATAAACTGCGTTTGCTATTGCCGGTATAACCGGATGAATAGCACCCTCGCCACATTCTTTTGCCCCAAATGGTCCTTCAGGATCAATGGTTTCAATAATGTTGGTGTGGATATCGGGGGTGTCAAGCGTAGTGGGAATTTTATAATCAAGGAAATTATTATTCACCAGCAACCCGTTAAAATATTTCATCTGCTCAGTCATTGCCTGTCCCATTCCCATGTGCCACGAACCCTCAAGTTGACCCTCCACAGCAAGCGGGTTTATTGCCTTTCCGCAGTCATGTGCCCCCCATATATTTTTCACTTTAACGTATCCTGTTTCAACATCAACATCTACTTCGGCAATGCAGGCGCCAAAACTGTAAGAAGGACTTAATCCTGCACCGGCACCTTTAAAATCACCGCCAAGTTTTGGTGAAATATATTTGCCGCTTACACTCACAGCGCCACGTTTTGCAGTCAACAACTCAATTGCTTCGTCCCATGACAGGTCTACCGTTTTATCATTGCTGAAAACGCTGCACTCCGCAAAATTCAGTTCGTCAGCAGAACATTTTTTTGCCACTGTAACAGCATTAATTATTTCTTGCTTCAATTTCTCTGCCGCATCTTTTGCAGCATTGCCTGCCATAAAAGTTACCCTGCTAGAATAGCTGCCCATATCAACAGGTGTTAAAAGTGTATCGGCTGCGAGCACAAAAATTCTGTTCATATCAATTCCCAGGACTTCGCCAACAATAATGGCAAGCATGGTGTCGCTTCCCTGTCCTATATCACTTGCTCCACTTGAAATAACAACGCGTCCGTCAAAATCAACTTTTAAGTGAACAACACTTTGCGGCAACTCATTCCATATTATCGGTAGCGCACTTCCGCTGATAAAAAAACCACAGCCAACACCCAATCCTTTCCCGAATTCTATTTTGCCGATTCTTTTTTTCCAGTCCGATTGTTCCATCACCTTCTTCAATGATTCGCGACTTCCGTTTGAAGTAATGCGGTATTGCCCAACTGTAAGCGTATGCGAAACCAGAAAATTTTTCATGCGTAATTCGCAAGGATCCATATTAATTTTCTGAGCAAGTTCATCAATCAAACACTCAACTGCAAACCGTGAGTTTACAGCACCATGCCCGCGCATGGCACCACATTGCGGCTTGTTGGTATAAACCCTGTAAGTGCAAAATCCGAAATTATTCAGTCTATACGGAGCCTGCAATAGCACACCATTATAATAAGAAGTTACCACACCAAAACTTCCATAAGCGCCACCATCAATTGCAATATCTGCATCCAGCGCTTTTAGTAAACCGTCTTTTGAAACACCCATCTCTACAGTCATTTTTGAAGGATGCCTGCCATGATTGGTTATAAAAACTTCCTCTCGTGACAATCTCACACGAACAGGTCTTCCCGTCTTTCGTGCAATATGAGAAACGATAATTTCATGTGGAAAAGGATCGCTTTTTCCACCAAAACCGCCACCAACATAGGGTTTAATAACCCGCACCCGATTTAACGGAACTTGCATTACTTTAGCCAATGCCCGGTGCAGGTAGTGAGGAACCTGAGTAGCAGTAATAATGGTTAACCCATTTTCATCCCAATAAGCAGTTGCAGCGTGGGGCTCTGTAAAGCCGTGACTGATGCCTTTAAATTCAAACGACAATTTTGAGGTAACATCAGCTTCTTTCAATGCTTCTTGCTGATTGCCAAACCTTAGTTCTGCTTTTTTGTGAATGTTGTTATTGAATTTTCCATATGAATGGATTTTCTCATGTTCTCCTATATCGTTCAGTGATTCATCAATCTCAAGGAATGCTTTAATTGGTTTGTATTTTACTTTTATAAGTTTACAGGCACTTGCCGCAATTTCTTCTGTATCGGCCGCTACTGCCGCTACTATTTCACCACTATATCTTACTTTTTCCACTGCCATAGATGTTTCGTCCTGCGAAATAGGAAGCACTCCAAACTTAATCGGCAACTCTTTTCCAGTAGCTATGTAATGGACACCATATAATTTCAGTGCTTCTGAAGTGTCTATATTTTCAATAAGCGCATGTGGATATATACTGCGTAAAAATTTACAGTGCAGCGAATTTTTAATAGTAATGTCGTCAGCATATTCAGCAGAGCCGGTTACTTTTTCCCCTGCCTCAATATAAGGTCTTGAAGTGCCGACTGATGCTGAATTGTTTTTTTCTTTCTTCTCACCGGTTTGCTCTTTTGTATATTCCGCAACTGCCTCAATTATTTTTTTGTAGCCGGTGCATCTGCATAAATTTCCTGAAAGTGCCTCTTTAATTTCACCTACCGTGGGATTTGGATTTTGCTGAACAAAATCGAGTGCCGTCATCACCATTCCGGGAGTGCAGAAACCGCATTGAGTGGCACCCTTTTCCACAAACTTTTCCTGCAATTGGTGTAATTCTCCGTTTACAGAAAGGGATTCGATGGTAGTTATTTCAGCATTCTCATAACGAAGTGCAGGCGAAATACAACTTAAAACCGGAGTGCCGTTTGCAAGCACGGTGCACGCTCCGCAGCTGCCTTGCTCACAACCGATTTTAGTTCCTGTAAGTCCGGCTTTCTCGCGAATAACGCTGGATAGCATCTCATGTTCATTTACAAGAACTGTATGTTTCTTTCCATTAATAATAATTGAAAGTTGCTTCATTCTATTTGAGATTTCCTATTACGTTTTTCAGCTTCATTTGAACTTCAACAGCTATTCCGCCAAGTTGATTATTCTTTACTCCCATCATGGATGCAACAGGGTCAACAGCGCTCACTTCAATTTTGTTTTCTCCCAATTCCTGCACAATCACATTACACGGAAGCATGGTTCCTATATGTGGCTCTGCAGAAAGTGCTTTGTGTGCAAACACGGGATTGCATGCACCAAGTATTTTATACCTGCGGAAATCAACGTTAATTTTTTTCTTCAGCGTTTCTTTTACATCAATTTCGGTAAGAACTCCAAAACCTTCTTTTTTTAGTTCCTCTGTAACTTTTGAAATAGTTGAATCAAAATCTCCAGGCAGAATTTTAGTGAAATAGTAGCTCATAATTGTATTTATTTTTTCAATAGTTTTAGATTCCGGCACCTATACTTTTCCCTCCATCAACATAAATGGTTTGTCCGGTAATAAATTGTGTGTTTTCAGAGGCAAGAAAAGAAACCACATTGGCAATATCTTCCGGTTTTCCCATTGTTTTGGTTGGTTGAGCTTCAATCAAGCTTTGCAAAACAGTTTCCTCTAACTTCCGGGTAAGTGGTGTATCAATCAATCCGGGTGCTACAGCGTTTACCAACACATTGTATTTTCCCAGTTCAAGTGCAAGCACTCTTGTTAAAGCAACCACTCCTGCTTTTGATGCGGCATAATTACTTTGCCCGCGATTGCCCAGCCATGCACGTGAAGCAATATTTATTATGCGCCCCGATTTTTGTTCCTTCATAATTTTTGCTGCCTCCCGGCACATCAGCCATACACCTTTCAGGTTTATTTGTAATACAGCATCAAAATCATCAGCAGGCATTTTCCATATCATATTATCACGGATAATTCCTGCATTATTTACAACCACATCAAGCTGTCCGAATTTTTTTACAATTTTTTCAAAAAGAAACTTTACAGTTTTCTCGTTGCTGATGTCTGCTTTGGCAAATTGAATTTTCTCATTCCCGTATTGAATAATTAACTTTTTCCCATTTCGCACATCAACATCAATAGCAAGCACCAGATAATTTTCAGAAATCAGTTTATCCGTTATTGCTTTGCCAATTCCTTTAGCAGCACCGGTTACAAGTGCAATTCTTTTTCCCATACTATTACTTTGTTTTTTACAGCAATTAATTTTGCGAGAATACTGAGAGCAATTTCTTCCGGACCTTCAGCTCCTATTTTTACCCCCATCGGCATGTCAATTTTTTCCAATTCTGAATACGTAATATTCAATCCTTCCGCAAACATTTTTTTTGTCATTTCTACTTTTCTTATACTGCCAATCATACCTAAATATGCAAACGATTTTTTTACACAAAAAGCAAGGATATCTCTGTCTATAGGATGACTGTAGGTCATTATACAGACATAGGTTTGTTCATCAAAAGGCAGTAGTTTCAAAGCCTGTTGATAGGGCAAATACATCTTGTTCACCTCAGCAATTGTGCAGTTGCTGAGGTATTCCTTTCTGTCGTCAATCAATACTGTTTCAAAATCATAATCGGCAGAAATCTTGGCAAGTGCCTGCCCGGTATGTCCTGCTCCAAAGATGTAGAGTTTATTTTTTTTGATGATGGGCTCTATAAACATATCAACGGTTCCACCGCAACACATACCATGCTGGTGTAATAAATCATGCCTGAATAGTTTGGGCTCATTGGTTGAAATCACTTCAGCAGCATTTTTAATTACAGACTTTTCCAATTCACCTCCACCGATTGTCTCGTAAATACTGCCGTCTTCATACACTATCATTTTAGATCCGGCTTTGCGCGGTGTGCTACCTTTCGTATTTACAATAGAGCACAATGCTGCATTTGCCGCCCCTCTTCTAATCTCCTGTATCTTATCGTAAACAGATTTCATGTGTTAACGGCAAAATATTTTTGATAATCTTCCTGTGTATTTATGTTCGCAAGAACTCTGTTATCTTCCGTTTCTAAATCAGTTTTCGGAAAATCTTCCAATATAGTTCTCAGGTTATAGTCATTGTCATGAATGTTATTTATTGTGTTTATTATCCGTTTAGAAATTAATATCGGATGTCCTTTATGTCCTTGATGAAAAAGCTGGGTATAGCCGAGAGCAAGTCTGTGACGCTTCAAACTGGTTATTATTCTATTATTTACAAATGGGTTGTCGGCATTTTGAATAAAAAGAAAATCGGCATACAACAGGTTTTTTATTCCAAGTTTTATAGAATGAAACCTTCCCTCTTCTGGGTCTGTCTTTTCTATTGTTTTAACATAAGGTACAACTTGTTCAAAATGCTTCTTCCATTCACCTTCACAAAAATTCCGGTTGATAACAAGACAAATATCTTTTACCCTTGAATAGTAATATTCTTCAACTATTTTTTGCAGAAAGTTTTTACCGTTATCTGTCAGAAAAGGCTTGGGATAATTCATCCTTTCAGATTTTCCTCCTGCTAAAATAATTGCACCGTAATTGCTTCTCATCTCTGATAAATTTCACCACGAAACTATCTGATGTATAGTTAAAATACTATGATGGGTGTCATAGTTTTTATTATGTAGCCTATGTTACTTTGCTCAAAACAATTCTGAACATGAAGTCGCTTGAAACAATATTGAATGAGTGTGAGCACCTTGCCTTTGACCTGAATTTCACACGGGCAAAAGAATGGAAGGCAGGAGATAAAAACAGAATTTTGGTGGGCTATTTACCAATCTATGTTCCCCGCGAAATTATACATGCTGCAAAAGGATTACCTGTGGGAATAATGGGAGCAGGCGACCGAAAACAAATTATTAAAGGTGATGCCTATTATCAATCATATATCTGCCACCTGCCGCGCGGAATAATAGAAATGGCGCTTGATATAAACCTGAATGATTTTGACGGATTCATGTTTCCGGCAATTTGTGATTGTGTTCGAAATCTTTCCGGAATGTTTAAATTATCGAAGAAAGGAAAGTTTCAACGGTATTTTGATTACCCTCAAAATTTCGACCCGTTTATAGGTGGTGTTTTTTATGAGCAGGAAATGGAAAAGGTGATGGATGATATGTATGCCATAAACAAAGTAAAAGTTACTGACGATGCTTTATATCAAGCCATCGAACTTTATAATGTAAACAGAAATTTAATAGAAGAAATTTATGATATACGTCAACAATACCCTTGGCGTTTGTCTGCAGTTGAAACCTATCATATCCTTCGTGCCGGAATTACTATTCCTGTGGAGGAGCATAATGAATTACTTAAACAGGTGGTTGAACATATCAGCAAAGAGCGGGGCGAACCCATGGATAATATTAGGGTGGTGGTTTCCGGTTCATTCTGTGAGCAGCCTCCCATTGGCTTGATTAAATCAATTGAAATGGCAGGCTGCTATATTGTGGATGATGATTTTATGCTAGGCTCGCGTTGGATTCAGGGAGATATTAATAGAAATATAACTCCACTTAAAGCATTGACTGATGCATATATTAACCAAAGCACTTTTTCATCTGCATTTTATGATGTAGGAAATCCGAAAGGAAAGCGTTTGGTTAATCTTGCGAAAAAACGCTATGCTGATGGCGTTATTTTTTCAGCTGCAAGTTTCTGCGACCCTGCGTTATTAGACCGACCTCAAATGCAAAAGGAGTGTGACGAAGCTCAAATTCCGCACATCAATTTCCAATTTCACGAAAACACAGGACAATTTAAAGTTATTAAAGAACAGGCAGGAACTTTTTCCGACTCAATAAAATTATGGGCTTAGATAAAAAACACACAAAAGGACAGAATAATTTTTTTAGATTCGACAATCGCTCGGTGTTAAGATCAATTGAGTATGCACAGCAAATTGCTTTTGCTCCTTTTGTTTTTCAGGCATCGAGAACACTGAGGAATTCAGGGCTTCTTTCAGAAGTTGAGCAAAGCGGAAATGAAGGAATAAGCATTGAAACAACCGCAAAAAAAACAGGAGTATCCGTTTACGGAGTTCGAGTTTTATTTGAAGCAGGACTTACAATTGGTTTGCTGACATTAAACAACGAGTTATTCAAAATCACAAAAACAGGATCTTACATTTTACATGATAAAATGACCATTGTAAATATGGATTTTGTTCATGATGTGTGTTACCGTGGAATGTTTGAACTGGATAAATCCATTGAAACAGGAGAACCGGAAGGTTTGAAAATTTTTGGAGAGTGGAAGACTGTTTACCAAGCACTTTCTTCATTACCAAAACAGGTTCAGAAAAGCTGGTTTGCTTTTGACCACTATTACTCCGACACATCTTTTGATGAAGCGCTACCTCATGTTTTTGAGAATAAACCTAAAAAAATTCTTGACATAGGAGGCAATACAGGCAAATGGGCAATCAGTTGTTTTGGTTATTCTGATACAATTGAGATGGGAATTGTTGACCTGCCGGGACAATTGAAAATGGCAGAAGAAAACATAAATAAAAGCGGTTTCAGCGGACGGGTAAAATATTACGAAGTGAATCTATTAGATAAAAATTCGAAACTACCCGAAGGCTATGATGTTATCTGGATGAGCCACTTTTTAGATTGTTTTTCACAAAGTGAAATTGTTTCTATCCTGCAAAAATGCCGCAAAGCATTGGCTGAAAACGGACATGTATTTATCATGGAGCCCTTGTGGGACAAACAGAATTTTGAAGTTTCATCGTTTTGCCTGATGATGACTTCTCTTTATTTTACCAACATAGCCAATGGGAATAGCAAAATGTATGACTCCAGACAATTTACTTCACTGCTTAAAAAATCGGGCTTTGAAATTGCCGGGCAGTTCGACAGCATAGGAATTTGCCACTCACTTATAAAATCAAAAAAAGAAATAGCGCATCAACCTATTACAAAAGGAAATGTAACAACCGGAGAAATTGAGATTGAATTATAAACCATTAAATAAATTCAAACATGGCAGACCCAAAAGAAGCAATAAAAGAAAAGAGCATGATAATCCAGAAGGAAATGCTCGCAAAGCAATTCAGCGATTTAAGCAAAGCAAAAGAGTTGGGCAAAAAAGTAGTTTACACATTTGTTCCCGGAAATCTTACGGAATTAATTCTTGCATTTGACATGCTGCCTGTTTACCCCGAGATTAATGCGCTGCAAAGTGGCATGCGAAAAAAATCTGGCGGATATATTAAAGACGCTGAGAAAATGGGTTACTCGGAAGATGTATGCACCTATGTGAAGTGCGACATTGGAATGATGCTGAACGGAAATATTGGTCCCACGGGAGAAAAACTTCCTTCACCAGATTTGCTCTTACTCAGTTATACCGGCTGTTTTACATTTTTGAAATGGTTTGAGAACTTAGAACGCCTCTATCCCGGTGTTCCGGTTGCCATGCTGCACACACCTTACCAGGAAGACGGAAAAATTACCAAAGAACAAGTGGATTACATGGTTAAGCAACTTAAGGAAGAAGTAATTCCAAAATTTGAACAGGTTACCGGAAATATATATGACCCTGAGCGTCTGAGTAAAATGCTTGAAAATTCAGTCACAGCAGAAGAATATTGGGTGAAAATTCTTGAGATGGCAAAAAACAAACCATCACCAATTGACGCCTATTTTGCCGGTGTATATTATATGGGACCCATCAACACGGCATTCAGAGGAACAGACGAGTGCGTAGAGTATTACAAGGAATTATACAAAGAAGTAAATGAACGTGTAAAGAACGGATTGTTGCCTGTAAATCCTGAAGGCGAAATGAAGGAAGAGCGTTTTCGCTTAGTGGTTGAAGGACCGCCCAACTGGACAAATTTCCGCGAGTTCTGGAAAATATTTTACGATATGGGCGCTGTGATTGTGGCCTCAACCTATACTAAAGTTGGCGGATTATATGATACAGGTTTCAGGCACAATCCTGCTGAACCACTTGAAAGTCTTGCAAAATACTGCATGGGTTGCTATACCAATCTTAACCTGCCCCAACGTGTTGATTTGATTGAAAAGTATATTAAAGAATACAAAGCCGATGGTTTTTTAATCAACTCGATAAAAAGCTGTAATTCATTCTCAGCAGGTCAGCTGATGATTATGCGCCAGATAGAGCAGCGCACGGGAGTTCCTGTAGGTTTTATTGAAAGTGATTTGGTTGACCCCCGCTATTTTTCTTATGCCAACATAAAAAACCGTTTAGAATCATATTTTCAAATGCTGGAACAACGAAAAATAATATTAAAACAGGAAGAAGAAACAGTATAAATAAAATTAAACGATGAGCAAATACTACCTCGGAGTTGACCTCGGCTCAACTACTTCAAAAGCTGTAATCATTAATGAAAATGATGAAATAATAGGACGCGGAATAACCAACACCCGCGCCAATTACTCAGTTGCATCCGACATAGCACGTGATGAAGCGGTTTACAACGCACGATTTTCAGTGCTGGAGAAAAAACTGGAAAGTGAAATAAATGCACGCCCCGAATACAAAAAATACATTACTGATCTGGAAAGCGTGTTTCAGTATGAACAGTTTAAAGTTAAACTTGACCGGTTGGGGGATGAGTTGGTAAAAACCTGCAACTCATTTTTTAAAGATGAAAAAATAAGGGAAGAAATACTTAACCATCTTCGTAACATTCGCAGAGCATTTAAACCGAAAATTAAACACGATTATTTATACAACAACTTAGGCGCTAAAAATCAATTCTTCCGAGATATTGTTTCAGAAAAATACAATGAAGAAGTAAACAAGTTGGACATGGCACTTTTTGAGCCCCTGATGATTGTATGGGACAAAAGCATAAGTCCTGCCGAAAATCAACGCGTGCAATTCAATTTTAAAGAACTGGTGCAAAAAGCAATGGATGAGTTGCGTGAAAAATATAAGAACCTTCCTGAAACTTCAGCAGAAAATACCAGCGTAAATTTTGATGCAGAGATTAATCTGCTTAATGGTAATTTTGACCATGTAGCCGAAACGCTTCGTCATCATATTGATGAGATATCAGAATTGGAATTTCATATAGCAAACATGACCGGCACCGGCTACGGACGCGCATTGCTTCCTTTCCCATCAGATTGTATCCGCTCAGAAATTTTGTGCCATGCCTTTGGTGCACACGCAGTATTTCCAGAAACCCGCACCGTACTTGACATTGGCGGGCAAGATACCAAGGCCATTCAAGTTGATAAATATGGACTCGTAACATCTTTTCAGATGAATGACCGATGTGCGGCAGGCTGTGGAAGATATCTGGGATATATAGCAGATGAAATGAGTATATCATTAAACGAACTTGGTCCCATGGCAATGAAAGCAGAAAAAGAAGTTACCATCTGCTCAACCTGCACCGTGTTTGCAGGAGCCGAGTTACGTGAACTTACCAATCTGGGCGAGAAACGTGAAGACATATTAGGAGGTTTGCACAAAGCAATTATTATGCGTGCCATGTCGCTGATTGCAAGGTCAGGCGGAGTATTTAATGAGTTTACTTTTACGGGAGGTGTTGCCCGCAATCCAGCTGTAATAAAATACCTTACACAATTAGTGCGTGAAAATTACGGCAACGATATCAAAATTAATATCCATACAGATTCTATTTTTATGGGTGCGCTTGGTGGAGCTATGTTTGCCCGCAGAAACATACAATCAGATTTACCTTCTGCTAAAAAAGGAAAAGAGGCAACTGCATAAAAATAATATCAAAAAGAGTACAGGAAGATACTGCAGATTAGATTTTTGAGGTTTCTAACAGTAGAATTTTCACTGTAAATTCTGAACCCTCATTTAGTTTGCTCTTAACATCAATAGTACCCTTTAATAATTCAATATATCTGGCAACAATATAGAGCCCAAGTCCGGTTCCCTGAATGTTACTTGCATTTTCTCCCCTGAAAAAACGTTCAAACAGATGCAACTGGTCTTTCTCTGAAATGCCTATCCCACCATCTTTTACTTTAAAAATAAAATAGTCAGAAGTGGTTTCTGTAAATAAATTTACTTCACTGCTTCCATTCGAAAATTTCAGAGCATTTGAAATAAGATTGAGTAAGATCTGCTTTACCCCATTTTTATCGTTAAGAATTTTATCGACACCTAAATGATTATACTTAATCTTTTTTACAGGTGATGTGTTTGATTTAGTCTCGAAATTTTCTATTACATCGTTTAGGAAAAGCGGTATGTTAATTTCTTCAGAATTAAAAGAAAATTTCCCTTCATCAAGTTTAGCCACTGAAAGAGTGCCTTCAATTAATTCAGTTAAGTATTCAATCACTGATTTTATTTTGTTAATGTGCTTGAGCTGATTTTCCTTATCATTAGTTTCTGCATACTTTGTAATTAATGTAATCGATGAAAGAATAATTGCAAGCGGTGTTCGAAACTCATGAGAGACCATCGTAACAACGCGGGATTTCAGTTCATTCAGTTCTTTCTCATGCTCCAAAGCAATTCCAAGTTCTGCTTTTGATTTTTCGAGCTCTTTCAATGATTCCTCTAAAACTTTTGTGCGCTCGTTTACTTTTTCTTCAAGTTGGTTGTTTGATGTTTTCAGTTTTTCTGAAAATTGTGTCATCTCTTCCATCTGTTTATTCACTACAGCTTCCATTTTTTTAAAATTTAATATTATAAAAGTAGCTGCCACAATGCTAATCACGGATAAAATTCTGTTTACCGGAGCTGTGTAGGTTTCAATAGTTGAATGCGGAGAAAGAAAATAACCCAACAGTGTGAATATAATTGCAGCAAACGCCACTGTAATTACGAGTGCTTTTTTTTCAACCCACATGGTCATCATTATAATAATGACATAGAGCATCCCATCTGCAATTCCCAGTGGAGTTAATATATCAAATACAAGTATTCCCGCCAACAGCAACAATACCGTAAATAGTTTGATCTTATAGCTCATAATAAATTTATTCTTGAAAAATGAGAACACAAACATCTGAAACTATTGAATTTAGCACATGACAAAAGTCATGATAGTCAAATTTTTATCGCTATAAAACCATGATGCTAGTCATAGTATAAAAAATGAAGTTCTTGTTTCTTTGCTATACTAATTTGTAATTAATGAAAAGAAAAATTCGTGCTCTCGGAGCAGGATTAAAAAGTAAAGCGATTTCGTCACCGAAACACATCGGCTATGAAGAAAAATGTCACCACAGTGTTATAAATTATTATTGGACAAGAAATATTGAAATTAAACATCAACTTGTAACTAAACAACAAACTGTAATCGCATAAATCAAATAAGTATGGAACAATCATTTTATACAATGGGCATTGATGTAGGAAGCAACTTCATCAAATTAGTTTTGTTAGATTATTCTGCCAAACCTAAAATTGTTGACAAGCACACTGAGAAAATCCGCAAGCGAAACCCTACACAGGTAGCTGACGAAATGATAAGCACAATGCTTGCCAAGCATAACCTCACTTACGAAGATGTGGCATATCTGGCTTCAACAGGTGAAGGTGATTTGGTTAAGCGCAAACGCGGACACTTTTACGGAATGACCACCCACTCAAAAGGAGCGCATTTTCTTTTTCCCGATGCGCGCACTGTTGTAGATATGGGAGCACTGTTTGTGCGAGCCGTAAAAATATCGCCAGATGCCCGTGTTCAGGATTATAAAATGACAGGACAATGCGCTTCCGGATCAGGACAATTTGTTGAAAACATTTCGCGATATCTCGGTTTATCCATTGAAGAAGTAGGTGATGTTTCGTTGCAGGCTGATAATGCAGAAGTATCCTCAGGTATTTGTGCTGTGCTTGCCGAAACAGATGTAATCAACATGGTTTCACGCGGCATTTCAACACCAAATATTATTAAAGGAATACACATTTCAATTGCCGGGCGGATACTTAAATTGCTCAGCTCTCTGAAAGGCGAATCGCCAATTATTTTAACAGGTGGTATGGCGCTGAATAAAGGAATGATGCAAGCATTAGAAGAGCAACTAGAGGAAACCGGCAAAAAGTTTGAAGTAAAAACGCATCCCGATGCGATATATGCCGGTGCCTTGGGAGCTGCACTGTGGGGAGGTTTCAGACATATTAAATTAATAGAAAAACAAGCTTTAGCAGCCTGATGCAATACTTGAATTCCAATATTGAATTAAGGGAAACTGTTCCTAACATAGCACAAATGTTGCAACACAATGCAACACGTTTTGCAGATAATTATGTGTTTTTTGAAAAACAAGATGGAGTTTACAAAGGCATAACGTGGAAAGTTTTTTACCGCGATATTCTAAATCTTGCAGCCAGCTTGAAAAAAGCGGGATTTGCAAGTGGTGATAAAATGATTTTTTATTCACCAAACAGATTTGAAATGCTGGAACTTGAGTTAGCCGTGATGGCAATCGGGGGGGTTAGTATTCCGATTTTTGCGTTCTTCAATTCCGACACAGCTGAATTATTAATAAAACATTCCGATGCAAAATATCTTGCAGTAGCAGGGCATACACAACTGAATAATATACATGCCTCAATTCCTCTGAAACACATTATTGTATTTGATGATATAATTGATGACAGATTTAATAATCTTCTCTCTTTTCACTCGCTGTTTGAAAACGAAAATATAAATGACCAGGTGCTTCGCACAGATGCCTTAGGAGATGAAATATGTCTGAATATGTACACCTCCGGCACAATGGGAACACCCAAATGTGTGCAATTAACGCACACCAATATTTTGTCACAACAGGCAGCAATACAGCAATTGTGGAATGTAGATGAGCATGACCGGTTTCTCTCATACCTGCCATGGCATCATAGTTTTGGAGGTATTTATGAGCTGTTCGCAGTCTTATGCAACGGTGCAACTATGTATTTAGAATCGTGTTATGGAAAAGACGCTTCAACTATACTTGAAAACTGGAATTTAGTTAAGCCCACCATCTATTTTAGCGTTCCACGGGTCTATCAGGCGATTTTTGAACTTTTCAAAACTAATCCCGATGCCGAAAAAATATTTTTTCATCCTCAACTGAAATTTGTTTTTACTGCTGCCGCACCCATGCCCGAAAAACTATCAAATGAATTTGCAAAGCGTAACGTGCTTATTTATGAAGGTTGGGGATTAACAGAAACATCGCCCTGCAGCACTGTTACTGACCCACATTCAAAACGTGAAGCGGGTGTTGTAGGTAAACCTATTCCGGGTGTTTCTCTGCGGATTGCAGATGACGGAGAAATTCAAGTGAAGGGACCAAATGTGATGAAAGGGTATTATAAAAATGATGAAGCAAATAAAGGAGCCTTTACAGATGAGGGTTGGTTTTGCACAGGGGATATTGGAGAGTTTACTTCAAACGGATTGAAATTAATAGCACGCAAAGACAGGATTTTCAAACTTTCAAACGGTGAAAAAGTTATTCCAACAGACATGGAAACACTCATTCACGGAAAATGTCATTATATCGCTTTTGCAATGGTAGAAGGTTCAGGAAAGGAATATCCTGTTGCACTGCTTTTTCCCAACAAAAAACTTTTTGAAAACCCGGATTATGAAATCAGTCCAATTGAAGGGTGTTTTTGTCCGCGTAGCCCAGAGGAATTAGCAAAGTGCCTCCGAGGTTGTTTAAATGATGCTAACTGCGCAATAGGGCAAAAATTTGCAAAAATAAAATCTGCAGTTCTGATTGATGACGAACTTTCACTGGAGAAGGGAACACTGACACCATCAATGAAAGCAGCAGTAAAAAATGTAGTTACTATGTATAAAGAGCAGTTGGAAAATTTATATGAAAGCAATCCTGTTCAAAACGAAAAAGTATTTGTAATAAAATTAGACGATAAGTACCCTGGAAGAGTTATGCAACTTGATAAAGTCTCATAAAAATATAAGAAATGAGCGAATACAAAATAAAATCAACTGAAACCATGAAGCGTATCATGGGCGAATATTTTATAAGCCTTGATGAAACAACACGTCAAAAAAAGGTAGCGTGGTGCACCAGTGTTGGTCCGGCTGAACTGCTGCGCTCATTTGGTTTTGAAGTTTACTTTCCGGAAAATCACGGGGCTTTATTAGGCGCAACACGCACTGCAATGGATTTTATTCCCGAAGCCGTGAAGTGCGGATATTCCGGACATGTATGTTCATATACTACTGCGGATATTGGTTCGTATCTGAAAAAGGAAACCCCGCTGCAAAAGCATTATGGATTAAAAGGTGCACCAAAGCCTGATTTAATTGCTTACAACACCAATCAGTGTCGTGAGGTGCAGGATTGGTTTCGGTTTTTTGCTGATGAATTTAAGTGCCCGATAGTTGGCATAATGCCTCCGCGCCATGTTGATGAAGTTAGCAGTGACGAAGTGGATTTAGTGGTAAAGCAATTTAAAAATATGATTCCTGTTTGCGAACAGGTTAGCGGACAAAAATTTGACCTTGATAAATTTAAGGAAGTAATAAAACTAAGTAAAGAAGCTACATTGCTATGGCAAAAAGTTTTAAAAACTTCTACCGCCATGAATGCGCCTTTAAGCTTTTTTGATGGCACCATTCACATGGGTCCAATAGTGGTTTTGCGTGGAACGCAGGTTGCAAAAGATTACTACACAACCCTGCTTGCCGAATTGAAAAACAATGTAAATAACAATTTTGGATTTCTTCCAAAAGCAAAAACCAGAATTTTCTGGGAAGGAATGCCCATTTGGGGAAAACTAAGAATGTTAAGTGATTTATTTACTTCCAATCATGCTGCTGTTGTTGCTTCAACCTATTGCAGCAGTTGGGTATTTGACAAGTTTGATGAAACGGACCCCTGGAATTCAACCGCACGGGCTTACACCGAAATATTCATCAACCGCAGTGAAAAAGCAAAAATGAAAATGCTGGCAGATTGGTTTGATGAATACAAAATTGATGGCATTGTTTTTCACGACAGTAAAACCTGTTTCAATAATTCAAATGCAAAATTCGGAATGCCCCAGCGTTTGCAAAAATTAACAGGAGTGCCTGCCTTGGTGATAGAAGGAGATTTATGTGATTTGCGTTTTTTCAGCGAAGGACAAAGCATGACGAAAATTGAAACATTTATAGAGCAATTGGAAGAAAATAAACTGGTTAATAATTAAGAACGGCAAGTGAGTAATAAGCAAAAACTAAAAGTTGGAATTATTGGTCTTGGGCCGGTAGGAATGATTTTGGCTGTGAAATTACAGGAAGCAGGCTGTGAAGTGGCTATTTGTGAGCAAAACGAAGCCAAAGCAAAAAAAATAAAAAACGAAGGAATTATTCTTGAAAATGTAATCTCCGCTTCTGCAAAATTTGAAAAAGTATGTCAATCAGTTTCAGAACTTCAGGATTGGGATGCCGATTATCTGATTTTTGCTTTAAAATCACATCAAACACCTACAGCTGTTAAAGAAGCACAGATACTGAATACTGAAAAACTTACAGTAGTATCGGCACAAAACGGTATTAATATTGAAGAATTGCTGGTTGAGGGTTTTGGCGAAGATAAAACATTGAGGATGGTTATCAACTTTGCCGGAAATCCGGTAGCACCCAACAATACAAAGGTTACATTTTTCACACCGCCAAATTATATCGGATCAATTAATGAAGCCCGGCTTAACAAAGCAGCTGAAATTGCATCAATTCTTTCATCAGTGAAACTTGAAACTAAAGTTGTAGGCTCTTTTGAATTGGTAAAAAGAGTTTGGGAGAAAACCATTTTAAATTCTTCACTCAGTGCGTTATGCGGTGTTGGTCGGTTAACAATGGCTGAAGCCATGAACGACCCCGACACAGTTGAATTAATTGAGCAGATAATAAGAGAAGGAGTTGATGTTGCAGAGAAAGAAAAAATACATTTCCCTGATGATTTTATTAGGCAATGCATGCGCTACCTGAAAAAGGGAGGCGACCATTTTCCATCGCTTGCGCTTGACCTGATTAATAACCGACCAACTGAGATTGATTATTTCAACGGAAAAATTGTGGAATATGGAAAGAAGCATTATGTCCGTGCCTCGCTAAATCTTTCATTCACTAACATGGTGAAAGCAATGACCAACAAAAATATTATTTCCAGAATTCCGGGTGCAGCAGGCAATGTGAATAGGAAAATTATGGAGAAAGGAATTGTAAATAAAAATGGTTCTGCGCAGGTGTTCCAGAATAAAAACTGTTTTTTAGGAATTGATCTTGGGTCGGCATATTCAAAATTTACAGTTATTGATGACACCGCTGAAATTTTGTTCAGATATTTTCTGCCAACTTTAAATAATGATAAGCAGGCTTTTAAAAATGTGATGCAAACTGTTTTGTCAAATTTTAGCATTAGGTACAGTTGTGCAACCGGATATGGCAGAAAACACTTTACAGATACAGACATTGTCAAGACAGAAATAAATTGTGCAGCAGCAGGAGTTTCTCATTTCTATCAGGGTGAAAAAAACATTATAGACATTGGCGGGGAAGACATAAAAATCATTCGCTGTAATGACGAAAATCACGTAAAGAATTTTTACATGAACGATAAATGTGCTGCCGGCACAGGCTCATTCCTCTCAGAAATTGCAGAACGCGCTGAAATAAATATTACTGAAATGAGCAGTCTGGCATCCTTATCAAATTATGATAAAGAGTTGAACAGTTTCTGCACAGTGTTTGCAAAAACCGAAATAATGAACTGGGTTTTTGAAGGCATGAAAACACAGGATATAGCACGCGGCATCTATATTTCAATAGCAAATAAGGTTGCAAAAATGCGCTTAGACCCGGGAATTCCTACGTATATGATTGGAGGCGTAATTGCGCATCACCCTTATCTGAAAGTGCTGCTGAATGAAAAGTTTGACAAGGATATCCAGATAATTGAAAACCCTCAGTTTGTGGTTTCTTTTGGAGCAGCTCTTATTGCGAAGCAAACTTATAATAGAGATGAAAACAAAACGAAAGAAAAAGAACTTCAGGAGAATTAAAAATGAAAGGATATCACCATAAAGATAAAGGCATTGGAATAACTTACGATGATATTTATTTAGTAAACGGAGCACGCACACCGTTCGGAAAATTATGCGGAACACTTGGACAAATTTCGCCAACTGATTTAGGAATTTATGCGGCAAAAGGAGCAATAGACAAATCTGGAATTAAACCTGAAGATGTTGATCAGGTTTTTATTGCCAACATAGGGCAAAGCTCACCCGACACTTATTTTCTTCCGCGCCATATCGGCTTGTATGCAGGAATTCCGTTTGGAATTCCTGCCGTTATGCTGCAACGAATTTGCGGTTCGGGTTTTGAAACAATTATTGCGGGAGCGGAACAAATAACGTTATGTAAAGCGAATGTTGCTCTGTGTGGTGGAACAGAAAACATGACACTTTCTCCAACCGCAGCATTTGGAAACCGTATGGGATATGCCTTGGGCAAACCCGGTTTTGTTGATATGCTTTGGGAAGCGTTGAACGACACTGCTGCCGTTCCCATGGGTTGCACAGCAGAAAATGTGGCAAAGAAATACAACATCACAAAAAATGATGCGAATGAGTTTGCGAAACTTTCTGTTGACAAAGCACTGGCTGCAATTGAGCACGGATTTTTTAAAGATGAAATTCTTCCAATGAATTCAACTGTTTTTGAAGCAGAAGGACTAAAACAGAGGAAAATTAATTTACCGCGAGGAGTAAAAGATTTTGTGAAAGACGAAAATATACGTCCTTCAACATTAGAAGATATGGCAAAACTGCCTTCTGTATTTATGAAAGATGGAGTTCAGAATGCAGCCAACTCAAGCGGAATTGTTGATGGTTCGGCAATGACCATTATTGCACATAAAAATTTGGTGACAGAAAAAAAACTGAGACCACTAACAAAAGTTATTGCGTCAAGCACCAGCGCACTTGACCCGAACGTAATGGGACTTGGACCTGTTCCAGCAATAAAATTGATTTTAGAAATGACAGGGCTGAAAATTTCTGATATCGGGTTATTTGAGATCAATGAAGCATTTGCCGCTCAATTCATCGGCTGTGAAAGAGAACTCGGACTTGATCGGACTATTTGCAATGTAAACGGAGGAGCTATTGCATTAGGCCATCCTCTGGCAGCATCCGGAACAAGATTATCACTAACCATTTCAAGAGAAATGAATTTTAGAAAAGTAAAATACGGAATTGCCTCTGCCTGCATCGGAGGAGGACAAGGAACAGCTATATTATTTGAAAATATAAATTTATGAGCAGCGAAAAAATATCTCAATGGCAAATGGTTGAGTTAAATAAAGAATTTAAACTAACCGAAAGTTCTGATATTGATTTAAAAAAAGGGGAAGTGCTTGTAAAAATTGCCGGATGCGGAGTATGTCATACCGATTTGAGTTTCTGGCATTCGGGAGTTCAGACAAAACAACAATTACCGCTAACGCTTGGTCATGAAATAAGCGGAACAGTAGTTGCCGGTGATGCAAAATGGCTAAAAAAAGCTGTAATTATTCCAGCTGTTCTTCCCTGCGGTGAATGTGATTTTTGTAAAAACGGGCGAAGCAATATTTGCAGAAATCAGTTGATGCCAGGCAATGATTTTCATGGTGGATTTGCCTCTCATATTAAAGTTCCTTCAAAGTTTCTTTGTCCTGTTCCGCCAAGCGTATTAAAAAAATATAAGCTTGAAGAGCTTTCTGTGATTGCAGATGCAATATCAACACCTTACCAGGTTGTAAAAAAATCTGAACTTGAAGCGGGTGATTTGGCAATTGTGATTGGCGTGGGAGGTGTAGGCGTTTACGGTTCTCTTATCGCGAAAATTGCAGGAGCGAAAGTTATTGCACTTGATATAAATGAGGAGAAACTTTTAACAACCAAAGCAAATGGCATTGATGCAACGCTTAACATCAAAGGGCTTGACATAAAGACAATAAAAGAAAAAATAAAAGAGCATGCCAAAGAGATTAATGCACCAAAATTTGGTTGGAAAATATTTGAATTTTCGGGAACAAAAGCCGGACAGGAACTTGCATTTAATTTAATCACATTTGCTTCCACACTTTCAATAGTTGGTTTTACAATGGATAAGGTTGAAGTTCGTCTGAGCAACCTGATGGCATTTGATGCAAAGCTTATCGGAACATGGGGTTGCCGCGCAGAGCTTTATCCTGAGGTGCTGAATTTGATAGCCAATGACAGACTGAAAATTTCACAGTTTGTTCAAACATTTCCCATGTCGCAAATTAATGAAGTTTTTAAAAACACATTAGAACATAAATACACTAAACGTTCGGTCTTGGTGCCGGATTTTAACTAAAAACAAAACCCATGGAATTGAAAAATCACAATCTTGTTGAAACAAATTTCAAAGAAATTATTTTCGAAAAGCGTCCCTGTATTAATTACGATGGAAAGGAAGTAAGCAATCTGTATAACGCATGGATTATCATCAATAATCCTAAGCAATATAACTCTTACACAACAGCAGCTGTTAAAGAAATAATTCTTGCTTTCGGTCAGGCGTCAAACGACAGAAGTGTTGTTGCAGTGGTGTTTACCTCTGTAGGCGACAAGGCGTTTTGCACAGGTGGAAACACAAAAGAATATGCAGAATACTATGCAGGAAACCCACAGGAATATTCGCAATATATGCGTTTGTTTAACGATATGGTGAGCGCTATTCTGAAATGTGAAAAACCTGTTATATGCCGAGTAAATGGAATGCGAATTGGTGGCGGCCAGGAAATAGGAATGGCTTGCGATTTCAGCATTGCAAGTGATATGGCGCGTTTCGGACAGGCAGGACCGAAACACGGAAGTGCTGCTATTGGCGGGGCAACCGACTTCCTTCCGCTTTATGTGGGCATAGAACGAGCAATGGCTTCGCTTACACTTTGCGACCCTTGGTCTGCTCATCAAGCTTATTATTTTGGTGTGATAACTGACATTGCTCCGGTATTAAAAGTAAATGGAAAATTTATTGCAAACCCTTTGGTGGTTACTGACAAAATAGTGGACGAATTCGGAAGGTTTGTTTTTGGCACATCAAAAACAGGTGAAGATCTTAAGAAAGCAAAAGAACTTGTAGCATCAGGTGAAACAGACCTTTCCATGCTGGATGAAATGACCAATAAACTGATTGGAAAAATCCTGAACACATTTCCAAATTGCATGAATAAATCAATCTCAGAAGTTCGCAAGTTTAAACTGGAACATTGGGACAAAAACAAAGAAGCAAGCCGCGAATGGCTTGCCCTGAATATGATGACAGAAGCAAAAGCCGGTTTCCGTGCATTTAATGAAGGACCAAAAGAAAACCGTGAAGTGGATTTTATAAAACTGCGTCAGCTGTTGGCTGAAGGTCATGAATGGAATGATGAATTGCACAAAACTATTTCACCTCAGTTTCAAAAAGCAAGTGTTTAAACTATGCAGAAAATAAAAACAGTTTTTACTCATGACAATTCAGTTGTCCGCGTTATCCTTGATGATGGGAAAGGCAATGTGCTTGATCACATTATGATGGAAGAATTGCAGGAACTACTCAATGCATTCAGGCAAAACAGTCATCTAAAACTAATTGTATTTGAAGGAGCCGGAAAACATTTTTCTTTCGGTGCAAGTGTGGAAGAACACAAAAAAGAATTTGCTGCAGCCATGCTTAGTTCTTTTCATCGCTTGTTTTATTCATTAAGCGAGCTTGCAATACCAACGCTTGCAAAAATAAGCGGACAATGCCTTGGTGGCGGGCTGGAAGTGGCACTGATGTGCAATTTCATGTTTGCTGATAAAACCGCAAAACTCGGACAACCCGAAATTATGCTGGGTGTGTTTCCTCCACCCGCATCCATTATTCTTGCTGAGAAAATAGGATTAGCACGCGCTGAAAACTTATTGCTTACCGGAAAGACTATTGATGCAGCAGAAGCAAAATCAATAGGATTAGTAGCTGAATTGTTTGAGGACAAAGCTGCAATGGAAACAGGAACAGAACTATGGATTGAACAGTATATTATTCCGAAAAGTGCAACATCACTGCGTTATGGCGTAAAGGCTTCACGGATAAAGTTCAATCATATTCTCAGCAATTTTTTACCTCAATTAGAAAGATTATATATGAATGAACTGATGGCAACCCATGATGCCAACGAAGGGATTAACTCTTTTATTGAAAAGAGAAAACCAGTTTGGGAAAACCAAAAAGAAACAATAAAATGAAAACAATAAAAACAGTTGGTGTGGTGGGTGCCGGAACAATGGGTTCGGCACTGGCGCAAAAGTTTGCGCAGGAAAATTTCAAAGTAATTCTTGCTGACCGTGAAATGAAGTTTGTTGAAAAAGGTCTGAATGGTATTAAAGCTATGCTGGCTCAGGGTGTGGAGAAAAAAGTATTTACACCGGAACAGGCAAATGCAACAATTTTAAACATCACAGGAACTTCCGATTTAAATGACTTAGTTGTTTGCGACCTGATTATTGAAGCAATTTTTGAAAACTTTGATGCTAAAAAAGATTTATTCAAAACGCTTTCAAATATTACGTTGCCTGATACTATTATCGCAACCAATACTTCCTCTTTTTCGGTTACAGAACTTTCGGCTTATGTAAAATATCCTGAACGGTTTTTAGGGTTGCACTATTTTTATCATGCTGCCAAAAACAGGTTAGTTGAAATAATTCCGGGTGAAAAAACTTCTGCTGAAACAATGGATGCTGCAAAAGTTTTCTGTATTAAATCAGGAAAAGATGCCATTACCTGCGCTGATGCTTATGGCTTTGTTGTAAATCGTTTTTTTGTTCCCTGGCTTAATGAAGCGGTTAAAATTGTTGAACAGAAAGTTGCCACAAAAGAAGAAGTTGATGCCATTTGCATGGAAGCTTTTGGAATAGGCATGGGTCCATTTGCGCTGATGAATGCAACAGGAGTTGCTGTTGCATATCATTCTGAAAAAACACTGGAAATATTTGGTGAGCCTTATAAAGTAGCTTCTTTGTTAAAGCAACAGTCAGAATTAAACAACCCTTGGGAGCTGGGTGAAAACTCATCACTAACAGTTGATGAAAAGAAGGAAAGAATTATCAAAGAAAGAATGTTGGGTATTGTATTTTTTGTTGTGTCTGAAATTATTGACGAAAAAATTTGCACTGCCTCAGCAATAAACCAGGGAGCCAGAATTGGCTTGCAATGGAAAAAAGGACCAATTGATTTGATGAAAGAATTAGGAGATGTAACGGTTAAAGAACTTATTTTCGGCTATGTTTCAAGCTACAGCAATGTTCAAATTCCAAATTCCATTGGCATTAATTTCTGGGAAACAGAACATGTTCTTTTTCTTAAAAAAGGGGATACCGCTTTTATTACCATTAACCGTCCGCAGGATTTGAATGCATTGAATGTGGATGTAATTGCACAATTAGATGAAAAGTTTTCGCTGGCAGAGTATAATCCTGAAATACGAAACATAGTTATTACTGCAAGCGGTAAAGCATTTGTTGCAGGTGCCGACATTAATTTTTTTGTTGAAAACATAACTACTCACCACATTGAAAACATCGCTTCGTTCACCTCTTTAGGACAAAACGTTTTTCACCGGATTGATAATTCGGTGAAAAATGTAGTGATGTTACTTAACGGGCTTGCATTTGGCGGTGGATTGGAGCTTGCACTTTGTGGTGATATAATTCTTGCCGTAAATACTGCAAAACTTGCCTTTCCCGAAACAGGAATTGGTATTTATCCGGCTTTGGGGGGAACCTTTCGTGCCAGCAGGCGAATAGGTAAAGGACTTACAAAATATCTTATTTGTTCAGGCAATGTATTAAGCGTAGGTGACGCAGAAAAGATTGGATTGATTGATAAGGCAATAAGCATTGATGATATGTGCGAACTGCTTGCAGGCAATTTGCCTTTAAATTCCTTTACACAAAAACACGACAAACATTTTAACGGAAAATTTTCGGTTGTTGAAAAGCTGTTTAATAATTATTCCATTGACAATATCTTATCAGGAAATATAACAGGAGATGAAATTCCAAGTGAAATTAAAGCTGAAATTCAGAAACGTTTAGGTCAGAAAGCACCCATAGCCTTGAAAATTTCTGAAAACCTGATTAACAATAATTCAGGCGACAACGAGGCGCTTGAAGAAATTACATCTATATTTTCTACAAACGATGCCTTACTCGGGTTAAGTTCTATCGGAAAAAAAGTACAATTCCAAGGCAATTAGCTTTTTTGAAGTCAAAAAAAACTAACTAAAATTTATATAGCCCAAAATATTCCGGCTAATACAATAAGAATAATAATTACCGCCACAGTTGTTGGATTTTCAGAAGTCCACTTTAACGTTGGGTTTGAACTTCCGGAAGGAACATACCCCAATTCAGTTAATACAGCGTTAGCTTTAATTACAGTGATAGCTGTTACAATTGTTAATGTAACCGCCAACAGAAGTAAATATACTAAGGGATTAGTATAATTCCAGAAAGCCTGATTATCTTGACTTGCAATTGCCTCTTGTGCAAATGCTGAAACAGGTAACAAAAAAATAAGTATAGCCGGAATTGAGAGTAAAACGATTATTTTTTTCATGTTAATAATAGGTAGAGTGTTAGTTATTCTTTGACTTGTGACCTTCAGAATGTGAACGTGAAGTGCGAATATGTTTTCTGCTCCAGTTCCAGATTACCTGCTGATAGCTTCTCCATAAATAATCAACCGGGTAAACCAAAAAGTGAACAAATCTGGTAAACGGAATTATTCCGATAAGTGCAAAAGCAGAGATTACGTGAACCTTCAGCGAAAGAGAAGTTACACTGGCTATTGCATCAATCTGCGGATCAAAAACAAAAACAGAGCGCAGGTAAGGTGTTAA
This sequence comes from Bacteroidota bacterium, assembly GCA_947479755.1. Classification (GTDB taxonomy): domain Bacteria; phylum Bacteroidota; class Bacteroidia; order SXHM01; family SXHM01; genus SXHM01. The sequence goes on from CANKAM010000001.1 coordinate 93,562, forward strand.
AAAAGCTGAAAACCATGACGACCCCCAACGGCTGTGGTAGGCAACCAGCAAGCCCGAAACAATTTGGGTAAGTAATATTGCATAAACTACAATATCCATTTTACTGGTTACAATCTGCACCCTTCTGTTGGTAAGTCGTCTTAAAATCAATAGAACTAAACCCAACAATGCACTCAATCCAAAAGCAAAAGCAGCAATTTCCAATATCAGCAATCTTACCGGTTGCCCGTTCCATGCAAGCACGGCACTTGGAAAAAGGAAAGCAATCAGGTGGCCAAAAAATAATATAAATAGACCCCAGTGAAAAGGTTGACTTCCCCAAAAAAGTTTTTTCCCTTCCAGAAATTGAGATGAAATTGATGAAACCGAAAAGCCTCTGTTTTTGTAGCGGTAAATTGAACCGACAAGAAAAATTGCTAATGCAGCGTAAGGCAGTACAGCGAATAGAAGAATGTTTGTCATAGTTAATCGAGTTTATAATTGCTTGCTAATTTATTTACTTCAATATTTAATGTTTGCTTTCCAAAAAAAGTGTTGTGATGTTGAATATCAACCACCGGATCTAGTACTGAACTGAAACTCACATTTTCAAAATCTTTTTGCAAAACGAATAACAGTGCCGCTAAAATATTCTTGTAAACATTTCCATGATTCAAATCTTCCTGGATAATTGCTTTGTGTAGTTTTTTCAGAACTTTTATTTTTAAATCAACCCTTGCCTGCTTAAACTCGCTAATCATTTTCTCCACACCGGGAATAAGAATTTTTACAGATAGCTCATCCAGCAATGCTCGGTTATCCGATTTTGTATAGAGCGTAAGCATGTTGCTGATATTATCAGAAAGATCAGTTCCGCAATCGTTAGCTTCTTTTAACTGTTCTTCCTGCATGTGTAATAGAAATGCGCCCCGCTTATAATCTTCGCCAAAAATCACATAACCCAAATCAAGATAACATATCGGTTGAACATCAAACGTTTTAGTATAAAGCTCTTCGCGCTCATCTTCTGTGTGTGATAACATGTAATTCACAAAAGGTTCTATTTCCAGAGCAGCTTCAGGGTATCTCTCTTTAAGCATAGCCATACACTTATTCGCCTTTTCAGGATAGTCTGAAGAAGGGTATCGTAGCAAATCAGCAAATGCAATATAGTGGTTGTATTTTTTCATTATTTATAAACCTCTTACCGGTTTTTCTTTAAATCCAAATCCGGTGTTTCCTTTTACATCTCCTGTATTTTCCAACATCTCAATTGATTCTTCGCGGTGAGCAGGTGGTATTACAAATCTTTCGTCAAAAGTTGCAAGTGCAGTAAGCCTGAAAATTGCATCAGCCGTGTCGGGTTCCATTTGAACCTCTTTCAAAGCCTGAGAAATTTCTGCAGCATTCAAGTCTCCTACCGTAACACCTCTTCTGTGTAGTCTCACAGCCATCAGCCTTTTCATAACTTCTGTTACTTTTCCGGTATCGCCTGCAGAAAAAAGTGAAGCAAGATATTTCATTGGTAAACGATTGCTTTCAACTCCATTCCAAAGAGATTTACTGGTTGAATTATAAACACCGTCTGATACAGTTGCCATGGTTGGAAGCAATGCCGGCACATAAAATAAATTAGGCAATGTTCTGAATTCAGGGTGTAGCGGCAATGCAAGTTTCCACACTTTTACAAATTTGTAAACCGGGGAATTTTGTGCAGCAGTAATAGTAGAATCTGCAACTCCATTTAATCTGGCTTGCTTTATTACTTCCGGATCAAACGGGTCAAGATAAATATCCATTTGAGCGTCCACTAATCTGTCATCAGGTGCTGCTGCTGCTGCTGCAATTTTATCTGCATCATACAGCAATACACCCAGATAGCGAATTCTTCCAACGCAGGAGTGGAAGCAAGCAGGCGCCTGACCCGATTCAAGACGGGGATAACAAAGAATACATTTTTCAGATTTTCCGGTATTCCAGTTATAATAACTCTTTTTATACGGACAAGCTGTTACACACATTCTCCACGCACGGCAACGTTCCTGATTAATCAATACAATTCCATCTTCACCTCTTTTGTATAGTGCTCCTGAAGGGCAAGAACCAACACAAGCCGGATTTAAACAGTGATTACAGATTCTCGGTAGGTAATGGAGAGTCATTCTTTCCAGTTGAAACATGGCCTCTCTCTCTGCCGCTGATAATTTCTCAAGATTTACATCCTGACGGGCATAATCAATAGAGCCACTCATGTCATCATCCCAATTAGGTCCAGACTGAACATCCATGTGTTCACCTGTTACCAAAGAAACAGGACGTGCTGTTGGCTGGTCATCACCTTCAGGTGCAGTAAATAAATCTTGGTATTTGTAGGTCCAAGGCTCATAATAATCATCTAACACAGGCATGTGAGGATTATGAAAAATATTTTTCAATCCTTTAAATTTGCCTGCACCTTTCAAGGAAACGGTATCACCATTCTTTTCCCAGCCACCTTTATAGATGTCTTGATTTTCCCATTTGGTTGGATAACCTGTTCCGGGTTTTGTTTCAACATTATTCCACCACATATATTCCGCACCTTTCCTGTCAGTCCAGATATTTTTGCAGGCGATGGAACAAGTATGACACCCGATACATTTATCGAGGTGAAAAACCATTGACACTTGCGATCTTACGTCCATAATTTTATTTTTTTATTTTTTTTAAAATTCAACTTTTTCCATTCTTCTTACTAAAACGTGAGTATCACGATTTACTCCAACAGGTCCCCAATAATTGAAGTGATAGGAGAACTGTCCGTAACCACCTACCATCAAACTTGGCTTTAAGTGAATACGTGTGAAGCTGTTGTGACCACCCGCTCTTTTTCCTCCACGCTCCTGTGATTTAGGAACTGAGTAGGTTCTTTCAGGAGAGTGGTAAACAATACACACTCCGTTCGGGATACGAGCACTCACGCAGGCACGGGTACAATAAACTCCGTGGTCATTATAAACTTCAACCCAATCGTTATCTTTTACTCCAATGGATGCTGCATCTTCCTCACTCATCCAGCAAGGTTCCATTCCGCGAGATAAAGTCAACATGCGAAGTGTATCCCCATAGGTAGAGTGGATGTGCCATTTACCGTGTGGTGTTAATACGTTGAACATTTTAGCTTTTCCATCATTGATTGTTTTTCTCAAATCACCATATGCTTTTGGTGTTGGAGATGGTTTGTATGTTGGAAGATGCTCTCCGAATGCGATGTAACCATCATGATCCAAATAAAATGCCTGGCGACCAGTTAGTGTTCTCCATGGAACCCAGCAATCAACATTGTAGGTATATGCGCAATATGCTCTACCGTTGTCCATTAATCCTGACCAAAGCGGAGAATTGTTATAACGCCTTGGCTGAGACTGAAGATCTTTATAATCAATCCTTACATCTTTACTTCCTATTCCATGCTGTACGATTGGCATGCCGATTTTTTTCTCCATGTTCTCATAAGCACGAACAGTTAATTTTCCGTTCGTTAGTGAAGAAAGTCGCAATACAGCATTCACGGCTTCGATATCTTCCTTCAAAGAAGGGTATTCAACACCATCAACTTTTTGTACATGGCGTTTATCTTCTCCCATTTCTTTATAGACATCATCTGCCATAAAATTCACTCCGTGTGCACCTAAAGTATTAGTATTGAGGTTTGGCCCCAGTGCAATGTACTTATCGTAAATCTTGGTGTAGTCCCGTTCAACAATTGCAATTTTGTGCATTGTTTTTCCAGGAATAGGCTCGCATTCTCCTTTGTACCAATCCAACAATTTAGGTTGTGAAATTTCATCTACCGTGTCGTGAGACAAAGGAAGATTCACCACATCTTTCACCGGATTTGGCATATATCCTTTCGCCATTTCGCTCACGGTTTTTGCAAGTAATTGAAAAATCTGCCAATCACTTTTAGACTCCCAAACAGGAGCAACGGCTGCTGATAATGGGTGAATGAACGAGTGCATGTCGGTAGAATTTATATCTGCTTTCTCATACCAAGATGCTGTAGGAAGAACTATATCAGAATACAACGCAGAAGTATCCATTCGGAAATTGATATCTACTATTAGATCCATCTTCCCTTTTGGCGCTTCTCTCCAAAGTATTTCAGTTACTTTATCCTGAGCAACTTCATCTGCAATTTTATTGGTGTGAGTTCCCAAGTAGTGATCGAGCATGTATTCATGTCCTTTTGCGCTTGCCATCAATGCGTTTCCTCTCCAGATAAACCAGTTGCGTGGAAAGTTCACTTCATTATCAGGATCAGCGCAGGAGTATTTTATCTCTCTCGATTTTAATTTCTCAACTACATAATTTTTTATTTCATCATCGGTCTTTGCACCTGCCGCCATTGCATCGGTCGCGATTGTTAAATTGCTCTTGTCGTACTGAGGATAGAAAGGCATCCATCCGTTGCGAACAGACATAGCCACCCAATCCGCAGTGTGCATATTTCCAAGTTTGCTTCCTTCAGGAATACTGTTGTACTCTGCCTGGTTGCCATCATATCTCCACTGATCAGAATTCATGTAGTGCCAGATAGGAGCTTGTTGCAAACGGTTTGCACCTTGCCAATCTTTTGCTGCCATGATTGTTCCCCATGAATCGACCGGTGCTAATTTTTCCTGACCTACATAGTGATTCATTCCGCCTCCATTTACACCGTTGCAACCGGTTAACATCTGCGTCATGATTGCAGAACGATACATCAGGTTATTATGGAACCAGTGACAAATTGCCGCACCTACAATCACCATACATTTTCCTTTGGTGATTTCAGCAGTACTTCCCCACTCACGAGCGAGTTGAAGAACTGTTTCTTTTCCAATTCCGGTAAATATTTCCTGCCATGCCGGGGTATATGCTTGGTTTTTATCATCGTAATCTTTTGGATAATCACCGGGCAAACCTCTTCCAACTCCGTACTGTCCAAATGTTAAATCGTAAACTGTAACTGTAGGAATTTTTGTTCCATCCGCAGTCTCTACATATTTTACAGGTACTCCGCGCACAGCTTTTTTGCCTAAACCAAATTCTGTAAACTCTACTTGTAAAACATCATCACTTATTCCAAGTAGCGTTAATGTTGGATCGAATTCCTGATTTGATTCTCCATCTTCGAATTTCAAATTCCAGTTTCCAACTTTACCTTTATCCCAACGCTGACCCATGGTACCCTTTGGCATTACAAGTTTTCCTGTTTTACTATCGATATTCAGGAATTTCCAATCTCCATTTTCAACATCTTTATAATTAGCTAAACGATTTGCTCTTACCAATTTCATTGGGTGATAAGCATCGCCTTTCTTTTCCAACTCAACTAAGAACGGACAGTCGGTATATCTTTTTACATAATCAATAAAATAAGGAACTTGTCTGTCTGCATGAAATTCTTTCAGGATTACATGGGTAACAGCCATCCAGAATGCTCCATCAGATCCTGCGTGAACAGGAATCCATTGGTCAGCGTGTTTTGCCACCATGCTAAAGTCGGGTGACATAACTACTGTTTTGGTTCCGTTGTGTTTTGATTCAGAGAAAAAGTGAATATCGGGAGTACGAGTCATTCCAAGGTTTGCACCCATGGAAACACAGAATTTTGAATTATACCAATCAGCACTTTCGCAAACGTCTGTCTGTTCTCCCCATATTTCAGGATATGCTGTAGGAAGATCGCAATACCAATCGTAGAAACTCAGGTTAACTCCTCCTAATAATTGAAGATAACGGGCACCGGAAGCATAGCTCAACATGGACATGGCAGGAATTGGAGAGAATCCAATTACTCTATCTGGTCCATATTTTTTAATTGTGTATAAATTAGCTGCTGCTATAAGTTCAACAACCTCGTCCCATTTAACTCTTCGGAATCCTCCTTTACCTCTTGCACGTTGGTATCTTTTTCTTTTTTCAGAATCGTTTTGTAAATTTTCCCATGCTTTAATAGGATCACCGCCTGCAGCCTGTTTTTCACGATTAAATAAATCCATTAATGCTCCGCGCATCAAAGGGTATTTAACACGTATTGGTGAATATAAATACCATGAATAAGAGATTCCTCTTTGGCATCCACGCGGTTCGTATGGCGGAAGTGATGCCTCAAGCAATGGATAGTCCAGGGCCTGAGTTTCCCATACAACTATTCCATCTTTCACGTGAATATTCCAGGAACATCCACCTGTGCAGTTTACACCATGCGTGCTGCGCACCACTTTATCATACTGCCAGCGGTTGCGGTAAAATTCTTCCCATTTGCGGGTTTCGGGCGAGATAATGTCTTCAATCCAACTCATAAGTATATTGTTTTAAGGTTCGTATTTTTTTTAACTAAATGGATTTTAACTGGCGATCGTAGATGTCTTTTTTAACGGTTTCTTTTTTGCGGGCAAACCAAAGAAAGTAAATCAGAATAAGTATTCCGCCTAAACCACCAATACCTCCATAGAGTAAAAGGTATGGTGAACTTGCTACCTGATTTGCAGTGTCTTTATCAACTTTGTTTAAAAAAGCTGTGAGGGCTGCTATTTCGGGTTCGGTTATGGTTTTGCCTTTATAGGCTTGTGTCATTGCAGGAAATGGTGGTGCTCCTAATATTCCTAATATTCCGGCATCACCTCCTAATCTGCTATGGGCTGTTGTTAAATCTTTTGCCAGCAAACCTCCTGGAATAACTCCGGTGTAGTTTACATTGTGGCATGCTATGCAGGCAACTCCTCCATTACTGAGGGCATTGCTGCCAATAAACAGATTTTTGCCGAGTTCAATAACTTCGGGTGTTGCATTTGCTGAAGCGCTTACAGGTGTTTCTGCAACTGTAGGAGCGGCAACTGTTGCGGCTTCACTTTTTCCGGCAATGAATGTGTAGATTGCTTTTATGTCGCCATTGGGGATGGTTTGGTCGGGCATCATGATGCTGCTGTATTCTTCATAAATTGCTTTGGCATCAGCGTCTCCGCTTTTGATTAGTGCTTGCGAACTGCGTGTCCATTTCATCAGCCATTCTTCTGTGCGTTTTGTGGTAACGCCTGCAAGGTCTGGCCCTACTAATCGTCCTCCTCCTACTTTGTGGCAGGCTGAGCAGTTTTGTTTAAAAATTGCTTCACCATCTTGTGCATGGGTTGCTGAAATTGAAAACAGGAAGAAACCTGTAATTGGCAAAAAGAAAAAAAATGTTTTTCTCATATATTGTGGATTGGGTTTATTTACCTGTTTCATTGTTTCCCCTTTTAAAATATGATTAATGTTAATGTAAGGTTTTGTTGTGTGGTTATTTCCGGGGACAAAATTGTTTTTCTTGTAGTCTTAAAACAATGATTTTGGTCATATAATTTAATGTTCCTAGTCATGATTATAAATTTTAGCTAAGAGCCTGTTTAAGTTTTAACTAATAATGTTTTTATAAATATCACTTTTTTACAAAAAAATAACTCTACAAATTTTTTGAATTATCATTCGCTCAAACAATGATTATCATCATAGTTTGCATTTTTATTTATCAACAATATAAACTGACATAAGTCATTTGTAAACTATGATGGGAATCATTGTATCTGTCGATTCATCACCAATACATTTGTTGCGAAATTTTTAATCTTTTTCTTTTGACAAAAAAATATAACAACCTTCATCTATAATATTATAATATATATGGGAAATTTTAAAACTTTTTTAAAAGCAGGGCACGCACCCACCCTTTTTGCGTCTTTCCTTTATTTTGATTTTTGTTTTGCTATTTGGGTTTTGAACGGAGCTATGGCTCCGTTCATCAGCGAAGAGTTCAATCTTACTCCTGGGCAAAAAGGGTTTATGGTTTCTATTCCTATTCTGGCAGGGGCATTAATGCGATTCCCTCTTGGAGTATTAGCTCAATACATTGGTAGGAAATATGCATCTCTGGTAGAGATGGGATTAATCCTGATAGCATTGGTATACGGATATTTTATGGTTGATACCTATTCTGAAGTATTGAATATGGGCGTTCTGCTTGGCATTGCCGGGGCAAGTTTTGGGGTTGCGCTTTCTTTGGGCTCAGGATGGTATCCCCCAAAATACAAAGGACTGGCAATGGGAATTGCAGGAGCTGGAAACAGCGGCACTGTTCTGGCAATGCTGTTTGCCCCCCCGCTTGCCACTGAATTCGGATGGCAGGCAGTATATGGAATGGGTGCCATCTTTATGTTGATACCAATGCTGGTGATGATAATCTTTGCCAAAGAACCTCCCGATGTACATAAGCAGAGTTTTCTGGAACATATCAAATGTCTGTTTGAAAAAGATGGGTGGGTTTTCAACCTAATTTATATCATCACTTTTGGAGGGTTTATTGGATTATCCAGTTTCCTTCCCACTTATTTTCATGATCAGTTTGGAGTAACAAAAGTGGAAGCCGGGCAGCTCACTATGCTCGCAGCTCTCATGGGAAGTGCTGTTCGGGTGGTAGGCGGATGGATTTCTGACCGTTGGGGAGGAGTTAATTCTCTTAAACTGATGTTTGTAATTATTATCATCTGCATGTTTATTGCATCTTTCCAACTCGATCTGGTAAGTACCACCATCCTATTCATGGTTACATTCGCAGCTTTGGGAGCAGGTAATGGGTCGCTGTTTCAGCTAGTGCCATTGCGCTGGCCCCTTACCACAGCAGTGGCTGGCAGTATGATTGGCGAGATTGGCGCATTGGGAGGCAGCATCATTCCCAATGCAATGGGTCAATCAAAACAACTGACTGGCTCCTTCCAATATGGCTTCCTCATATTTTTAGGTGTCGCAGTTCTTGCTTTGGTTGTTCTTCAGGTAGCCCAGTACAAATGGACCAAAACCTGGGCAGAAAAAGGCGGCAGGGCTCGTATCCGCAAAGAAGAAATCGGACTTAAAATTCAAGAACACATTCCGGGATTACAAACTGTTTTGGCAAAGGCCGCAGTAAAAGGTGCAGAATTTTCTTACCAGACTATCATTTACCCAGTAGGGAATTCGGAACTGGCAGATAAAGCACGGGAACACGCTGCCTATCTGTCAAAAACCACTGGTTCTAAAATAGTTTTACTATATGTAAATGAAAAATTCCATAGCACAGGTGTTTTAGCCACTGATTCTCCTGAATGGGCTAAGATACGGGAAGGATGGATAAACGAAGGAAAACAAATTCTGATTGCCGAAGCCAAGAAGCTCAATGACCTGAATGTAACAAATATTGAAGCTGTGTTCGGTCAAGGTGATGTTGCCTCCGAGATTGTTGCTATTGCAAAAGAAAGAAGAGCTGAACTGATTTTGCTTGCAAGTCACTTAGCCTCACCATTAGGCAAATTATTGATGGGGAGCAGGACTTTTGAGGTATTTAAAGAAGCACCGTGCCCGATATTAAGAATCGTAAGATAAATTCAATAATAATACAATCGCATTACAAACAACTAAAACCAAAATCATTATGGCAACATGGCTAACAAAATGGGAACCCGAAAACCCTGATTTTTGGGAAAGTACAGGTAAATCAATCGCCTGGAGAGTACTAACAATAACAACAATTTCACTTATCCTCTCCTTCGCTACCTGGTTTATGATGAGCGCCATTGTTACCAAACTACCGGGCATAGGATTTAAGTTTACCAAAGACCAACTCTTCTGGTTAGCCGCCATACCTGGTCTGGCAGCGGGATTGCTCCGTTTAGTTCATACATTTTTATTGCCCATTTACGGTTCGCGCCATGTTATCAGCATAGCAACCTTTATTAAAATAATACCAGCCATAGGGCTTGGTCTTGCTGTAATGAACCCCACAACACCCTTCTGGGTATTTATGGTGTTAGCTTTTACCTGCGGTTTCGGAGGAGGCGACTTCTCATCCTACATGCCAAGCACAAGTATGTTTTTTCCTAAAAGATTGCAGGGAACTGCATTAGGTATTCAGGCGGGTATCGGAAATTTTGGTGTGAGCGTTGCACAATTTATGACACCTGCCATGTTGGGCGTTGCCACTTACGGTGCAGCCGAAGTTTTTACCAAAGTTGATCCTAAAACAAAAGAAGTATTGGGCACCTCAGAAATATATTTGCAAAGCGCAGCTTTCTGGTATGTTCCTTTATTGGTAATACTTGCAATAGCTTCCTGGTTCCTGATAAAAAGCATACCGGTGAAAGCATCTTTTAAAGAACAGTTGGATATATTTAAAGATAAACACACCTGGTTTTGCACTATAACCTATGTAATGACTTTTGGAGGATTTTCAGGGCTTGCAGCCATATTTCCCTTAATGATAAAAACTATTTACGGAGATTTTGCCGGAGCCCCCGATCCATTGAAATATGCGTTCTTAGGTCCCCTGATTGGAGCAGGCAGCCGCGTATTATTTGGCTTTATAGCCGATAAAGTAGGAGGTGCAGTTTTAACAACCCTCACAGGAATAGGCTTAATCATAGGTTGCGTAGCAATGGTTCAATTAGGGTTATTAACACCCACATCCGTTGAACAGTTTCCTATGTTTCTTTACCTGATGCTGTTCCTGTTTTTTATTACAGGAATGGGCAATGCCGCCACCTTCCGTCAATACCCTATTATATTTGGAAAAAATCCTCGCCAGGCAGCAGGTGTAATAGGTTTTACAGCAGCCATTGCAGCTTTTGGTCCTTTCATTTTCGCAAAATCAGTAAGCGCGGTAATGAACAGCACGGGTAATGCAAACGGTTTCTTTTATGCCATAGCAGTTTTCTTTGCTTTTGCCACAGCAATCAACTGGTGGTATTATAACCGCAAAGACTGCGAAAGACCAAGTTGAATAATGAACCTGAATGGACTGAATGTGGACTTAAGTAAAGAAATACTTCTCCATAAACACGCTTAACAGAACCTAAATGTTTGATTTATCTACCTCTTCCGCATCTGTAAAGCCCCAAAAAGACCATTTGGCTCATCTGTGCGCGTCAGGAAACAGGAAATCGAGCTATTTTATATCGTGGTGGCTGAGGTATTGTATCCAATGGAGCTATCCTGTTCAATGTGGCGCGTGGCATCAAACGAAATGGAGCTATCCTGTTCAATGTGGAGCGTGGCATCAAACAAAATGGAGCTATCCGGTTCAATGTGGCGCGCGGCATCAAGCAAAATGGAGCTATCCCGTTCAATGTGGCGCGTGGCATCAAACAAAATGGAGCTATCCGGTTCAATACCTCAGCCACCACTATAGTAAATGGAGCTATTGGGTTCAATGTGCCGTCTACCACCCATTAAACAGTAACTAAAAGCCCGGTTTGTCGGTCAAAAACGGGATTAAACAGTAAGCAAAAAAACAAAAACAAAAAACAAATGAAAAACAACACTCCCCCCCTCATCCGCAGTATCACCCTTACCCTGTTCAGTGCTGTCGCCCTGTCATTGCTATGTATAATGTCTGCTAAGGCTCAAACCCCGGCAGCAACAACACCAACCGAAGCCAGCGGAACCATCAACATCCAATACATGGCACGGTCAGAATACCGCCACGGCTTTCAGGCATTGGCAGATACCAACCAAAAGGCGGGAATATTTACCTCGCAACGAGCACGACTGGGGTATCAATACAACGCAAAAAAATTTCGTTTAGCAGCAACCGTGCAAGATGTAAGAGTATGGGGTTCTACCAACAACCTGAGTGTTGACAGCACCGGAAAACTTTCATTGTTTGAAGGCTGGGGTGAATTATTATTCACCAATAAACTCAGCCTCAAAGTTGGAAGACAACAACTTTCTTATGATGACGACAGAATTTTAGGTTCATTAGATTGGGCAATGCAAGGAAGAAGACATGACCTTGCGCTGCTCAAATATGTCAATGACAGCGTGCTTACTGTACATGCAGGATTTGCCTACAATCAGGACAAAGAACAAAGCAAATCAAACATCTATAACCAGAAAGCAAATTACAAATCCATGCAATTTATCTGGCTATTCCGCCAGTTTAAGAAAGCAAATATCAGTGCATTATTTTTAAATAACGGACTGCAATACACCGAAACCGATACAGCCGGAAAAGTAACCTACGGAGCACAGTATTTCAGCCAAACAGCTGGAGTGCGTACCTCACTTAACTTTGGAAAAATATCATCTATCATTTATGTTTATTATCAATTGGGTAAAAATGCAGCCGTACTAAAAGCTGATAAACGCCCCAAAGATTTAAGTGCTTATGATATTTCTGCTGAAATAACATACAAACCGATTACACAATTAGGTGTTACATTAGGTGCTGAACTATTATCAGGAACCAGTCAGGATGCCAGCACCTCACTAACAAAAAGCACATCGTTCTCCCCATTGTATGGAACCAATCACCGCTTCAACGGATACATGGATTACTTCTATGTGCTCAACCATGCCAACAGCGTAGGCTTAAATGATATCTACTTAAAAGTAAATACCAACTTCAAAAAAATTACCGCCTCTCTGAATGGACATTATTTCATGGCAAATGCCGATATTAAAGATGTTGCAGCCACAACAAACACAGGTTCTTTTGTTGCCATGCCAAGCTACTTGGGCATTGAACTTGACTTAACGTTAACCTATAATTTTACGGAAGGAGTTGGAATACAAGGCGGGTACTCGCAAATGTTCGGAACCGAATCACTAAAAGCAATAAGAGGCGGACAGGTAAATGCAACCAGCAACTGGGCATACCTCATGGTGCTTATCCGTCCCAACATAAAATGGCCAAAAACAGGATTGAAATTATAGTTATTTAGAATTAGTCTCAATACCATATTCATGGTATTGAGACTAAGAAAGTCTGCTCTCATCTTTGCGACAGTATATAAAATTGAAAAATAATGACAAGATGAAAAGCAGATTTTTTCTAATACTATGTTTACTGACACCATTTCTTCTAAAAGCACAAAACGCATTAGTTGAAGGAGTGATAACTCAAAAGGGAACAGAAGTTACCCTTCCCGGGGTTTCGGTTTACCTTGAAAACACTAAGATAGGAGCAGCTACCAACGGTAAAGGGAACTATTTTATAAAGGAAGTTCCTCCGGGTCAATATACTCTTGTAGTTTCATGTATCGGCTATAACACAGAGAAGATAGCCATTGCAGTAAATGCAAAAGAAACTACAAAACAAGATATTAGTTTAACCGAAAATGTATTGGACTTGCCCGAAATGGTTGTTCAAAGTGTTACAATGACAGGTGGTTTGGCAGGTCTTAAAGAAATTCCCGGATCTGCATTTTATATCTCTCCAAAAGAAATAGCAAAGTTTAGTTATACCGATATAAACAGAATGCTTCGTTCTGTTCCCGGCATAAATCTGCAGGAAGAAGATGGCTTTGGACTTCGTCCCAACATAGGATTAAGAGGAACAGGTGTTGAACGTAGTTCAAAAATCACCATTATGGAGGATGGCGTGCTCATGGCTCCCGCACCATATGCGTCACCGGCTGCTTATTATTTCCCCACAATAGGCAGAATGCAGGCAGTGGAAATTCTTAAAGGCAGTAGCCAGATAAAATACGGACCGTTTACTACAGGTGGAGCTATCAATCTTATCTCCACTCAAATTCCTGCAAATTTTTCAGGAAAAATTCACCTGATCGGAGGAAGCTTTGGAGGAAGAAATCTTCACGCAAACATTGGAAACTCACATAAAAATTTTGGATACATGGTTGAAACATTTATGTATGGATCTGATGGTTTTAAAAAATTAGACGGAGGTGGAGATACAGGTTTTGATAAGAAAGATTACCTCATAAAATTTCGGGTTAATACCAATCCGGATGCAAAAATCTACCAGTCGCTGAATTTTAAAGTAGGACAAACGGTTGAAGAATCAAATGAAACCTATCTTGGTTTAACTGAAGATGACTACAGTGTTAATCCATTGCGGAGGTATTCGGCATCACAGAAAGATGTTATCAATACAAAACAAACACAGTTGTCTGTAACGCATTTAATACATCCTGCAAAATTTCTGGATATTACCACAACAGCTTACCGCACAGATTTTCACCGCAACTGGTATAAATTAGATGCAGTAAAAGATACTGCCGGTACAAAATTTTCAATTGCTGATGTTTTGGAAAATCCTCAAGAGAATAGTTATGCCTACAGCATTATTACCGGAACATCAAGTATTAATGATGATGCACTCTATGTAAAAGCAAATACCCGTACGTATTATTCTCAAGGAATTCAGACTATACTTGGATTTAATTTTAAAACAGCAGCCATAACCCACAAAATTGATGCGGGCTTTCGTTACCATTATGATGAAATGGACCGTTTTCAGCATCAGGATGAATACCGGATAGAAAACAGTGTTATGCAGCTTACAAAATCAGGAATTGCCGGAACAGAAAGCAATCAAATTGTTTCTGCAACTGCTATGGCTGCCTATGTTCAATACAAACTTAACTGGAATAAATTGAGTGTAGTTCCCGGAATAAGATTTGAAAATGTGCAACTGGGTAAAAAAGATTACGGGAAAACAGATCCGGAACGTACAAGTGCATCATTAATAGCAACTAAAAATACCGTTTCCTCATTTATTCCTGGAATTGGTATTGATTATAAATTCAGCAAGAATTTAAGTGCTTTTGTAGGAGTTCATAAAGGTTTTGCTCCTCCCGGACCAACAGAAGATGCAAAGCCCGAAGAAAGCTATAATTATGAATTGGGGTTAAGATATGCTTATAAGGGTTTATCAGGTCAGTTAGTTGGATTCTACAACAACTACAAAAATCTTCTTGGAAGCGATCTTGCTGCATCGGGAGGAAGTGGAACAGGCGAACTTTTCAACGGTGGTAGAGCAGAATCAAAGGGTGTTGAATTTCAGGCTACCTATGACTTTCTTTCGTCTGCAAAAACAGCTTTCAGTCTTCCTTTAACAATAGTGTATTCCTATACCGATGCAATCTTTAAATCAAGTTTTAAAAGCGATTTTGAAGATTGGGGCACCGTAAATGATGGAGATCACTTGCCTTATCTTGCAAATAACCAGTTTAATTTTATTCTTGCGCTTGAACATAAATTGTTTAGCATCAATGTGAGTGGAAAATATACTGATGTAATGCGAACCAAAGCAGGACAGGGGAATATTCCAGAACACGAAAAAACAGATGCTTTTTTTACACTTGATGCAAGCGCAAATTATGCGGTTCACAAAAATATCTCGCTTTTTGGAAATGTTACAAATATTACAAACGAAGTATATATTGTTGCCCGCAGGCCATCAGGCCTGCGACCAGGAATGCCAAGAGCATTTAATCTAGGCGTAAAAGCAAATTTTTAGAGAAATCTACTGCATAAAATTTCGATTTAAGTTGCTTTATTAAGCACTTATCTTCTCATTCTATGATGCAAATCATTTTCCAATAGCTAAATCATGCCGTTATTTGCAAATAAACATAACGGTATATGAAAATAATAGATACAGCAACCGGCAAGCGAATTCTGCAACCCGGTGAAAAACTAAAATCTGCAGAAGTAAAAAATGAACTACTGAAACGTGATGTTGAAAAAGGATTGGAAGAAACCGAACACTCGCCCATGGATCCGCCAAAAGCCTATGACCAGCCAGGAAAGCTGAAAGTCTCATTTGATGAAATGGAAAAACCATTAAAAGAATTTGTTGAAGAACACAAAGAAGTTATTGAACAGGTTGACCTGTTTGAAAAAGCATTGGTTCAGTTTAAATTAAGCGGATATAAAGTTGACCATAAAATAAACGAATTATTCGGAAATTTTTTCAAATACTTTGACAATCACATTCTCCCACACAACGAAAAAGAAGAAAAAACTTTATTCCCTGTTTTAAATAAAAAACTACTAGCAGCAGGTGAACATAGCGTTGGCCAAGTGCCCGTTACAGCTATTGATGTAATGGAAGACGACCATGTTAAATTTATTCAGCTCGGTGCATTAACATTCAATTTCTTTGGAATAGCAACCCGTATTCAAGATACTGCATCAAGAATTTTTATTCTTGATACTGCCTATGAAAATGCAAGGGAATTAATAGAACTACTGAAGTTGCACATCTACCGTGAAGATTACACATTGTTTCCTTTAGCGCAAAAATATCTGAGCAAAGAAGAATTTGAGCAATTAGAGAAAGAAATGAATTTACTCTAATGGAAACAGCCGGGAAACAAATTATTGACCAATTCGGCAGAGTTCACGATTATCTGCGTATTTCACTTACCGAGCGGTGTAACCTGCGCTGTTTCTATTGCATGCCCGAGGAAGGAATTGCTCTGAGACCTCGCTCAGTATTCATGAATAAAAAAGAAATTGTTGAGGTTGCTAAAACTTTTGTTTCTCTAGGTGTAAATAAAATCAGGCTAACAGGGGGCGAACCATTAGTGAGAAGTGATGTAAGAGAAATTATTCAAGCGTTATCTCAATTGCCTGTTGATCTCGCAATAACAACAAATGGAGTGTTGGTAGATAATTTTATTGATACTTTTAAGTCAGTCGGTTTAAAATCCATCAATGTTAGTTTAGATTCACTGCAAAAAGAAAAATCAAACAGAATTACTCGCAGAGAATACTTTGACAAAATTATGTCAAACATCAACCTGCTTATTAAGAATAATTTTCACGTTAAATTGAATGCAGTAATTATAAGAGATGTTAATGATGATGAACTGATTGACTTCATTGAATTTACTAAATACAACAATGTTCATTTTCGCTTCATTGAATTTATGCCCTTTGATGGAAATAAATGGGATTGGCAAAAAGGAGTATCGTTCAAGGAAATAATGAATACGATAGATTTAAAGTATAGCAATTCGGTGTTGCGCCTTGCAGACAGGAAGAACGATACAGCAAAAAATTTCATGATAAAAGATTATTTCGGGACATTTGCTGTTATCAGTTCAGTATCAAATCCTTTTTGCGATACATGCAACAGAATACGATTAACAGCAGATGGAAAAATAAAAAATTGTTTGTTTTCTAATTCCGAAACGGACATTCTTTCAGCACTCAGAAAAGGGAAAGATATACAACACCTAATTCTTGAAACAATAAATAATAAAAAATCTTTCAGAGGAGGAATGAATACTTTTGAGCAATTATCTGATTCTGCGCAACGCAATAAAAATAGAACGATGGTTGCTATCGGGGGATAAATAAAAATAATTGTTACTCATGAAATCTAAAACCAAACAAAAAAACGTTATTGCTAAAAGTGAAAATATTCTTTATAAACATTGCTCAAAAGAATGGCATCTGATTATTGATAATACTATTCAATTATTCAATTTTAAGAAGAACGAAACCATATTTTCTGAAGGAGCTCCAGTAAGAGGAATTTACATAATTAATAGTGGAAAAGTAAAAGTTTTTTCAAAATTCAGGAAAGATAAAATACGAATATTGCGCTTAGCCGGAGATGGTAAAATTCTTGGGCATCGCGGCTTCTCAACAACTAATTACCCTGTTTCTGCTGTTGCACTTATTCCTACTACAGTTTCATTTATTTCAAATGAAATTTTTATTACTTTGGTAAAGGCTAATCCTGAATTCAGCATTTATTTAATCAACTTTTTTGCAGAACAACTCAGACAATCTGAAGATCGAATGAAAAGTTTGATGCTTTCTGATGTAAAACACAAGATAGCTGAAATACTCTTCATCCTTATTGATTCTTTTGGTTTTGATGCCAAAGAACCTAATATGTTAAGCTATTGCCTATCGCGAAAAGATTTTGCAGCCATGGCAGGAATAACTTATGAGACAACTGTAAGAACACTTGCATATTTTCAAAGAAGAAAGCTAATTAAGATTGAAGGTAAATCAATAAGGATTATCAATACTGTAGGGCTAAAAAAATATACCATTCCATATTAAGTAGCCCACTATTATGTTTGCAGATAGTATTATCCACTAGTAATCACTATCCCAAGTAAAATAAATCCGCAGACAAATGAAAGGGCAATTAGAATAAATCCAATCCGCATCCCTGATTTTTTATCAAAGATGTCACTCTGAATGTAGAGTGATATGAGTGTTGCAATAACCAACCACAAAATTCCTATTAAAACCAAATTCATTTTACTCAAAAATATTCATTAAGAATTGATGTCATAATTTTAAATAAATTGTTAAAATAATGAAGAATTATTATTTAATTATATGATGAAAATCATATAATATTTCATGTTACTGTAATACTTTTACGATAGCAAAAAAGACAGGCAGGTCTTTTATATTAATCTTAATCAACTAAAAAAATGGAAACTATAGAAATGCTTGATGTAACAGCAATTGAGCCCAGATTAAAACATCCAACAATTTTCGAAAAATATGATTCTCTTTTAGCGGGCGAATCATTCGTTATTCATAACGACCATGACCCCAAACCGCTTTACTATCAATTGTTGGCAGAAAGAGGCAATTCTTTTACCTGGCACTATATTGAAGAAGGCCCTCAATTCTGGAAAGTAAGTATTAAAAAAAATCAAACAGGTGAAACAGAGCCAACCATTGGTGATTTGGTTACAAAAGACTATCGCAAAGCTGAAGTGTTTAAAAAGTTTGGGTTGGACTTTTGTTGCGGTGGAAAAAAAACACTTACAAAAGCCTGCAGAGAAAAAGGTCTGGATGTTTTAAGAATAGAGAAAGAATTAAAGGCTATTGATGAACAACCGCTTATTCCTTCACAGGATTTCAACCAATGGAATCTTGATGTTCTTGCAGAATACATTATAAATACCCATCACAAATATGTCTTACAGGCTATCCCTGTAATTTTTCAATACACACAAAAAGTAGCAAAAGTGCATGGCGAAAGGCATCCAGAAGCAGTTGAAATTGCTGCAAAATTTTTAATTGTAGTTGATGAATTAAATCGACACATGATGAAGGAGGAAAATATTCTTTTCCCGTACATTAAGAAATTAGCACTTGCAAAAAGAAATAATGAACAAGTTGAATCATCTCCCTTTGGTTCTATTGAAAATCCAATCAGAATGATGGAAGCGGAACATGATGAAGTGGGAGATGTAATGGATCAGATAAATAAACTTACCAACAGCTACGCACCACCTGCCGATGCTTGTACTACTTTTCGTTTATCTTATGCAAAACTGAAAGAGTTTGAAGATGATTTACATCAACACATTCATTTAGAGAATAACATTCTTTTCCCGAAAGCTATAGCATTGGAAAAAGAATTGGCAGGGTAAAAATAATGTCATGAAAATTTCGGAGCATACAAGAATTTCAGAATTGATTAAAGCTAATCCGGCTTCCATTGATGCTATATCGTCCATAAATAAACATTTTGAAAAACTAAGAAATCCAATTCTAAGACGAGTGCTTGCCCCGAGGGTATGCATTGCTGATGCAGCTAAAATAGGAGGATGTAGCGTAGATTTGTTTTTCAAAAAACTGGAAGATCTTGGCTTTGAAGTTGACAATAAAGTAGCGGTGGCAAAGTCAACAGAATCTGCAATACAAACTATTCCGGACTTTGTGAAAAAAATTGACGCAGCAAAAATCACAGAATTGGATGTAAGAACCGATCTGGCTTCAGGCAATGACCCATTTCAAAAAATAATGGCTGTGTTAAAGCAAATGCCTGTGGAAAATACGCTTCTTATTATCAATACGTTTGAACCTGTGCCGCTGATTAACATTCTGAATAAAAAAGGTTTTAAGCATTTTACCCAAATAAAACCCGATGGTATTGTATATACTTATTTGAAGCAGGCCAACAGTAAAAACGTAAACAGCTTCGAGACATTTGAAAAACCTTCAAACTCTGACGTAATAATATTTGAACAACTTGTAAAAAAATATGAAGGTAAAATTAATGAAGTAGATGTTCGTGATCTTGAAATGCCATTACCAATGGTTACTATTTTACAGGAATTGGAATCACTAGCTGCAGGTTGGGCATTATTTATTCACCATAAAAAAGTTCCTCAATTTTTACTGCCCGAACTGAGTGAGAGGAACTTCACTTATCTTATTAAAGAAATTGCAGAAGGGGACGTAAAACTTCTGATATACCGATAGTATGCAGGGCTTAAGTACACAGAGAGCGCCTTCGGCAACTGTTGTACTTCCCCATTTTATTTTTGGGGCAATATCCTTTTTGATTGTAGCCGTATTAATTCTGTTTTCTGCAGAAGCATTTACGGGACACTACTTTCACCCAAAGCTTCTTGCAATTACCCATATTGCTGCATTAGGATGGGGAAGCATGATTATTTTCGGAGCACTGTATCAACTTCTGCCCGTAATACTTGAAACGCCACTTTACAGTGAACTGATTGCAAAAATCACTTTTGTTGTATTTGCATCGGGAATTATTTTACTTGCTTTTTCATTTTGGAATTTTTATGTGAGCATTCACATCCAAATAGCTTCGTGCTTGTTGCTTCTTGCACTTACTCTTTTTTCAACTAACATTTTACTTACTTGTCGCAGCGCTTGCAACAGTTCTGTTGAGGCTGAATTTATCTCTACATCAGTGATATGGCTCTTGGCAACCGGCATAATAGGAACTTTAATGGCTTTAAATTTTCAATATGCTTTCCTTCCAAAAACGCACTTGATTTTCCTTAAAATTCATGCACACCTTGGCATAGCTGGCTGGTTTACCTTACTTATTATGGGGGTTGCAGCTAAATTAATTCCCATGTTTCTGCTTTCTCAAAACCTGAATAGAAAAAAACTCAGTTATGCATATTACCTTGTCAATGCTGGATTAATAGCATTTGGCGCAGATATGTTTTTTCTGGAAGGCAGCTTATTACTCCCGTTATTCTCGCTGATTGTTATTACCGGAATTTTGTTTTTTATTTCCTTCATTTTTGAAGCCTTCAGAAAAAGATTAAGAAAAGAATTAGACATCGGACTTAAACATTCGTTTGCAGCATTTGTATTGCTTCTACTCGCCTTGTTTTTAACCATTGTTATCAGTGTTGTATCAAAAGTTGATGATAAAATATACTTAGTCTATGGAAGTTCCATTTTTTTGGGATTTATTTCAGCACTAATTCTTGGACAAACATTTAAAACACTTCCATTCATTGTGTGGCTTCACAAATACAAAAGTTTAATAGGCAAAGAAAAAACTCCGCTTCCAAAAAATCTTTTTTCTGAAAAAATTGCGCGTTGGCAATTCATAACCTACCTTATTTCTATCACAACACTAATTTCAGGAATGCTTGCCGGTTATAATATTCTTATTCGCTTTGGAGCGTTTATGCTTTTAGTTACTGCATTGCTTTATAACTTTAATGTTTTTAAGATAATTACTACGAAGGCAAAACTTAAGAAAAATTAAACACATGGATTTTTTAAGCGATAACAACAAAATTGAAATGCAGGTATACAATGAACTCAAAACTGTTATTGACCCTGAGCTGAATATAAATATTGTTGACCTTGGCTTGATTTATAACATTCATTACTGTCACGAAAAAGGAATTGAAATTGAGATGACACTTTCTTCCAAAGGATGTCCGATGGGAGATGCTATTATCCAGGATATGGAAGGAACATTGAACAAAATTTTTCCAGAAATTAAACAGGCAATTAAACTTGTTTGGGAACCAAAATGGTCATCAGATTATATTACAGCTGAGGGAAGAAAAGCTTTAGGTATTAGCTATTAATCATACTTACAAAGAGTTTATTCCTATTTGGAAGAAGTATGATATTTATCATTATTAAGAAGCTTTATTACCTGTATTTTTGTTACATAAAAAAAACAAGATGACATCCTTTGAAATAGAGTTAAAGCTAGCAAAACAAACCTATATAGAAGCACAAATGCTTGAATCTGCTTTTGATTTTTGGTTTAAAGATCATGAGCACATACGTTCTCCATTCCCTGATTATGTCCATGAGGATTTACAACAAAAAGCAGTTGATAAATTTTTAGACTGGAGCAGTCAGATCAGCGAAAAAGCAAAGAAGGATATTAACGATGAAATCTTAGCTGAAAAATTTGAAGAAATATTATTTGAACTTGGCGATGAATTGGTGAAATCTACTGATGAAAAACTAACTATCAAATATCCATTTATGCCACGGGTAAATGACATAATAAAAGTGAAAGACACGCCAGAAGATCAGGCTGAAAGCTGTGTAACAGCTCGCGAAATTTGCAAAAAGGGTGATGAATCATTTATGAAAATAAAGCTAAAAAATCTGGCTTCTGGAACAGAGTGGGAAACCGATTTTGAATTGCCAGAATAAGATATTTATGTAGAAAGCAGTTGTATGAAACCTGCAATTGCACCCAATACACCGCCAAGGGCAATTAATTTCCATTCATCTTCCTGAAATATGGGGCGCAGTAAACCTGTAAACTCAATAGGGGTGAGTTCCATTATCTTGGAGGTGAGGACTTGTTTAGTGTTTAGTTTTTCTTCGGCATATTTTACCACACCGGCAACCGATTGCGGAAGGTCTTCTAAAAATAACTGACATGCTATCGCTTTTATTTCAATAAATTTTTGGCGACCAGATATTAGGTGAATAACATTTTTTGATGCGCCAGCTCCTTGGTCAACTGCGCGACAAACGTATTTGATTATAAGTGAAACAAATTTTTCTGATGCAGGTCCGTTCATCATTTCCTGAAAAATTTTCTGCACGGAAACAACTTCAGTTGCCATTATTTCGGCATAGGCCTCCGATACTTCTTTCTGACGTTTTAAAAATAATCCTTGTATAGTATAAAACCCAATATTCACTGGTTTCTGTGGCTCAAAAATAAGTTTCATGGCTATCCAGTTTGTAAAATACCCATTAAGTAATCCAAAGAGCGGAAGTGTCCACCATATTGGGTAATAAACCCATAGTATGAGTTGTGGGATGCCTAATAAAAAACCTAAGTATAGGCCTGAACGTTCAATAAAAAGAAATTCTTTTTCTCCACATTTTTTAAATAACCTATTCAGTAGTTCTTTGTCACGCAGCAGTTCACGCAGGAGTAGTTGTTTAAAGTCAATATACGTATGTATATCCTCTTTTATTTCGTCCATCATTTGTTTAATGATGCCAGGAAGTTCAGCAGCTGCGCTGCGGTAAATATTTTCTTTAATGCCTTTAGGCAAGGTTAACCATATAAGTGGAATTTCTTTTGTTGCCACTTGATTTACTATTTTTCGGCTTAGCTGTTCAACACCCGGTTTCATTTCCTGAGCTATTTTGTTTGAATCGAGTTTGCCAAATTCTTGCTGAATATCCAGCAGTTTTGAAACAGTAAGCTGTACAACCCTTTCGCCCATAACATGTGAGCGTGCAGGAATAATACCTTGCCATCCGAACCAAGGTTTTATTCCTTTATATTCTAATGGGTAAAATGTAAGGTCAATAGCAACTTTATTGGTTCCCCAGCCAATAATTGCGCTCACAACCGGTATGGTTAGCAGTAATGGGTTTTCAATAACAGCATTTATCAGATGCATTTTTTTACCAGTACAATTTTATTGCTTTGAAATTTCTGTCATTCCCTTAATAGCAGTATCAAGTAAATTAGGATTAGAAACAAAGCCTTGTAAACAATTTTCAGGAAACACAAATGTAGTATTGCATTGAATAGCAAGAAATGAGGATAGTTTTAAACCCGATTCGCGGTTTGTAATTCTGAGAGATGATTCAAGTAGTTTCGCGAACGGTAATAGCAACCATTTCTTCAAGTGAATTATTCTTATTTTTTTTCCGCTGCGGAATTTGCATATCATTTCATCCCACGTTAAGTTTGCATCTGCAACGGGGTATGAGCCTGAAGGTATTGAATTTTGAATGCAGATTGAAACAGATTCTGCCACTTGCATCACACTGACTGCCGCAGTTCCTCCATTGGTATAAAAAAGAAAAGGAAGAACGGTGTTGGTATAATTAATTAATGCAGTCCACATTGATTTCTTATATGGATAAACTCCGAACACATATGGTAACTCCAGTATAATCACTCTTAATTTTTCATCTGCAAAACTCAATCCCTGTCTTATTTGCTCAGCTCTTGACCTTATATATGGATGCTGTTTCTCTAATTTCATTTCGGGTTTGTTTCTGCTAAGCCATGAAAAATAGGAACCAAGGATTATAAATTTTGTTATTCCATTTACTTTCATAGCCTCACCTAATTTTTTTACAGGCACAACATTTTTTTTGTAAAAAAAATCATACGCAGACCGTTTGGCTAATGTACGGTCATCTGCTCCTGCAGCAAATATAACCACATCAATGCCGGCAAGCAGCAGTTTTAGCTCCTGAAAAGTAATTGCATCTATATCAGCGATGTGGTAATGCAGGTTAGGATGCATTATACCTTTATTGTTTCTGTTCCGACTGATAACAGTAACAACATGTCCCTGTTCAAGCAATAATTTTGAAATGTGATAACCGATAAAACCTGTACCACCTATTAGTAGAACCTGTTTCCTGTCTTCCATTCCCTTAAAATTCAGAAACCTGATTTCCTCTGAACCAATCAATCGTATCTTTCAACGATTGTTCAAAGGAGCGTGGTTTATAATTCAAATCAACAGAAGATTTTTTCAAATCAACATGACCATTGCTTCTTAAAACCCTGAGCGAATAAGGTGTAAAGTAGGGCTTTGAATTAGTTTTTAAAGAATAATATTCCACCATATAGGAACCGGGCATTGCAATCCAATATGGTAAACTAATCGTTGTATAATTTAATCCGGAAACCGATTTCAGCGTTTCAAAAAATCGGTCTAATGTTATGTGTTCTCCGGTCAGCAAATACCCTTCCGCTGTTTTTCCTTTTTCAGTTGCCATAATTAAACCTGCAGCAACATCTCTCACATCCACAAAATTGTACCCACCAGAGATATAAAATCTTGAACGCCCTTTTATAAACGAGTTAATCATTTTACCAATGTTACTTGGATAAAAATCAAAAGGGCCAAAAACACCTCCCGGAAAAACAACAACTACATCCAATCCCTTATCTGCTGCACGCATAACTTCTTTTGTTGCTCTTATCTTTGAATGAGAATAAGTGCCGGCAATCACTCTTTCAGGATGTTCCAGAACTTCGGTAATTAATTGCCCTGATGGTGGTTCAACCAACGCATGAATAGTACTGGTGTAAACCAGACGTTTCACACCTTCATCCAAGCATGCCTGAATAACATTTCGCGTTCCTTCTACATTTACCTTCTCAAGTATAGATCCCTCTTTACGGGTTATGGAAATATAGCCAGCAAGATGATAAACCGTATGAATACCTTCAAATGCTTTTCGCAAAGAATTAATATCACACACATCTGCAACAACGGTTTCGGTGGCAATTCCTGAAATTGGCAAATCAAACCCATTGGGCGAAATCATAGCCTTGACCTTATGACCGCTTTTTACCAATTGCCTTACCAACGTATTCCCTATATGACCGGCACTTCCGGTAACTGCAATCATTTATTTTTTCAGAGAATTGGTTTGGATAAAAAAGCGGACAAATCTATGGTCGCTTAAAACGGAATTGTATGACAGCTATCATAGAATGGTGATATAATGTGTATTACATTTCTCACCGCAAATTTTCAGTTTATGAAAAAGGAAAATGATTTTCTCTCATTTATGATGAACCCAAAGAATTGGTGGGTTCCACTTTCAGTAATTTTTGTAATAAGTTTTGGAGGTGTTTTTATGATAGGTTGGGAAACCTATAATGATGCACCACCCATCGGTGATTTTAAAAACAAAAATGGGGAGCTTATTTTTAGTAGTGAAGATATTGTTGAAGGGCAGAAAGTATTTCAGCAATATGGTTTGATGGATTATGGAAGTATGTTTGGTGACGGTGGTCTTCGGGGTTCCGATTTTACAGCTGAAGCGCTGCATAACATTACCCTTTCCATGCGTTTATATTATGCAGATTCAATTGGCAATGATGCAGCAGAAGTACTAGTAAAAAAAGAACTAAAAGAAAATACATATATTAAAGAAAAAAACTCCGTAAAGCTTTCATCTGCGGGAATAAAGGGATATTCAGATTTAATAATTTATTATCAGGATTTTTTTTACACTAAACAGATAAAATCGGAAGGTGCTATTACCCGCGTTTTTATTCCCGACACCAGTTCCATAAAAAATTTAGCAGCATTTTTTTATTGGGGAGCTTGGGTTTGCGCAGCCGAACGCCCGGGAGAAGATTACAGCTATACCCATAACTGGCCTTTTGACAAAGAAGCAGGAAATTATCCAAGCCACAGTGTTATCTTATGGAGTGTATTAGGATTATTTGGATTTATACTGGGGCTTTGTGCTGTTCTTTATTTCTATTCTCAATTTGAACAATTAAATATTGAAGCCTATACTAAAAATGCAGTGCCGCTTATTACCGCCAACACTATAATAGAATTTAAGCCATCACCCTCTCAAAAGGCTGCGTTTAAATTTTTGTTTGCAGGTGTATTACTGTTTTTTGTGCAGGTAGTTTGCGGGATATTAACAGTTCATGATTTCGTTGGCTTGTTTGATTTGTTTGGCATTAACTGGGCAACATTAATTCCCTTTGTTATTGCCCGTAGCTGGCATGTTCAGTTATCAGTATTCTGGATTTCGGCATGTTGGATTGGAGCTTCTCTTTTTGTGCTTCCCTTAATTTCAAAGCAAGAGATTAAAGGGCAGAAACAGTGGGTGAATTTATTGTTCTGGTTAACACTTGCAGTTGTTCTGTTTTCGTTCATCGGCATATACCTCGGACCTTTGGGATTAGCCGGAAAAAACTGGCACTGGCTTGGTCACCAGGGTTGGGAGTTTGTGGAGATGGGAAAGCTATACCAATACGGTTTGCTGCTGGTTTTTATGATTTGGGCATTTGTAATTTATCGCGGATTAAAACCTGCTTTGGTAAAAAATAAACCTTGGAGTTTGCCAAACTGGCTTATTTATACTGTGGTGTGTGTGTTATGTTTATTCTTTTCCGGTTTTGTAGCCAGTCCCGAAACAAATTTTGTAATTGCCGACTTTTGGCGTTGGTGTGTGGTACACATGTGGGTAGAGGCTTTTTTTGAAGTTTTTGCCACCGTCATAATCGGATATTTTATGGTGCTCATGGGCTTGGTAAGCAAGCAAGCTACAGAGCGTGTAATTTACATTGCAGCTATTTTGTTCTTAGGATCTGGGTTGCTGGGTATTTCACATAACTTTTACTGGAATGCAAAGCCGGTTGCCACAATGGCATTAGGCAGTATCTTTTCTACCCTGCAGGTTGTTCCGCTTATTTTGCTATCTCTTGAAGCATGGCGTTTCAGAAGGCTGCCCGATTTTATTAATGGAAAGAATGGCGCAAAACAATTTGCCATGAATGATATCTTTCTTTTTTTGGTGGGTGTAAACTTCTGGAATTTTTTTGGTGCGGGAGTGTTTGGGTTGATTATCAATTTACCGGTTGTAAATTATTTTGAACATGGAACCTATCTCACCGTCAATCATGGACATGCTGCATTGATGGGTGTTTACGGAAACCTTTCAATTGCAGTTGTTCTGTTTTGCTCAAAACTTTTAATTAATAACAACCAGTGGAATGAACAGTTGATGCGCATTGTTTTCTGGTCGCTGAATATTGGATTAGCATTGATGGTTTTACTTGATTTATTTCCTGCAGGTATTTACCAGTTAAATGCAGTTCTTAAAAATGGATTTTGGTATGGCAGATCACAAGAGTTCTTAAGCACAGAATTATTCCAGTCGCTCACTTGGCTAAGGATAATAGGTGGTTCTATTTTCTTTTTGTCAGGAGTATTGCCTTTAATCTATTTTATTGTTTCAAGAACAAACGATTTAAAAAATGCAACAACTGTATCGGATTTTAATGCAGAAAACTCTTTTGAAAAGTAATTTGAAATGAACTATTACATTTTGAAGTTGTTTAAACTTAATTGAATAAATTTGGTGAGAAAATAATTACATGAATGTATTACTGACAGGAGCAAATGGGTATATCGGCATGCGCCTTCTTCCGATATTAGTTGAGGCCGGACACAAAGTAACCTGTGTTGTAAGAGACTTGAATAGGTTTAATCCTATTGCAGGACTTAGAAATAAAGTAAATATAGTTGAATATGATTTTATAGGAAAGCAGGAGCCACAGGAAGTTTTTAATAACTTAAATATTGATGTTGCGTTCTTTCTTATTCACTCTCTGCGCGACAAGCATTCTTTATTAGAAGAATATGAACGAAAATCTGCTGTAAGGTTTGTTCAGGTTGCACGATATATTAACACTAAACAAATAATTTTTTTAGGCGGAATTACTAATCAGCCTAATCTTTCGCCACATCTCAAGGCAAGAAAATCAGTAAGAGAGATTCTCCAATTATCCGGTATTCCGTACACAATATTTGAAGCAGGTATTATTGTTGGTTCAGGTAGCGCATCATTTGAAATCATCCGCGATCTTGTTGAGAAACTCCCTTTATTGATTGTTCCAAGATGGATTAATTCAAAATGCCAGCCCATTGCTGTTCGCAATGTTATAAACTATCTGGTGGGTAGCATGCTGCTTGAAAAAACTTATAACAAAACCTTTGAAATTGGAGGCCCTGAGGTGCTTACCTACAAACAAATGCTGGAAGAGTTTGCAAGAGTTAGAGGAATTAAAGCACGTATTATTTATTTCCCTTTAATTACAACACGTTTCTCAGCCTTATGGTTGTATTTTACTACTTCAGTTAATTACACCATTGCCCGTCATCTTACCGAGAGTTTAAAAAATGATGTAGTATGCAAAGATTTCAGTATTCGCGAAATTATTCATCAGGAATTATTTACCTACCATGAAGCAATTAACCTTGCTATAACTATGATTGCACAAAACATGGTAATTTCTAGCTGGAGAGAAGCCGCCACTGCCAGTTTAAACAGATTAGATATTAATGATTATATCCATGTTCCTGCCTATGGATGTTTTTATGATCGCAAATGGATTGAAATTGATAA
Source organism: Bacteroidota bacterium (assembly GCA_947479755.1). Lineage (GTDB taxonomy): Bacteria > Bacteroidota > Bacteroidia > SXHM01 > SXHM01 > SXHM01. The sequence goes on from CANKAM010000001.1 coordinate 122,491, forward strand.
AGATAAAGTAGAAGAAGTAGCATATCGTTTCTTTGAAATAGGAGGAAAGCATGGTTGGTATTATGCTGATACATTATGGCGGCTAAGAGGTTTAATCGATAAATTAGTTGGAGGTGTTGGAATCCAAAGAGGTAGAAGAAGTGATATTGATCTTAAAGCCGGTGATGTACTGGATTTATGGAGAGTATTATTGGTTGACAGAAAAAAGCACCGCTTATTATTGTTTGCAGAAATGAAACTGCCGGGTGATGCATGGCTGGAGTTTTCAATTGTTGAAAATAATAATCGTGCAATTTTAAAACAAACAGCAACTTTTCGTCCTATAGGTATTTGGGGCAGGCTTTATTGGTATTCAATGCTTCCTTTTCATTTTTTTATTTTCAGGAATATGATACGGCTGATTGCAGGAAAATAATAGTTTCACGAGACTAAACTTTTAATCGGGATCTGTAAAATCAGAATTTGTAATAAAGGTATTATCGGTGAGCGTTTTGAGAAAAGTCACCAAATCATCTTTTTCCTGTTGGGTTAATTGCAAATCTATTTTTTCCTCCGGTTTGTTGCATGAAAATTTATTTTTCAAACTATAACGGCCTTTATAGTTTTTTGCTTTAAGAGTGTTTAAGATTTGCCAAATCTGAACAAAAGAATGACGAATATCAAGGAATGTTTTTTGAAAGACAAAGCTGTTTTGCGCATTATACTACCAGAATAATTGAGCTGCCTCACCCTGGCGTGTCAGGAAGTAACAACTCACGCCAATTACTATCCATTGAACTGCAAAGGTGCATCAGCTCAACTGAGCCGGTTCACCTTAACGCTTCAAGGTGCATCGGCTGGCTTCGGTTAGTTCACCTTAACGCTTTAAGGTGCATCGGCTGGCTTCAGTTGCTTCACCTTAACGCTTTAGGGTACATCAGTTGGCTTCAGCCGCTTCACCTTGTCAGCCACAGGTGCATCAACTCAAAAAAAGTGATAAACACCAAGCATGAAACACCTCACCACCCTGCAACTGCTGCTGCAACTGCCGCTTTTACTGCCGCTGCTGCTGCTGCCACTATTCTCTTTCTAACTTTCAACGCCTGCAACAAAGGAGTTTATTTGTTCCGTATTACAGGGGGAGGAAAAATAATATCGGCTGGTAAGTTTGTTAAGATGTAATAACTGGCGTAAACAAACTCAGTTGGGGTTAGTAAATGCGGGGTTAGTGATGTAGGATGTATCGGTAAGTGTTTTGAGAAAAGCAACCAAATCATCTTTTTCCTGTTGGGTTAGTTGCAAACCGTATTCTTTTCCGGGCTTGGTCATAATGGGGTCAACGGTGGGGGAGCGTTTTACGCCTGAGTTGTAAAACTCAACCACTTCTTCCAATGTGGCAAAGCGTGCATCGTGCATGTAGGGCGCGGTAAGTTCAATGTTACGTAAGGTGGAGGAGATAAATTTTCCCATGTCGTTTGAATCGTTGGTTACAATAAATCTACCCTGATTATTTCCTGTAAAAATGGAATCGTTACCGTTGTTGCGGGGTTCATTGTCGGTAAATAATGCGCTGCCGTGGCAGTGGAAGCAATCGCCTTTTTCGGTGTTGAAAATGATGTAGCCGTTTATTTCGCTGGGGCTTAATTGTATTTCGTGGCGGGTATATTGGTCAAAACGCGAGTTGGCTGATATGAGTGTGCGCAGAAACTGGGCAAGTGCATAACTGATATAATGGTGGCGGTCTTGCATGGAAACTTCTGTTATATCAATGCCGAATGCATTTTCAAACAGTTCGGGGTATTGGGGATGGTTTTTCAGGCGTTCAAGCAGGGTGTCGTTGTTGGTGTTCAGAAATACATTTCCTTCTGCAAGGTCGGCAAGGGGAATGTGGTCGAGCTGATGTTCTCCTCCGAACCAGAGGTAATTGCTTTTCCAGCCCAGGTTAATATGGGGCAATACATTATTTCCGGTAGGTCCTATTATAGGAACTGAAAACGACAGTTCCTGAAAGTGGCATGATGAGCAGGAGCGTGCGTTCATGCTCAGGATGGGATCGTAATAGAGTTTGCGACCCAGTGCCACGCCTTCTACGCTGGTAGGATTATAAGCGGGGATTGGCATTGGGGGAAAGCCCTGCGGAATAATAAGGTTGTAAGGGGTTATAGTAAAATCGTTAACGGGCGTTTTATCTTTTGTGCAACCTTCCGCAAGTAACAGCGCCATAGCTATAATGGAGCCTACTGTAATTATGTGTTTATTGAATAGAGAATACATCGGCTCCGTTTGCGGCTACTAATGCCATACCTGTTGCATTTCCCATGGTATAACTTAAACTGTCGAGGTTAAGGGTAACCGGATTTCTGAACCATTCATTCAAATTCATTTTCAGGGTAAATGAATCGTTGTCTTCTTTCACCTCAAAAAGCTGGTCGAGTTCAATGTTAACTGATGCAATATTGGTTCCCATGTGTATTGCAAATCCATCTTCACTACCTGTATTGTTTGTAAAATGTCCTTCAAATTTCATGAAGTGATATCCGCCACCCATTTGGTCGGGCCAGGCCATGTTGTTATTAACTGTTACGTTAGGTAAACCATTGGTAATGTTTTGCGCAGGACTTAATCCGACTACAAATGAAACACGATTATAATTACCCATTGGTAATTCTGGAATATGAATAGTATTGGTTAAAGCATCGTTGGCATCTATGTAATAAATGCCTTCATCGGTATAATCGCTGCCATCTGCGTTATAAAAAATAAAGTTGGAAAGGTAGTAACGCAACGTAGTAACCTCATAAGGATTTCCTGCTTCATTGGTATAACTAAACATGTTGTATTGCAGTGCCTGCACATCAACCTGATGGGATATATTAACATTAAACATTGCGGTGTTGCATACATCTCCTTTTTCATTCATACACGAAGAAAGGAATACTAAAACTGAAAGAAAGAAGAAAGGTGTTTTCATTGTTTTTTTTATGCAAAGTAATTCACTATACAGAGCACAAACAATGACGATGGTCATGTTACTAATGTAATTAGCTACGGTTCTTTTTGATTTATTTTATGGTAATCAATTTTCTCAGAGCTGGTAAAACCACCATCAGCATTCCTACAAGAATTCCTATGCCTGCAAAAACAAATATGGCAAGAACAGGTGCTATCTTTTGCATAATTTCCTGAAAGGATAATTTGTTTTCTGCTGTGTAATATCCTTTTGCTATCCCTGCTACAACAAGGCTAATGAAGAATATGAGCAAACCTATATTAACTATCCAAAAACCCCAACGGATTAGTTTGCCTGATTTATCATTGAAATTTTGATCAGACACCTGTTGAATAATCAGAAAGCAGGAACTAAGCAGTATCATTGTGTTGATGCCTATTGTGCTGCCCATAGCGTGGGCAACGGTAATATGAGTGCCATGTGTATAAATGTTTACAGCAGGTATTGAAATAAGCAAAGCCAGAATAAGGTTGATAAAAATCCACACATCTGCAGCTATCATAAAACGATAGGGAATGTTGCCGAAATTTATTTTTGCCTGTTGCATAGTGCTTTTGAAACTCCATATTATTTTAGCGAGTATGAGCAATTCGGTCATACTGATGAAATATGCAAAGTGCCGTATCCAGGGGGCTGAGGGAACAATGTAGATATGGTGTGCCCAGCCAAACATTAGGTTGGTAAGGCCAAGTAGATACATAAGAAATGACAAACGCGAAAGTGCTACTTTAGTATCGCCACTTAGTTTTTCCATTACAAAAATGGCTGTGCCGTAAACCAGCATATTCCATGAACCAACCAATGCGCCATATGATTTCCACTGAACGGTTAATTCCCTAACCACATTATCGCGAAAATAAGGCAGCAGCCATAGATATGATTCTGAGAATGTGAAAAGGAAAAAGAAAATGCCCGTTGCCCACATCCACAGGTAAACCGGCCAGGGCTCTTTCTTTTTTACCACCGTTTTAAAATAGTTGAAGCCAAACAGTATCCATCCAATTATGATTGGTATTGCCAGCAGGGGCGGAAACTCCCAGTATTCTCTGCCACCGAACTTCCCCATTATATAGCTTGCTATAATAAGCAGCCCGGTTATAATAAAAAGAGCAAAGTGTATCCGGGGCAATCGTTTTGAATATAAAGTAAGATTGCAGTGGTTAGGAAGGTAATAATAAATACCACCCACAGCAGCCGAAAATATCCATGCCACCACCAGCGACACATGCAGCGGCCGGCTTTTAAAAAAAGGCAGCACCTCAAAAAATCCAGGGAAAATAAATTGCAAGCCGCTGATAGTCCCGAAAAAAATACCCAGCAACAACGCCAGTAAACCAGTAATGATAAAAAGTATGCCTGTAGATTTATTCATTCTAATGTTTGATTAACTCCACCGTTCCGTCTGCATTAATACTAAAATCACGCACAGGCGATATTCCTGTTTTGTCAACATAGGTAAGGTATGCAATAAGAGCGTTTATTTCTTCATCTGATAAATTAAAGTTGGGCATTTTTTGTGTTCCTGTTTTTAAAAAGGCACGGGCAAGCAGTTCTCCTTTCCCTTTTGTTGATATAACATTGGTAAGATCCGGCCCCATGTATCCGCCCAATCCATAAAGTTGATGACAGGCGGTGCAGTTGTATTTCTGGTAAAGTAGTTTACCTTGTTTGGCTTCTGCGGTAAGGTATGCTGTGCCTTTATCTTCATCAGTGGCATGGGTTAATACTATTGCTGTGTAGATGATAAAAGATGTAAATAAACTCCAGAATAATAAGCGCTTTTGTAACGGTTTCATAGTACTGTGTTTGTTGTAAAACTATTGTTTTTGCAACAAAAAGTAAATAACCGCTCAATATTTTTTTTGAACTATGAGCGTAATCATAGTTTAAGGGGTTGAGGTCGCTTTTCTTTGACACCCAGAAAAATATGTTGATGGTTATTTTAGGAATAACTAAAAAAGGTAACACAGTAAAGGCGAGTAGTTTTTTGTGGTAAAAAATGAGGCGGGAGGTTAAAGCAAACCAAAACTCTGGGTAGGGTAGTGATTGCTTTCCCGCCTCAGCTCGCTAAAAGAAAACGATTTCAAACATTTTAGTTGTAGCCTAAACAGTTTCTAAAAATAATGTATTTATCTTTTCTGTCATAGTTTTTTGCATTCAGATGATTTTTCTTTGTCCGCAAAAACAAACTTAAACCATGATTTGTAATATTTATTCGTTTATTTCTGAAGCGGTGCAAAACCCCTTTGGCGATAATATTTCGTTTACAGATATAGACGACAACGGTATGTATCTGGAAGAGGTGCTTACCTGCAAACAGGAAAATGATTTTCTTGAAATGCCCCGTCTTATTTATAAAAACGACCCACATTGGATACCGCATATAAGGCAGGACATTCAAAAAATATTTGAATCCACCCGCAACAAACTATTTAAAAAGGGTGAGGCGATACGCTGGATATTAAAAAACAGAGAAGGTGTTACAATAGGTCGCGTTGCTGCTTTTCATACCGGAAAGGTGGCACAACCGGGCAAATTACTTACCGGTGGTTTTGGTTTTTTTGAGTGTATTGATGATGATGAAGCTGCCCGCATATTGCTTGACCAATGCGCCCGTTGGAATAAACAACACGGCATGCAGGCTATGGACGGACCTATTAACTTTGGCGAAAAAGACCAGTATTGGGGTTTGATGATTTCCAATTTTGATAATCCCGGAACCTATGGAATGAACTATAACCCGGCCTACTACCGCAGGTTTTTTGACAACTACGGTTTTGGCACTTATTATGAGCAGTATGTAAATTACCGTCCGGTATATTTGCCCGTGCAGGAGGTGTATGTGCGCAAGGCCGAGAGCCTGAAAGGGCAGGGCTACTCGGTGCGCTGCATTGACCCAACTAATACGGATAAGTTTGCCGAGGATTTCCGCACCATCTATAATGATGCCTGGCGGGTACACGATAATTTCAAGCCCATGGAAAAAGAGCAGGCGCAAAATATTATGCGCATGTTAAAGCCTATTATGGATCCGGATATTATTTATTTCGCTTACTATAATAATGAGCCGGTGGGCTTTTACATCAACTGCCCTGAGTTGAACACGCTGTTTAAATATGTTGACGGCAACCTAAACTGGTGGGGCAAGGTTAAGTTTATGTATCATAAACTAAAGGGCGATTGCCGCACCATGTTTGTTATTGTTTTTGGAGTGGTAAAGGCGCATCAGGGCAAAGGGGTTGAAGGTTTGATGATAAAATATTGTCAGGATCATTTGTATCCGCTTAACCGATACGACCATGTTATACTTACCTGGGTGGGCGATTTTAACGCCAAATCGCTGAAGATGATAGAAAACTTAGAGGGCAAACTGTGGCGCACCTACATTACCTGCCGCGTTATGCTGGATAAGAATATACCTTTTGAACGCTTTCCGATGATTGCCTATGAACCAATAAAAGAGCTAGCAAAAGAGCAATACTCCAAGCTGGAGCCTGCTTATAATAATAGGGAAACATATTTTAGGGTAAACAACACCATGGAAACAATCTGGCATTATCTGGCAATCCAATTTTCGAACTCTAAATAAAGTATATATGCAGAAGCAAATAACGATAAACAAGAAGCAAATAACAATAAATCCAATGAAAAACTTCCTGATCCTTACTGCTTGTTGCCTAGTGCTTACCACTTACTCTGTTAGCGCCCAAACCTACCAGCGCAACTATTCTACCCATACCGAATATGGAACTGTGCCCCAAACTACTGTTCCCTCGGCCAACAAGCCAAATTACCAGCCTACTTATGATTACAACAAACCAGAGAAATCAGAAAAGGAAATAACCACAGAAGCAGAAACTGCTGCATGGGGAGAAGTGATGAAGCAGATAAAATTTTATTATGAAAAAGAAGATTACAAGTCTGTGATTTCTACCTGTATTCAGTATGAAAAAAATCATGCAACTGCAATTAAATATTCTGATTTTGACATCTACTTTATTAGTTCCTGTATTAATTATAGCCCGGGTGATATAAGAGGTGCAACTTCTAAATTCAGAAATTTATATGGCAGACCTGATTTGAATGTGGCTGTAGCTAATATTTTACAACAACAGAGGCAATATGCTGAAGCTTATAAATATTTTGAAGCTGCAAATAACAGCCCCGATTTAGATAATTATAAAAATCTTTTAGGATATTCCTTTACATGTTTAAAGGCGGGTGATTGGATAAAATCAGAAGCAATTTTTTCAAGGCTCATGGTTCAAACCCAAAACGATCCAGTCAATTATTATAACCGTGCTGTGCTTTTTTTAAACGAAAGCAACCCTGATGATACACTCTCAGCTTGGCCTAACCTCAATAAATTTATATTAGAATCAACTGACAAACGTGATGCCTACCTGCTTCGTGCTCATGTGTATTTATATCTGGGTGATTATGATAAAAGTATTAGCGATGTAAAAGAATACATGAAAACAAATGACTGTGCTAAGTGTCCAGCTCTGATTGCAAAAGCAGAACGTAAAGTATTAGAAAATAAAAAGAAAGAAGAAAACAAAATAGCCGCTCAAAAGAAGTATGATCTTGAACAGGCTGAAAAAACAAAGATTAAAGAGGCCGAAGAAAAGAGAAAACAAATTGAACAGGATGTGAAAAATAAAATAGCATATGACAACTCAATACTCTACAAGAAGGCTGAAGAAGAATATTATTCATTTATTAAATTGAACAACATAGTAGAAACAATATATACCGGGAAGATTGAAAGCGGGAAATGTCCAACTTATGAAGCTGCAATGAGAAACAATGACTTAAAATCAGTTTTTATTTTGATGAAATTGGGTAATGATATCAATAAACAATATCCCGAAGGGAAGGGTAATGCTTTTGCTGAAGCTTTGGGTTGGAGGCGATTTTTTATCGCAGAGTTTTTAATAAACTCAGGTTTTACTAACCGCTTTGATCCGGAAAAAAGGACACCATTACATATTGTTTGTGACCATGACCTTTGGGGTTCTAAACTTAAAGCATACTCCGCTGAACATTTAAAAATGGCAAGACTTATTATTGAAAAAGGTGCGGATGTTAATGCACAAGATTTTCTTGGTTCAACTCCTTTTTACTTTGCTGCAGGGAATAGCGATTTTGAATTAGCAAAACTGCTTATTGAAAAAGGAGCAGTTACTAATCTTCCGGGAGGATATTCTCATAAGACTCCATTAGAGCAAGCTAAGTTAGCTAACGATAAAAAAAGGATAAAATTTTTAAAAAAGTATGAAGCCAAATAACCTTCCTCTGCCGGCATGATTAAACAGATAGTTTTGTTATTAATTTCTTTCTTCAGCTCTGGCATAGCCTATGCCCAGTATATAACCGACACCATCAGACTGTTTCAGGACGAAAACAATGAATGGGTTTATAAAAGTGCATCCGGGCAAAACAGATTAGCACGCTATCTAACCAGTCCTCTGTTATTTAGTGAAGAACTCTCAGCCTGTTCAGACATAGTTGAACTGATTGACAATAAAAACCAACCCTATCTTACATTCCGCAAGGGGTATGTAAACAGAGATAAACAAATAGTTATTCCTTGTCAGTTCACCGATGCAAAAGATTTCAGAGAGGGACTGGCAGAAGTAGCCATTGACGGTAAATATGGTTTTATAGATAAAAAAGGGAATGCCATAACCCCCTTTATTTATGATGATACAAGAGACTTTTATAAGGGTCTGGCACCGGTAGGAAAAGGCGCTGATAAATTAACAGGTGCTAAAAACAAATACGGTGTTATAAATAAGGCAGGGAAAGAAGTGATACCTCTTATTTATGATTGGATAGGGTGGTATGATGATGGTAAGTTTAAAGTACAGGATACAAATGGCAAAATCTTTTTTATTGATAAAACAGGCAAGCAGGTTGGCGAATAAATTTTAAGCAGTAAGTATAAAACAATGAACAATTACCAAACCCATAAAAAAAACTACCTTACAATAGCTTTCTTTCTTTTTGCTAGTATATGTCAGGCACAGTGGAAAGAAGAAACTTACCTTACTGACGATAGCGTACGCATCACCTATTATATAAAAGGAACAGGCGCACCCATGCTAATCATACCAGGCGGACCGGGATATGATGCCTCCTACCTTTTATCATTAGCCGATACATTGGCAAAAGAACTACCCTCATACCACTATAAAAGAGAACCACTGCAATTCACCTATATTATTCCTGATCTGCGCGGCACAGGTAAATCAAAAATAGCTGCCGGAGATATTGAGCGAAAAGTGAATTTTAAAAACGTGATAACAGACCTGTAGCAACTGCGAAATAAATTGGGATACCAACACTGGGCAGTAACCGGACATTCATTTGGCGGTTTGCTGGCACAATACTACTCCTGCCTTTTTCCCGAAGCTATTGATCACATGGTGCTATTATCCACACCCGATCTTAACTGGAAATGGAGCTCAACTATTGATTTGCATAAAATTTTACGTCTCACATCGGTTGAGTTAGCCCTGTTAGACACGCTCCAGTCAAAAATGAAAAAAGGCGGAAACATAGATTCCCTGAAACTGGCTTATGACCGGGTAATGCTACCGGTATATATTTTTCAACGCGCAGATACATTGAAAATAATGGAAATCTTAAAAGAGGTAACAATAAATATGGCGGTATTCAATAAAATGGTTGCTGAATTATATGGCAATTATAAATTCATTACCGTAAACCTACCCGCTATTAAAATGCCGGTAATGATCTTGCACGGGCGCATGGACCCCATGGGCGAAGGAGTTGCCTATGAGAACCAGAAATTAATACCTCATGCCATCATCAGCTTTTCAAACAACGGACATTTTTTATGGGTAGAAAATTCTTATCAGGTCGGCAATGCTTTTAATGCGTTCTTTTGATGTTGAAAGTAATTCAGTAAAAATCTCCGAATAATAAATTAAATGAAATACTTCTTTCTATTATTACTCACTACAACTATTGTTTTTTCAGCCTTTGCCCAAACCCTTTCACCTTTCAGAGACGAAGTCACTAAAAAATGGGGCTACAAAGATGCAGGCGGCAAAATAGTAGTGCCTGCTCAATTCTATTCAGCAAATAAATATTCAGAGGGCATGGCAACAGTTGAATGTCACGAAATCGTTGATCTCCTTGGAAGTCCCATGCCCCAGGTACGATATGGTTATTTAGATGCAACCGGTAATCAGGTTATTCCCTGCCAATATATCAACGCAGCAGATTTTTCTGAAGAACTTGCAACCGTACTTTCCAATGCCGGTCATGGCTTTATAGATAAGAAAGGAAATACGGTAATCCCGTTCAATTATTCCGGTGCAAAATCCTTTTCTGAAGGGCTGGCACCAGTGAATAAGTCAGGAAAATGGGGATATATAGATAAAAAAGGGAACATCGTAATACCATGTACCTATGATGATGCCTCAGTTTTTTCAGAAGGATTGGCAGCCGTGAACATGGGCTATGTTGGCTGGTCATATGATGATGAAGAGGAAGCATCTGGTTTATGGGGATATATTGATAAAACAGGGAAAATGGTTATACCCTGCACTTATTCGTCTGCTAATAATTTTATGAGCAATGGTATTGCCATTGTTGAAGATGAAAATGGAGAAGCTATATTAATTGATAGAACCGGCAAGGTTGATGAAGGGGAAGAGTAGAGACCAGTTCTAATAAAACCTTAACTATAACGAAAACCTTGAAATTAATACTAAAAAAATGGCAAAAAACATCTCCCTGATATCGCTTATTATTACAGCCGCTGCATTCACCACCAGCGCCCAAACCCTTAAACCATTTTCTGATATGGACGATAAATGGGGCTACCAGAATGAAAGCTATCAAACAGTCATCCCCTGCCAGTTTGAAGCAGCAAAAGAATTTTCAGAAGGAATGGCAGCAGTTAGAAACAAAGTAAAAGTGCCTGATGGTAATGGATTATTCCAATTCGATTATCTCTGGGGATACATAAACCTGACCGGTAAAATAGTTATACCGTGCCAGTATTCTGAAGCGCTGATTTTTTTAGGCGAATGTGCCGTAGTAGCCAAAGGCAATAAATATGCATTGATAGATAAAAAAGGAAAAGCATTAACCCCTTTTAAATACGATGAAATAGCATACATGGCCGAAGAGCTTACAGCGGTAAACATTGGCAAAACCCAAGATGGAGATGAGCCGGGCTTATGGGGATTTATAGACAAAACCGGCAAAGAAGTAATACCTCTCAATTATTACAAAGTAGAATCATTCTCAGAATATGATGCCACTGCTAAAGTAACAGACCAAAATTTCGAGACTTATTATATAGATACAAAAGGCATACGCGTAAAAAAATAAGAAATAGTAACAAGCAAATGAAAATTCACATTCTATTTCTAATAATACTTATTCTTTCAGCCATTACCTCCTGCAATAACACTACTAAACCTGAAACAGAAGACACAACCGATAAAGCACTTAAAGCCGATACCCAAAAAGGCAAACAACTTTTTGCAACCTGCATAGCCTGCCACGGAAATAATGGTCAGGGCATACAAAACATGAATGCACCCAACCTTGCAGCACAAGATGCATGGAACCTTAACCGTCAGCTAACTAATTTCAAAACCGGAATTCGCGGAACCCATGTCGATGATATTTATGGCGCACAAATGGCGCCCATGGCGCAAACCCTTGCTGATGAACAGGCAATAGTTGATGTGGTTGCCTATATTAAAACACTTTCTGCCACAGCAAATGAACAAACAATAAAAGGCGATATAGTAAAAGGAGAAGACTATTACAACATGGCTTGCGGCTCATGTCACGGCACCAACGCATCAGGAAATGAAAGCCTGAACTCACCTAAACTCACAGCCATAAACGACTGGTATCTTGAACGCCAGGTGCTGAATTTTAAAAAAGGAATTCGCGGCAGCCATGGCGATGATAAATTTGGCGCCCAGATGAAACAAATTGCAGGCACCACTGAAGAAGGGCAAATGTTGAATGATATTATAGCATACATACACTCCGTTGAAGAACTACAGTAGCCTTATTTTTTTTCTTGCTATTGTTTTTCTAACGGCTTGCAAAAAAGAAAACACCGGAACCATAAAACTCGCTCAACATTGTCCGCCCGGCTTTGAACTTACAGCTGATAACAAATGTCTTTGCCGTTCACTTTATCATCAATATAACTCACTCAACAATGCCGGTGTAGGTGGTTTGCAAACAGGTTTGCCGCCAATGCGCGATGGCTTTTCACCGCAGCAAATTGATTTAGGACGCTATCTTTTTTTTGACCCGGTATTATCGGGCAATCAAAAACTTTCCTGCGCAAGTTGCCATAACCCTGCATTAGGTTTTAGTGACGGGCAAGCACGCAGCACCGGGTTTAACGGACAACTGCTAAACCGCGCTGCACCTACGCTTTGGAATGTTGCTTTTCTTAAATCATTCTTCTGGGATGCCCGTGCATCAACACTTGAAGAGCAAATGCAGGGACCACTGTATGCAGAAAATGAAATGAATAATACTCAAGAAAAATTGCTGTCATCGCTTAACGCAATACTTGGTTACCGCGAATTATTCAGTCAGGCATTTCCTAAAAAAAATAATAATCAGATACAAATCAATGAAGTTTATACCGCACTTGCAGCATTTGAATCTTCTCTTATTTCACTCAATAGCCGTTATGATTTATATGCACACGGATACCACGAAGCTTTAAAGAAAAACGAAATTGAAGGAATGAATGTGTTCCGTTCTTTTGTGGCGCGTTGTGCCGAATGTCATACACCACCCTTATTCACCAATCAACAAATTGCCGTGCTCGGAACACCAGAGCAAGAAGATTTACCCTTTGATGCAGGAGCAGAAAAAACCTTTAACGACCCCAGCATGCGCGGAGGTTTTAAAGTGCCCACCCTGCGAAACATTGCACAAACAGCACCTTACATGCACTCCGGCAAATTTGCATCCTTGCAGGATGTTGTAACCTTTTACAATAGCGGACGAGGACATGCAGTTCCTGAAAATGAAAAGCTGAGCCTTCACTGGCATATATGGGAACCCAACCTGACTCAATATGAAATTGAGCGAGTAGTTGATTTTCTTAATACACTCACAGACGAAAGCTTTAAACCTGCTGCGCCACAAGAATTGCCATCAGGTTTACAACCTGTGCACCTAAAAAAAATAATATCTTAAAGTCAAACTAAAGTATCTCTAAACAAAACCAACAATGAAAACAATCTTTAAATTCCTTGGCATGCTCATAGCTGCAGCCATCCTTTTCGGTGCAGGATATCTTGTCTCCAAAAAACAAAAAAGCAATGTTCCGCCACCACCAACAGTCAATTATTTCAGCGGTGCCGGAACAAAAAATGCTTCAGGTTTGCAGCAAACAGAAGAACGCAATGTTGTGGAAGTTAAACAAGGGCAATCTATACAGGAAGCTGTAAACAACGCAAAATCGGGCGACCTCATCCGTGTTTATCCCGGCACCTACAAAGAAACTATTTACATCGATAAAGACAATATCTATTTGCAAGGCGTTGTTCTTGAAGGCGAATGGCCCATACTGGAAGGCGAGAAAAAACGAAACGATGCTATCTTATATTCAGGAAACAATATGGTTATTGAAAATTTCAAAATCATGAATTATAAAGGCAACGGAATAATGGGACAAGCCGGAAATAATTTTATTATCCGTAACAATTATATTATTGATACCGGTGTTTACGGCATTTTTCCCGAGTTTGGCACAAACGGACTAATATCACACAACATACTTTCAGGCATTGAAGATGCCGCCATTTATGTTGGCATGTGCGACAATATTGATGTGCTTTATAACGAAGTATTCAAAAGTGTTGCAGGTATAGAAATTGAAAATTCACGCCATGCTTTAGTGGAAGGAAATTATGTGCATGACAATACAGGGGGCATCTTAGCATTTATTACTCCGGGCTTGCCTATAAAAACTTGTTTCGATGTAATTATCCGCAACAACTTTATCATCAATAATAATCTTGAAAATTTTGGTGAGCCAGGTTCTATTGTGGCAAGCCTGCCGCGCGGCACAGGAATTATTATTATGGCTGCCGATGAGGTAACAATAGAAAACAACATAATAACAGGAAACGAAAATGCAGGAATTGTAATGACCGACCTTAATTTTATTGCACACATTACAAAAGACCCTGAATCAGAACCTAATCCCGATCGCATTGTAATTCTTGATAACATTATGAGCAATAATGGCAGTAATCCTATTGACGAACTGAAAGCAGCAAGAATTGCTTACATGGTTACTGCCAAGGGAATAGATATTGTTGCCGTAGGTGGCGGAACAGGAAGTTGCATCAGAGACAAAAGCAAATATGTAACCATTGGATTAGATAACTACTCGCAATGTCAATCACCAGGAACAGCAAATGTGTTATCTTATATGCTTGAAAAACCTGCACCTCCGCGTGATACAAAAACGGAAGACAGAGGGCGATTAATCTATTATGGAATTTGCAGTGGTTGCCACTCTTATAACCTGCGCATGATTGGTCCGCCAACTATGACTATACAAGCTTTATATAAAGATAATCCGCAAGGGATTGCTGATTATATAGCCAAGCCAGTTCATAAACGCACAGACTTTCCTGAAATGCCGCCACAAGATTATTTGTCAGAAGAAAAAAGGCTGGAAGTAGCTAAGTATATGCTGTCTATTGATAAGTAGCGTTTAGCAGGTTAAGCTACAGTTGCTGCTTTTCGGCAAATGCAAAAATATGCCCGTCAGGGTCTGCAAAGTAGCAAACTTTGTCGCCCCAATCTCTGGGTTCTATTGGGCTGATTAGTCTAGCACCACAGTTTAATGCGTTGTTAAATTCAAGTTCAATATCTGTCGCATATAAATATAACTCACAGCGGGGTATTCCGTTACCCATGTCGGGATGTGGCGTTTTATTACCCAGTATTTTTGCAATGCCTTTATTGGGCATCAGACCAAGTTTAGTTGTTGGTGATAATAAATATTCTGTCATTCCGGGAACATTTAAAACAGGGTTTTTACGTAATAATTTCTCGTAAAACTTCCTGCTTTTCTCCTGATCGTTTACATAAAGAATAAACTCAACCTGTTTGATGCTTTTTATCATTTTTTGAAGACTATACTGCGCAAAGAAATAAAAAAATACTTGCTTTCAGCTATATCTGAACTATGACCATTGTCATAGTTAATGAAACTTGACTGAGTTAATATTGGCACGTTGTAAATGCACAGCCAACTATTAGTTCAGCCTTAATGAATCCGCTTATTTTTGATATCCAACGTTTCTCAATCCATGACGGCCCCGGAATAAGAACGGTTGTTTTTTTTAAAGGCTGCAATCTTGAGTGCCCCTGGTGTCAGAACCCGGAATCAATGGCTTTTAAACCACAGATTGCCGTTTATGAAGATAAATGTATTGACAGCAGAGATTGCGCAAAAGCCTGCCCGGTAAACGCCATCAGTTTTGATGATGGGTTAAAAATTAACCGTCAACTCTGCAATGGTTGCGGAAAATGTGTTGATGCTTGTGTATCTGAAGCTTTAAAAATAATAGGCAAAGAATATTCTGCCGATCAAGTGATGGCAGAAATTATGCGTGATGTTGAATACTACAATACATCAGGAGGCGGAGTTACCTTCTCAGGTGGGGAACCAACACTGCATCATGATTTTTTACTGGAACTGTTGAAAAGATGCAAAGCCGCAGGGCTTCATACAACAATTGAAACCAACGGCTACTTTTCATGGGAAAAATTCGAGTTGCTGATGCCCTATCTAGATTTGATTTATTTTGACGTAAAAATCATCAATCCTGAGGCAAACAAAAAACTGATTTCGGGTAACAGCATACGAATTACAAGCAATATGCTAAGACTTGCAATGCAGGGAGCGCCCGTTGAATTCAGGGTGCCCTTAATTCCTGGCTTTACAGCTAATGATGCCAACATAAAAGATATTATAAACATTTTAAGTTCATGCGGTGCCGAATCGGTTCATCTGTTGCCCTACCACAGCATGGGCGAATGTAAAGCAAGAAAAATTGACAGCCACCTTCCACCACTTAACCTCAGTTCTTATACCACTGATGAGTTAAAAAAATTTCAATCGCTTTTTGAACGGGAAAATATTGCAACCATCGTTTACAGATAATAATCAGCAACTAATACTAAAATAAGTATCATGAGCACAATAACACAAAAAAAATCGGATACAAAATCTTTGAAAAGATTATTGCAATTAAAACAGGAAGTGGAAGCAGCGCCTCCTTCTATTTGTGCTGAACGTGCTTTACTGATTACCGAATATTTCAAAAATAAAGCGAATCAGAAAAAGCCTTTAGTGATTCAAAAAGCCGAAGCGTTGGCGCATGTTTTAAAACAAAAATCGATAAAAATATATCCCGGTGAACTGATTGTTGGCAGCACTACTTCAAAACGCAAAGCCGGGCCAATATATCCTGAACTGCATGGCGTTCCGGTATTGGAGGACCTGTTTAATTTCAAAAATAGAAACCTGAATCCTTTACAAATAACTGATAAAGATAAGAAATCACTTCTGCTTGATGTAGTTCCTTTCTGGCTCACAAAATTTATGGCTTACAAGGCACTATCAACCATGGAACTGTTTTCTTTTGTAGTTGATCAGCTTAAGCCGAAATTTTATCTGATTAATGAAACTGCAGGAATAGGGCATATAGTTCCCGGGTATGAAACACTTATAAATAGTGGGATAGACGGCATACTAAAACAAATTTCAGAAAACAAAAAGACGTTGGATAAATCAGATGAAAAGTATCATTTGTATGAAGCCATGGAGATTATTTGCAACGGAGTCATTGATATGGCTTCGCTTTATTCTGCAGAAGCATTTCGTCTTTCTAAAGAAGAAAAAAACGAAGAACGGAAAAGTGAACTTGAAATGATTGCGCACAATCTGCAGCATGTTCCCATGCGCCCTGCCTGCACTTTTCATGAAGCACTGCAAAGCATCTGGATGCTGCATACCGCCATTACTCTGGAAGGACTTGATAACGGCATAAGTTTCGGGCGAAGCGATCAATACCTCTATCCGTTTTATAAAAATGATATTGAAAAAGGAATGCTTACACCCGACAGGGCAAAAGAACTGCTTGGATGTTTTGGTATAAAAAGCGCGGAAATAATTCCGGTATTCAGCAATTCAATAAGTGAATGTCATGGCGGTTTTTTGAGCGGACAGGCAATGACCATTGGAGGAATTGATAAAAACGGCAACGATGTTACAAACGAACTCTCTTATATTATTCTTGACCTGATGGCAGAAATAAAAATGCGTCAGCCCAACTACCACGCACGCATACATCCCGGCTCACCTCAGAAATATATTGACAAGATTGTAGCGAACTTAGTTACCGGAGTTAACTCTCCAGCGTTATTTAATGACGAAATAATTATTGAAAGTTTAAAAGGATGTGGTTTTTCGTCCGATGATGCAAAAGAATATACAACATTGGGCTGCGTAGAATTAGGTGCTTCGGGAAAAACATTTGGTTCAACAGATGCCGCGCTTTTCAATTTGCCTATTTGTCTTGAAATGGCTCTGAACAACGGAAAACTGTTTAGCGGAATAATGCAATACGGCTATGCCACCGGATATCCCGAAACATTTAAAACAATTGGTGACCTGAAAATAGGGTTCCGCAGGCAGGTGAATTATATGGTTAATAAGTTGGTGGAGGCGCTGGCTCCCATTGAAGAAGGCAACCGCAAATATCACCCTACACCACTCACATCTGCTTTTACCGAAGGCTGTATAGAAAAAGGAAAAGATGTAACCGAAGGTGGTGCTGTTTATAATTTCAGTGGGGTGCAGGGTGTTGGGGTTACCGATGTTGGCGATAGTTTATATGCCATTGAGCAATTGGTTTTTGTAAAGAAAAAATATTCGCTCACAACATTGATTAATGTCTTGAAAAATAATTTTGAAGGTAATGAAAAGATGCGACTTGAGTTTTTAAATGTTTCAAAATTCGGCAATGATATTCCTGAAGTGGATGCTTACAGCGTTTGGGTTACCGATACATTTTACCATGCATTTGAATACAAAAAAAACACACGTGGTGGAAAATTTGTAGCAGGGTATTATTCCACTACCACTCATTACAGTTTTGGTAAACTGACAGGAGCTTTGCCAAACGGAAGAAAAAAAGGTTTGCCTTTTTCTTCTGGCATTGCACCTATGAATGGTGCCGATAAAAAAGGGCCGACTGCATTGTTTAATTCCATTACTGCCATTAATTATCTGCCTGCTCACAACGGCACCAACGTAAATGCCAAGTTTGATACAGCAACATTAAAAGGTGAACATGGAAAAGAAATTTTAAAAAGTTTATTGCTCACCTATTTCAAAAAAGGAGGAATGCAAATTCAATTGAATGTATTAGATACCGAGATGCTGAAAGATGCAAAGTTACATCCCGAAAAATATCCTTCGTTGGTTGTGCGGGTTTCGGGGTACTCTGCCTATTTTAATGACCTTTCGGATGCCATGAAAGATGAAATCATCCAACGCAGCAGTTTGCAATTCTGAAGGAAACTAACAAAAACAATATAGCCATGAAAAAAATCTACACACTCACATTACTATGCCTCTCTGTATTAACTGCAGCCGCACAGATTACATCCGTTGCCAACGGAAATTTTTATTTTCCCACCACGTGGTCGTGTACTTGTGTGCCCACCAGTGGAACCGATGATTTAATAATTAACCACACCGTTACATTAAACAATGATTTGCAGTTGCTCACCGGTGGCTCTATAACTATAAACAGTTCGGGCTCGCTGTTACAGGATATTCCTTCACGCGATTTTTTGATCAACGGAGGCACATTCATCAATAACGGTAATTTTTCTATTGACCGCATGCTGGGACAGAGCGGCAGCTTTGGCAATACCGGAACAGCAGCTATCCGCACCTTTACCAATTACCTGGATTTCGGCAATTCAGGAACTATTAACAATGTGGACAGCCTTTATAATGATGGGTATATTGATAATAACGGAACCATTGATGCGGGCACTTTTTA
This sequence comes from Bacteroidota bacterium, assembly GCA_947479755.1. Taxonomy (GTDB): domain Bacteria; phylum Bacteroidota; class Bacteroidia; order SXHM01; family SXHM01; genus SXHM01. The sequence continues at coordinate 141,610 of CANKAM010000001.1, forward strand.
TAATGACAGCCTGTTGGACAACTACGGCAGCTTTCCTGCAGTTGATTCACTTACCAATGCCGGAACTATGAACAATTATGCAGGTGCTGTTATTGATGCCGACAGCATGACCAATACCGGAACGTTTACCAACAACGGATTGCTGAACACAGGCGCATTGTATAACACAGGCAATTACACTAACACTAATTACCACAGTTTTTTCTGGCTTACAAACGGGGGTGTGCTGAATAATGTTGATTCAATGGTGGGTGGTGCAAGTATGTGGAATATTGAAGATTTTACCAATCAGGCAACCGGAGTAATTACGATTGGCGGAAATTTTTACAATGGAGATACTGTGAATTTTGATGCCTCATTTGTAAATGATGGTGCGGTGGAAATAGCCATGAGCTGGTTTAATATTGATGCTGTTTCGGGCGATGCTCCGGGTTACTTTATTACTCAGGATTCAACGGCCAATGTTGGTACTATGAGCGGCTCTTATGATTTCTGCGACCTTACGCAAACTGCTATTGTTGCCCCTTTTATTGATTTTAACAGCGGAACGGTGGATAACAACATTACGTATTGCATTACCGTTTCAGAAAATGAACTTAACCCGGATGAGTTTTTGGTTTATCCTAACCCGGCAAGCAGCCTTATAACAATCAGTGGCAGTGGCAGTGCAACTGTTGGCATTTATGATGTTACTGGAAGGGAAGTGCTTACCATTTTGCTTAACAATGAGAAAACGCTTGCTGATGTAAGTGCTTTGTCTGCCGGTGTATATGTGCTCCGGTTTGGGCAAAGCAATAGCAGCGCGGCAGGCAGGCTGCTTATTGTAAAATAAACGCAGGTTTATATAGAAATAGAAGTGATTTGCTATACCTTGAAGCGTCCAAAAACGGATTCATTGGTTTGCTTGCACCACGGGTGCAACCGTTCTATCAAGTTGCAAATTTATCGTTCAGCAAAAAATAATATTGTCAAATATTCTAGTAATGATTTTTTCTCTTTTTTTAAATCTACTCCTACTATGCGAAGTGTATAATAAATGGAATGGTTTACCAAAAAAGCAGCAATGAATTTTATTTTGATGAAAATATTTTTTAAACCAGAAATACATTTTCTATAAAAGGAAATTAAAGAATTATATGCATGTTTCGGAACCAGCACCAGCATATGAAGAACTAAAAATACACACCACTTGAAATCAATAGTTAGTAATAAAAGCAAAAACAACACCGGCATCCATATCTGGTAATAATGATCACTGAAGTGGTGTTGAATAATAGTTCCGGACTTATTCTTTTTACTGAAATATTTATAATAATTAATGAGCACAGAAATAAAATACAAGAAAATTAACGGGTATAGAAAATGATGTTGAGTTGCAAACTTCAATAGAAAAATGCCATAAAGCAAAATTTCAACTGTTAAGCAAATCCAAACTGTTACAACAGTCTTTTTTAAACCGGCTCTCTGAGGAAATGTTATTACTCCAACTTTTTTATCATTCATTAAATCATTGGTCTGGTGTATTAATATATTTCTAAAGCCTGCAAAAAACATGGACCCAGTTAACCATAAAATTGTGTAGCTAAACTTATTTTCAAAAAATAACAGGTACGTATTATAGGAAAGCAATGTTGGGATAACGTAAGCATAACAGGCATCTGTAATTGCTGAAAGCAGCCAGTTTTCTTTAAACCTTAAATGAGGTAATGAATAAAGCAGAAATAGCAGTATCTGAATTCCGATTAATATCCATGAAAATAAGTTGGCTGCTAACCCAATCCATGGAATCATTGTAAATAGAAGAATGACACTAAATAAGATTAATTTCTTAAATGGAGTTGTTTCCGAAATTCTGTTTGTCTTGCCGGCTTTTGCGTCCAGAGATATGTCAAAAAAATCATTGATAAAATATCCTAAGGCTGCAAACCCAAAGCAGGTAGCAGAAAAAAGCAAAAACAACATAACAACTTCTGCATTAACCACTGAACTATTAATAAAAAGCCAGAAGTAGCTAAGTCCAGACATAAAAGAAAAAAAGCTATATCGCCATGATGATATCCTGACAGTATTGTAAAGCGAATTAAATGAATGTATAAATTGTCTTATCATTTAGCTGTTTAAACTTCCGGTTTGTAGCTTTTCTTTTTTAGCAAAACAAGAAATTCCAGGTAAAAAGAAACTGTCAAGTCCTTACTGCCAAAAAACACATTAGGTAAACCTGTGACAGAATCAATATCAAGGTCTTTATTGCTGCAATAGAAAGGAAAGGGTTCTTCAATATTTTTATAAAGCCCGCAACATTCTGCAATAATTTTTTCTGAAAAAGAATTACGGATATTAAAAAACAAAAAAATGTTTGCCGCTAAAATAGTCAGATGCTTACTGTATTTTATTTCCTTGTAATAAGCACTTTTTACCTTTTCAGTCAATATGCTTTTCACTTTTTCAAATGCAGTAATCTGACCATAATAATATGCACGTGCAAAAAGATAATAGGCTATAATACTGAATGGATAATATGTTAACTTAATAGACTTGGAAGAACGCATATCTTCTAGTAATCTAAAAATTATGTTTTTGGTTTGATTACTATTTCCCATATATAACAACACATTAGCTGTTACACAAAATTCTGCATCATCCCTATTAACAACTTTATTTTTAAAGGCTAAGAATTTCTTTGCTTTGTTCCAACTTCCCAAAAGGTTGCAGAAATAAAAAGGATTAGTAAATAAAATTTTCACAGCAGGTAAAAACCAAAGATTAACGTATCCGCTTTCTGTAATCTGCTGATTAAAATAATATTTAGCTACAGGTTTCTCATCCAAATAAACACTGATATAGCTGAGCAGTGCGTTTGTATCCGTTTCATAGGGAATAAAATAAGGAGCATCAGTATCTTCAAAATATCTCCACAACCCAAACGCATTTCTGAAGTGTGATAAATAAGCAAATTCTGTGTTTATTATTTTTCTGGCTTCGGGAGTATCTAACAGTGTAAGCGGCAACAAAATGTTAGCGGCAACAAATGTATTTTGCATATCTTCAATCCAATTGTTGTTCGCATTGGTTTCTGGCAGGGTAACAAAAGTTTTAAAACCCCTGTCATTCACTTGGTAGTCTCTGTATATAGCTACAATACGCTGTATATACTCTTCAATTTCATCAGGTCTCAGGAATGCCTCATTCATATTTCCTACAACTTAAATTGTTTAAAAATCCAATTTAGCTTAGGCTTTACAGGACCAAAAGCATATTGGATCGTAACATTTTTGTCGCTATCACACAACTTAATTTTAAAACTTAACTCTACGGGAAATCTCATAAACTTATCTTTCAGAATACGACCTGCAGACACACAGAAAATACCGGCATTGAATAATCTTTTTTGAATAACACATGTTACTTTACATCTGCCTTTTCCCTCATAAAGTGAGGAATTAAAATCAGCCTCACTTACAAACACCGGAGATCCGTCAATGGAATGAATTGCTATAGCAAACACTTCACCTGAATTGGGGATAACTACGTCATAATCTATTTCAATATTGATATCTTCATCATTAACAAAAACAGCATTTTCCTTTTCCTTTTCTGAAAAAATAGTTATACTATTTAATCTGACACTATCATTTCCTACTGGCGATTGAGAAGTTTTCCAGCTTTGAGTATTTGGGAATATACTTTTATTCTCTAAAGGATTATTGTTGTTTTTTGCATATTGCTGTTTATCATAAACGGCTTCAAGATAGTGTGAAACCTCCGTGCCTGTGTCACCTTCAGAGATTATTATGCCTTTATCTAAACGAATTGTATGCCCACAATAATTAAACAAATCATTCATATTATGACTTGCAATAATTACTGTTTTCTTTTTCTGAATAAGCTCTTCCAGTTTTTTCTTACACTGATAGGAAAATTCCGCATCACCTACAGCAATTACCTCATCAAAAATCATAATATCAGCCTCAAGAAATGCTATAATGGAAAAGGCCAGACGAATAAACATTCCCGAAGAGTAGTATTTTACGGGTGTTTCAATAAAATCTGATAGTCCGCTGAACTGCACTATGCTGGTATAAGCCGAATGTATCTCTTGATTATACATCCCCATAAGGTTACCACTAAGGAAAATATTTTCACGGCCACTTAAATCTGGATGAAAACCGCTGCCAATATCTAATATCGCAGCTACTCTGCCATTTATTTCAACAGATCCGGATGTAGGTGAGGTGATACCACTAAGAACTTTAAGTAAGGTGCTTTTGCCACTTCCATTCGGCCCTATTATTCCAACTGATTCTCCTCTTCTTAATTCAAAGTTTATATCCTTCAAAGCCCATAATTCCTGTGTTTGATTTTTTTCATTGCCAGAAAAAGGATATCGAAGGTGATACTTTTTAGAAAGTTTATCAACACGTATGGCTAATTCATTACTCATGCAAAATCACTAAACTTTTTTTCATTCCTTATAAAGATTAAAAAACCTGATATAAATAGTGGTATTATAGCAATTAAAGCAGGGATGAATTTTATGTCGTAATTCCATGCAGGAAATAGGCACCATCGCCATAATTCCACAATTGACGCCAACGGATTGAAGTACCACATATGATTAATCTCCTGCGGCAAAATATCTTTGGTAAAAAATACCGGAGTGCACCATACCCCCAAATTAATTAAGAACGGAACCAAGTGAAATAAATCTCTTTTTCTGAAAGCCAGAGAAACAATTGTCAGCACTATAAACAATGCAATCAACGAATTAAATAATAGAACTACGGGTAAAAGAATTATATGCCATGACAATGATTCACCGTGCCATATCAGGAGAGGAATAATCAATAAAAAACTAATTATTAATTCCACTGCTGCCACTAAAACTTTTGAGAGTGGTAGTATTGCTTTCGGAAAATATATTTTCTTAATAATGAATCCGGCTTCCTGAATACTTGATGTTCCCTGAAAAACTATGTAACTAAAAAAATTCCAACCCAATAAGCCTGACAAAACATAAAGTGAATACGGCAAATCTCCCGCTTTCCAATTTAACAGATAGCCAAAGAAAAAAGTATAAATGATAAGCACTGCAAGTGGCTGCAGAATAGTCCATCCTAAGCCCAATAAAGTGTGAGCATATTTTACCTTAATGTCGCGCTTGAAAAAAACGATAATTAAAGATTTATACTGCCAAATTTTTTTGCAATATTCAATTAATGTATCGGGGGTAGCAGTAAACTTTTTTAGAGTTTCTCTTTTACTCATCACAAAAGTTATCTCTCCTGATTGGTGAAATTGAAAATAAATACGATTTTCATCTAAGAGCCTGTTTAAGTTTTATCTTATTATTTCTTTATGGTCTGTTTTCACTATACTTCGTTGTCATTTTTGCTGAGAGGAGCTCTGCTATCAGCGGCAAATTCCGCCTTGTCTAATAAAAAACATCCTCATAAAAATTCCAAAACATAAAATTTAAACAGGCTGTAAGTTATTTGGTAATGGTGGTTTCAAACACGCGATCCCAAATGGTGAACATGCTGGAGTAGTTGCCTTTAACTCTTGAGTGGTGAAGGTCGTGGTCTTCAGAGTTTTTAAGAAAAGGGATGTAGGGATTTATGAAGGAATGAATTCCGGAATGGATATTCATTTCATGGATGTTGCGCAAAAAGCCATATGCCCAGAATGCATAAATGCTTACGGGCATTAAAAGCGAAACAATAAATAAACCCAATACTACTCCAATGCTCCCTGCCATCCATTCAAGGGGATGCTCATACATATACTCAAGGGGATGAGGGTGAACGGCACGGTGGTGTATGCTGTGTATGTTGCGCAAAAGGAATTTGTTGGCATGCAGCAGCCAGTGGGCTGCATAAAACCATATATCATCTACAAAGGCTATGATGAGTATTTGTGCAGGTATTATCCACCAGGCAGAGGGTGTGTTGAGGTTAAAGAAACCTGAGAAGTAATAAAGCGACACGGTTGTAAGAGCCAGTATCAGGAAGATGTTTAATGCTATTAGAGGCAGCCGCTGGAGAAATATTCCGGGCTTGTATTTCTTTTCCTGTATGCGGTATTTTTTAAACATATCGGTGTAGAGCACCAGCCATGAGTAGATGAATGCTATTATGTTTCCGATAATGAAAACGAGCAGCGTGATGATTATAATGTTGTAGGTATTCATGTTTAAATGCGGTTAGGTGATTAGATGCCGGTAGTGTCAGGTAGTGATTTATTTTTTACAAATAATTACTCCAAATCCGGGAGCGTTCAGTTTTTTTAGTTCGGTGCCTGTAAAGCCTGCCTTGGCGGCAATTTCATCTACTTCGTTGCGGGAATATGTTTTACCGCCTGCCTGGTGAAGCAGGTTTAGTGCCATGTAGGAGGTGGTTGCTTTTGATAGTTGTGAGTTGCCGCCTATGCCTTTAATCTGGTCAAGTATTACGTAGATACCGCCCGGGTTTAGTGCTGCAAATATTTTTTGGGCAAGTTGCTCGTTTTCGCGGGGGTTAAGCCCGTGGATGATGTTAAAGGCAAGAATAATGTCGTTGCCCCGGGGCAGCTCGTCCTTCATAAAATCGGAGGGGATGAAGGAGACCTGTTTGGCTGCGTTGTGTTTTGCCACACACTCATCGTTGTATTTTTTTACCGGTGGCAGGTCTATGATGCTTGCTTTGAGTTGGGGATTTTTTTTGCACAGTTCTATGCTGTATAGTCCGTGTGAGCCTCCGAGGTCGAGCATTTTGACGGCTGTTTTGGCTACGGGTATTTTAGCGCATACTTCTTTTACATTGGTTCTTGAAATGTCTATCATGGCGCGTGAAAACAGTTCCCACTCGTGGTCGGTCATTTTTTCGAGCATGTTTGACTGGGGGCGGTGTCCCAGTATAATTGTTTCGTCAATATGGATATACCCTTTATAAAGGTAATCGCAGAAGAGGATGAAATACCTGAAATTATCTGGCGACTGGGGTGATAGTGTTTTGTAGCCGCGTTTGGTAAAGGCGTAGTTGTTTTCTTTTTTCTGCACATAGCCAAGCGCATCTAAACAGTCTAGTATAAGTTCGCAGCCTATTTCGCTTACCCCGGCTTTTGTGGCAATGGTGCTGACCGGTTTGTATTCCATTGACAGTGCATCGGTTATTTTTAGTTTTACTGCGCAGCCCAGTGCAAAGCCCAGCCCTACCGATGAGGCTGCATCGGCAAAGGGGTGGGGTATTATATCGTTGTTAAGGAGTATTTTTTCAATGAGATTGAATTTATAAATCATGGCTGCCGGTTTTTATAGGTTAATGATTGGTTAGCTACTCTTGCAAGTGATATTATCCTGAGTTTTTTTGAGTTTATAGGCACCAAAAGCTGCTGTTGCAAGTAGTAGTAACATTACTTCATTATCTATTGGGGCACCGGTACCGGGTGGAGGTGGGATGGGAGGTGGAGGTGGCGGTGGCGGCTGTGCTTGTGAGTAGGCAGTAATCAGAAACAGCGACAGTAGCAGTAGCATTTTCTTTTTCATCGTACTATTATTTTATTGCTGTAAATATCAGTTGTTGTTTGCAGGCTTATCACATACATACCCTGTGCAAGCTGGGGCAGAGATATGCGGTAAACATTGCCTTGCGGGTTAGCAGGTTTTTGAGTAAGGATTATTTTGCCGGTCATGTCTGTTACTATAAGCTTCTCGACTACGCTCGAAGTGACAGACGATGAGACAAGAACAACTAACTCGTTTCCGTTGGTATAAGCTACAAAAGGTGGCGCTGTGTGATCTGTAATGCCTGTTGCCTGTGGTGCAAAGTGCAGGAAGAAGCGGTCTGTAGTATTTTGTGCATTCAGCAGGGTTGAGTATTCACCATTGTTATTAAGGTTGGTGAAACTGCCTGTTAGGCGGTCTTCAAGGTACACATCCAGCGTACTGAAGTTCTCTGATGCTTTGTTGCGGATGGAATAGATGCCTTCATTGGCAACAAATGCGTTAAGGGCAACTATTGTTTCTTCTGTTACCGGGGGCAGGGCTGAAATGCAGAGTTCGTCTCCTAATGCAGTTGTGCCATCAGGTATAACGGTAAATGCGATATGGGCATTGCCTCTTATCTTTTGCCCGTCAAGCAGGTGGTCAAAGGCGGTGGTGGCTCCATCCATGAATACAACATTTATCTCGTTGTAAAGGGTATCGTTGGCAAGGCTAAGCCAGATGCGGCTTGTTTCTTCTTCTGTTTTTAAGAAGGTTCCTGCGGCTGCATCGCGCTGGGCATTGTTAAAGATTACGTTTCCTGATGATGTAGCTTTAACCATAAAGCCCTGTGCAACTCCTATTTGTGCGCTTATGCTATTGCCATTACCACCGCTGACTGCTCCCGCAGTGGTGCGTGAGGCATAGTCAGTTGTTGCATAGCCTGTTCCTCCGGTATTATCATCATCCCATGCCCATACCTGCCCTTGTATGCGTGTGGAGTTATTACTTAGAAAAGTATTAACCGTTAAGCCTGATGGGTAAGGATTACCCAGCAGCACAAAGTCTGTGTTTGCTGCGGTTGGGTTGCCTGCTGAGTTGTAATAAGTAATACCCGTGGTCATGGGTCCATTGTTGGGTGTTCCGGTAAAAGAGGCAAGGTTGCCGCCATTGCTGGCAAATCCGAGCATGGTTACCATTGGTCCTGAAAAGCTGCTCCAGCCTGGGTCTGGACCGGGGTTATCATCTCCCGTATCTTCGGTGCCGCTTACGCTAAGGTATTCGTAGCCGTTGGTGCCGGGTAAGGCACCACCTGCAACGGGTGTACTCCAGTAATTGTAACGCGTTGGTGAAGCTGTTCCCTGCCTTTGCACGGTAAAGGTTCCTGCGCCTGCAATGCTGCTGCTGCCGCCCTGCAGAAAGCTGCCACCGCTTTGTATGGTAATAGCTCCGGCATTGGTGAGCGCACCGTTAAGGGTTAGTGAGCCGCCATTGGCTACGGTTAGCGTAGCACCTGAGGCAAGGTCAACATTATTGATGGTAAATGCGCCACTGATTACCGGGTCGTTGGTTACATTGGGTATAGTTACATTATCGGTTGAGCCGGGTACGGTGCCGCTGCTCCAGTTGGTAGTGGTGTTCCAGTCAGTTGAAGTGGTGCCTGTCCAGTTGTTAACTGATGCTACCACCGTAAGCACCACATCATTGCCGTCAACGCCAACATAGGTAATGGTGGCGTTAAGTCCGGAACTCAGGAAATTGCTGATAGTTGCTCCTTCTGCCAGCCCGTTAAAAGTTCCGGTAATGGCATCTGCTCCATCATTGTCAACAATGGTAAAGGTATTTCCGGTAACGGGTGTATAGGTACTACCTGTGAATAACAAGCCGACACTGTTCAGGTTAATCAAGCCCACTATTGTTAGTTGCTGGTATTGGGTGTTTACTGTAAGTCCATCAATATCAATATTGAGTTTTGAACTGCTGCCGAAGCTGATGGTTTGTGCAATTGAAGTGTTGCTTGCATCTGTACCTGCGGTGTTGGGCCAGGTGCCGCCCGAGGCGCTGTTTAACGTGATGGCGGCTCCTGTTCCTGTAGCGCTTATTAAGCCCCCGGAAGAAAGCATAATATCTGCCGCGCCAGTGCTGTTAATTCCTTTTGTTCCGGTAACGGAAACAGCGCCCCCACCAGAAGTGGTGATGACCGAACTTGATGCTGAAATAACAACTCCGTGATTGTTTCCACCGCTTCCAGTGGCGCTTCCCGTACCCTGAACGGTAACTGTTCCGCTGCCGCCTGCGGTTATTTTGCCTGCTGACTGAAGAAATACTCCGTGATTAGTTGCTGAAATTCCGCCTCCGCCCCCCTGCCCGGTAACGCTGACATTGCCCCCACCAGAGGTGATGGTGGAGCTTGTTTGTGTAAGCGCAACTCCATAATTATCACTTCCAGTTGAAGAACCTCCTGTTCCGTTTACAGTAACTGTTGCGCTGCCTGCTGCGGTTATTGTGCCTCCAAATTCAACATATACTCCAAGGTTGCTACCCGAGGTTCCGCTGCCGCCTCCTGTTCCCATAACACTGACATTGCCTCCTGCTGAGGTAATGGCGGAGCTTGCTCCGGTAACAAAAACTCCATAATTACCGGTTCCTGTTGAAGCGCCACCTGTTCCGTTTACGGTAATAGTAGCAGTAGTGCCGCCCCTCAGGATGCTTCCTGCGGCTAAGTATATGCCGTGGTTAAGGCTGGGTGTGGTTCCTCCTTTGCCTTTAACAGTTACTATACCTGTTCCGGTGCTTTCCATTAAAGCGCTTCCCGCAGTAGCATTTATACCATGGAAATTGCTGCCTGCTGTTGGTGTTGCCTGTTGGTTGGCCTCTAAGGTAAGAGCACCGTTTACGGTGCGCAATATAGAGTTGACACTAAATACAATGTTTTTGCTTGCTTTCATTACCGCAGTGCCTGTGCCTGCCAATACTAAATCGGCACCTGAGTTAATGTTTATAACATCAACTCCCGGTGTTACATCATCATTTTGCAGGTCAACATCTAAGTTAGCATTGGAAGCAAAGGTGATGTTGCCACCAAAATTAACTGCATCATCTCCGATGCCGCCATTTACTGTAAGGCTGGGCATACTGGTATTAACGGTAAAGGCACCCACACTTACAATATCGCTACCCACACCTGCATTAATAGTAATGCTTGTTACACCTGCCAAAGGCACATTTACAGGAAAAGCAGTAATAGCTCCCCCGTTTAGAGAATAAGTTCTGCCTGTAACAGCAAAGTTTATATTGGTAGTGCTTTCGCTTACAGTAATAGTTTCGCCATTGCCCGCAATATCTGTTATAACAATGGCATTACCAGTGGTGGTTATGGTATAATTAGCAACGCAGGTACCATAAAGACACGTACTTATCTTTGTTGCCATAACATCACCGCGACCGATGCCGCCTGTGTATTGGGCTTGTGAAGCAGCAGGTAGCAGGCAATTAGCAATAAACAGTAGCGCTAAAGTTTGTATTGTTTTCATATTTATTGGTTTTTATAGTTCTCTGTTTTATTTTATTTTCGGGGGCTTCGCCCCTTTTTTCAAGTATCAATAACCCCGGCTAAGGCGCAATACGAACTCCCCGACCACCGATATAGATGTCCCGACCCGTGATCGTGAGAGCCGCAATGCTGCGGTCAGACACACGCAGGGAGATCGCATTAATGTTCCAATCGCCCCCGCGGTAGCCTGCGCCTGTGGCTCCGGTTACCTCGCCTACAACCAGACCGGGCCATAGTATTTCATTAGCATTGCCGTTGGTGCTTAATACCCCATTGCCCTGTATGCCTGTAAATGCCCTGCCTGTTGCATTACCCACCGTTACCGGGCGCTCCCACAGATTACCGCTCATTTCCATAATGCCATAGTAAGTGGCACCCGATTGCACCCTGTTGGTGCTGCCTGTGGCAAACACGCCAACCCGCATGGGACCCTGCACGCTTCCACTGAAGTTATAAACTGCGTTAGCACCGGCAGTGTTAGTAGTTTCATTGCTTGCTCCGCCATTGGTAATATTGTTTGCCCGGGTAATGGCGGTGCTGCCCCAGGCATATTCATTTGCTACGGCTGCTATGGTGCCTCGGCAGGCTTTTTCATATTCCAGTTCCGTAATAGGGCGCAAACCGCACCAATCCAAATAGGCTGATACATCCATATAACTTAGCCAATTGCATGCGAGCCACTGCCCGTCTGCCGTTTCGCCCCCTGTGCCGTTGCCGTTCAGGTCGCAATAAAAAGTGATGGGGTTGCTGGTATTTATGGTGGCAGCGCAGCGTATGCCATTGCGGGCTTGCAGGGTTGCGGTATTGCTCATTACATAGCGGTTGGTAACGCTGGTGATGCCTGCGGCAAGGTTCGTCCCGGTACGGGTGTTTTGCTGGGCGCGGGTAAGGGTATTTAAAAAATCGACATACTGCTGCTGGGTAATTTCGTATTTCATGCAGTAGAAAGCCTTGTAACCTTTAGGGTAAGCGGCAGGCAAGGGTTTGGTGGTAGTATTATTAAAGTCATCGGCTGTAACCATGCCGGTGGCATTATTATTAGCCAAATTGCCGTTAGCAGTGCCGCCTAATGTGAGGGTGTCTTCGGAGGTAATGCTGAGCGGGGTATTGGTGCTGCCATTGCGGAACTGCCCACTCACAGAAGTAAAAGAGCCATCGCCTGCGGCAAAACTACCCTGCGGCACATACACCATTTCTATGGCATATACCTGCACATCCACTATATCATTATCGAATACGCCATTGGCTCCGTAGTTCCAGCGCAGTCGTATATTGGTACCTCCATTAACACCCCATATTGAACTTGTAAAATGAAGAAACGCCCCTATGCCCGGATTGGTAGTAGCATTAAAGGCAGAGCTGGGGGTTTGCAGGCCAACATCAAAGGTGTTGCCTGCGGGTGGGGTGTGCCCGTTATTATTTAATTTGGCATGTCTCCATGCACCGCTGCCTACGCGGAATTTTACAAATATCCAGGCGGCATCCCAGCTTGTTCCGGTATTCCAACTGTTGGGCCATTGCATATCGAATTGCACCATGGTGAAGTTGGCGGCATTGTTGGTGCCGGCTGTAACATCCTGCCCGGTAAGCACTACATTGCTAACGGTGATGTTGTTTGCAGATGCAGTTATGCTGCAAGCTAAGAGGGTGAGGAGGAGGAGGAGGAGTTTCTTCATGGTATTATATTTAAGAGGTAATCGGTTATCGGTATTCGGTATTCGGTGTGTAAACCTTCAAGGTTTTTAAAAACCTTGAAGGTTTTATCCTGCTGCTATTGCTATAATTTTGTAACCAGTATAAACCCGGTTTCTTTTATATCAAAAATAAGAAGCTTGTGGGTTGCGCCTGGCTTGCTGTACATGATTATAGTAGTGTTTACCTGATTAGCCACAAAATTCTCTTTTGCATTATCGTGCTTTGTATAGCCTTGCAAGCCCGACATATTAAGCATAGCGATTCTCATTGCTGCCAGATTATATTTTTCTGAGCCTGACCTGGCAGTGGCATTAAACTGGAGCGTACCATCCAAATCTACAATTGTTGTTTCAAAGCCTTCGAGTGGCAGTGTACAGGCGTATGTTTTTCTGCCTTTATTATCTAATGCTTGATAATCTCCTTTCAACGTTGTGAAGCCGTTGGCATCGCCTGCATTAAGTATTGCCTTCAACTGGATAGCAAAATTGCTTTCGGGGGTGTATGGGTTTGAAGAAAACGCAGCAAACAGAATAAACAAAGGGAGGAGAACTAATTTAGATGCATTCAGTTTTTTACTCATAAGGGTTTAAGTTGTTATCGGTTATCAGTAATCGGTATTCACCTTTCCGAAAGTTTAGAACTTTCGGAAAGTTTGTCCTGTTTGTCCATTGCAAGTTGCCTGCTTCCGTTGTTACAGCAGCTCCACCACATAATGCAACTCAAATGTTGTGCTGTTTACTGCCGTAAGAAAGCGGTGTGTGGCAAAGTCAATGGCTCCGAATTCAGAAGCCAGTACTTTTATTTTAGCCGCGTTGGCGGTTACTGTTACGGGTGTGCTGTCGGTACCATTTGGTGTGGTGGCAAGGTAAAAAGCTACCTGTGTGGCTGCGGGTACAGTGTCGGTAGTTGTTATCTCCAGTATCATTACATCATCGTCAACAAACGTATGTTCCAGCACGGATTCATTTTCGCCTGCATCAAGGGTTCCGGTAAAATGCACCTGCTCATGCGAGCGCAACACTTTCAGCTCAAAGAATGGAGCTATGTAAGAAGGCACTTCAGCGCCTTTATTGATAAGGAAGCCCAGATCGCGGTATTGTTCGGTGCCTACTGCTATGCGTTTGCTTTCCACTTCCGCGCTTTTTTGTTTGGTTCCGCCTTTGCTGCCTTCCTGTGTATCGCGTGCGCCATCCAGCAGGGTATAAAAATCATCAACCAAAGTTTTAATAGGTACTATAGCCGGGTTGGCCAGAGCAAATGGAGCAAGGCTTTCGCCCAGTGTTTTTACAGCGGTTACCTGCGCGGTTATTGGAGCGGTGTAAAAAGGCAGATGTCCCTGCGGAAATAGGGTTAAGTAGTTAGGGGTTCCTTTTTCAAAGCCATCAACAGCCTGCACTAATGAATCCCATTTGTTTACTTTGTTTATAAGCAATACAAGCAACTGCTCAAGGTTAAGGGTTTGTCCTTTCTGGGTGCCGCCCGCTGCTTTCCAGGCTGTGTAGGCTTTAACAAACATGTCATGAAAAGGATGGTAACGGTTATAAAGCAAAGCCCAATCGGGTTCCATCGGGTTGTCGTCCATCATTTTTTTAAGACGGGCATCGTGATAGTTGCTCAGCTTGAGCATTTTTTTGTAGTTTTCCTTGGTGGAGTTTAAGAATTGATTTACTAAGTAGTGCCAGATAGTTTCCATAGTGTTTTGATGTTTAATGTTTATGTTTGATGTTTAATGTTTGGTGTTTATCACTTTTTTTGAGCTGATACACCTGCGGCTGACAAGGTGAAGCGGCTGAAGCCGGCTGATATACCCTGAAGCGTTAAGGTGAAGCAACTCAAGCCAATTGATGCACCCTGAAGCCTTAAGGTAAAGCAACTCAAGCCGGCTGATGCCCCCTGAAGCGTTAAGGTAAACTAGCTCAAGCCGGCTGATGCACCCTGAAGCGCTAAGGTGAGCCAACTGAGCTGAACTGATGCACCTTTGCCGTTGGCTGGATAGCAACTGGCGTGAGCTGTTGTTTCCTGACGTGTAGAGGCTTATTAAATCAACTGGTTCTGTATAAGGCATCTTAAATAACAAGGTAGTTAATAGACTATAAGAATAGTTTAGCAGGGCTTATCCTGCTTTTCAGCACCAAAGGAAATGACATTAATCACCAAATACTATGATTGCGCTCATACTATGAGTATGACAGAAAAGCAAAAAATATAAAGGGCCGATAACCCGAATTCCCATAGCTATCGGGAGGGGCTAAGGTTTGGTGCTTATACCAACAGATTCCTCCCTTCGGTCGGAATGACACGGAATTATTGTCAGATAGAGGTGAAAAGAAGGAGGCGCGCAAAGCGCGCCTCCTTCTTTTCACCTCCCTTTATATAAACCAATCTGTCATCCCGACCGAAGGGAGGGATCTCTTTATTCTTATCCCAAACTCAGGTCTTTATATTTATTGCCCTGCCTGAATAAGTTAGCTGCCAACTGCGGGCCGGCTCTTTGCTTCCTGCTCCACCTCTTTCATATAAGCCAGTTCATCATGCACTAATGCACCTTCGGGAAGCCATTCCCACATGGGACCTAAGTCTTTCTTAATAATGTTATGATAAAATGCCGGCAGTTTATTGCTTTCCCCTTCAAAAAAATCACGGAACTCGCGGTCGGTCTCCAGCAGTTGGCGCACCTGTTTAAATATGCGTATTCTACCCCATCCTTCATTAGAAACCGCACGTATAAAGTTCATCCACTGCGAGGTAAACGTACTGGAATGGCTCATTCTTCTTCTTATAGCTTTCCATGAAAACGAATGCTCCGCAACATCAATCAGATGGTCATAAAACTGTATCCAGGTATAATTTTTAGGCTTTACATTCATAGCCAGATGGTTGTTAAGCGTGTGGAAGGGAAAGGGCAGCAGGCGACCCTCGCGCTGGTATTGCAGGTTAAGCGGGGCTGCCTGCCCAAAGGAGGTAAGCAGTGAATAAGCCGGAAAAGCTGCGGGCGAATGATCAATAAACCGTTTGATAAGCTCAAAAGGTTCAGCACCCTCATCGCTGTCGAGCCCAAAAATAAAGTTAGCCTGAAAATAAGGAATATACTCCATCACCTGGTTCACGTGTGCAGAAACGGAAAGCATCCTTTCTTCTCCCTTGTATTTTCCGGCCTTGGTTTTATGTCCCAGTTCATACCATGATTCAATGCCCGGAAGCAATGCCTGAAAACCATTGGCTTTCAGCCGTTGCAAATGAGGCACCGAAAGAAACGACATGCTGCATTCGGCAATAAAATCAATGCTGTTTGGCGGAATGGCATCCTCAATAACACTCATCATTTCATCAAAGCGCACTCCAAAATTAGGGTCATGCCATGCCACCGTGGGATGTTTAAATTTTGTGAGCAGAAAACGCAGGTCATCCTTTATAACCTCAAAGTCCATGGTCTGGTAAGGAATTTCTGAATCAATGCAGAAACTGCAACTATAAGGGCATCCCATACTGCCAATCATGGGAACTATTTTAAGGAAGGGTGCTTTTTTAAGCGTGGGTTCAATAAACTTCCAGCGTTCTCTTACCCCCGGAAGTTGGGTGGGTTGCAGGGCAGCCCGCAGGTGCCTGCCATAAGGGCGGTGCTGTGCACATTCGTCCAACGCCTGCTTCAGCACTTCTTTATTGGTAAACCCAAAAACATAATCAAAATACTTGCGCGCATCCTGCGGATAACAACGGGCATGAGGTCCGCCCAAGGCAGTAACCACGTTATGCTTCCGCAACCGGTTGCTGATAGCGTAAGCCATCTGGGCTGCCTGGGTAAACGAACTAATAAACACCATATCCACATCGCGAGGCAGTTCTTTTTCAATGTCTTCTAAACCGGTGTATGCAATCAGCTTCACCTCATGCCCCTGCTCCTCACACCAGCAGGCAATTGCCGTAGGCATAATGCTCGACATGTTAGCACGCATTACTCGCGCCCATAAGGTTTTTGAAACCCCGTTATGGAGCAGGTCAATAATTCCAATCTTGAGTTTTCGCATGAATTTGATTTCGGTTATAGTGTCGTTCTCAGCGCCTGAGGCTAAATCGCACTTTCCCTGAATACTAATTACCGGAAAGGAGAACACCTTTTTATCAGGGCGTAATAGTAGGTGGGTAATTCCGGTTATACTATGATTGCACGCATGGAAGTGTATGACAGAAAGGACACTACGTATATGCTTTTGCGCTCAGCTTTTTTTTGCAATGCTGTGCGTAAACGAGAACCACAACACATCATTCTGCTCAAAACTAAGGGGCACATTAGGGTGGCTCAGTTGCAGCACATAATTGAGTGTTATAAGCCATTGCTCATTAAACTGGTAGCTTAAACCCGCCAACAGGCGGTTGGTGTCAAAGACATTGTATTTTACCTGACTGCCGAAATTTACCATCACCTCGTCACCCACATTAAGCGCAATGGTTTTTGCGCTCATAGTTTTATGATTCAACGGAATGGTAACATACAACCGGTAGCGCAGGCGGTTGAAATAACTATCGTCAGCAGTAATGTTTCCTTCTGTTATTTTCCTGAAATAGCGCTGTTCCATACGCAGGCGGTTGCTGAAATAAAACCTGCCGCTGCGCAAGGGGAAAAACAATTCTTCCCAGCCACGCAGTTCAAACCGCGATGCTTTATTATCTGTTAAAGCAAACGTAACACAGCCCCCGCCCGCCACCGTAATAGATTCTGAAACAGAATAAGCTAATCCTGAGCGCACCAGCACCAGCGACAACCCGCCAAACGTATCTTTAACACGAAGACTGGCATCATTAAGTAAGGTGAAATTTTTACCAAGCCCTATGCGGCTGTAATACTGTATCCACTGCTGGTTGCCGTGGTCAATCTTGTTTTCAGAAGTTTGCGAAAAAACGGCAGAGCAGAAAAATAAAAAGGAACAGACAATAAATAAAAAGGAATATTTACTGCTCAATACCATTGGCAAAATTCTTTTTCTCTTTCACCGTTCCGTCTGCGTTGTAGTAAACAACCTCGCCCTGCAATTGGTCATCTGCATAAGCACCTTCGCTTTCCAGTGTTCCGTTGCTATACCAGCGCGTAAATTTTCCGTTCAGCTTGTCGCCCTCATACAGGCTTTCGTTTAGTTTATTTCCGCTGTTGTCCCATATAGTCCACACGCCCGTGCGCTGCCCGTGCTCAAAATTACCCTGCATTTGTTTGTTGCCGTTTTCATAAAACCAGGTCCACAAACCCTCGTCTTTGCCGTTTACATGCTGCCCCGAAACTTTTTGCTGCCCGTTTTTATGCGTATTTACAGGCTTGGTAAATTCATACGTGCCCCATATAGAAGCCATCACAATGCAAATGACAACAATGCGGTGGTAGCGCAAATTGTTTTTAAGTATCGAGCGGTCAGCCATGATTAATCAATTAATTGCAAAACTAATTATCATACTTCATCATATCCTTTGTTTTATCCATCTCCAGCACATAAATTCGTGCAGGATGCAGTACATGAATATCCATCCCGAAGTTAATCACTTTCCTGTCCTGCAACTGCTTCAGGTCATTATGATGCTTGTCGTTATACGAAAACACAAAAAACTCCTTGTCGCCAAAATGGTCAAGCAGTTTTGAAACCAGCATAACATCCGTATCAGTAAAATTGGTTTTGTTTTCATTCAGATTGTTATAGGCAAAGCCATACTCTTTTTCAAAAATCTCATACAGGTTTTCGTGGGATTTAAAAAAATCATCCATAGATTTTATTTCCCATACAGCCATGTTTTCATACAGGTGATAATTTTCGCTCAAATCAGTAACAGTCATACGTTTTGTTTTTAAAGATTAATAATGTTGTGCGCCTTCAATAATGCGGAATATGTGAAGTATAAAAGGAAACAGCGCATCCATCGTTTCCTTTGCTCCTTTGGTAGAACCGGGCAGGGCAAGCACCAGCGTATTGCCTTTCATACCAGCCACCCCGCGCGAAAGCATGGAGAACGGGGTGCGGTCTTGTCCGTAGTTGCGTGCCGCTTCCATAATGCCTGGAATTTCGCGATCAAGCAGCGGGCTTATAGCTTCGGGCGTAACATCGCGTGGCGAAAGTCCGGTGCCTCCGGTAAAAATTATCAAATCGTTTTTAGCTTCATACAGCAGGTTCAGTTTTTTCTGTATCTCCGCAATTTCATCAGGAATAATTGAATAATCCGACACAGCCACCTTGCAACTTTCTAATTTAGTGATGATGGCTTTGCCCGCCTTGTCTTCTTTTTTTCCTGCCGAAATACTGTCGCTGCAAACCACCACAGCAGCTTTCAAATCTTTACGAAACTTGTCGGTGAAATCGCTTTTGCCGCCTTTCTTCTCCTTCAGTTTTATGGAACAAATTTCAATCTGCTTGTCAATAGGTTTCAGCATATCATACATGGTAAGCGCCACCACCGATACCCCGTGCATGGCTTCCACTTCCACACCTGTTTTATAAATGGTGCGCACCTCCATTTCAATATGCACCTCCAGTCCGTTTATCTCATAGCGCACAGCCGTAAACTCAACCGGCAGCGGATGACAATCGGGAATCATATCACTGGTGCGCTTTACGCCAAACAGTCCTGCCGTTTTCGCCATTTCAAAAACATCGCCCTTGGGAACGGTTTTGTTTTTAATGGCATCAATAGTTTCCTGTTTGCTTACCTTAACTATTGCCTGCGCAATGGCTTCGCGCAGGCTGCTTGATTTTTGTGTTATATCTACCATGATTTTATTTTGTGTTTACTTTCCAGGCATATGTTTCATCTTCAAAAATCTCTTTCCCAAAAACAGGAACGTTAGCTTTTATTTCTTCGGTAATCCAGCGGCAGGCTTCAAAAGCAGCAGTGCGGTGCTTTGCCGATACAAAAACAAAGAGACAAATTTCCCCTGTTTTAACTATGCCCATGCTATGATATAAGTGCATACAGGTTAACTCAAATTTAGTGAAAGCGGCTTCACGTATTTCATGAAATTTTTCTTCGGCCATTTCTTCGTAAGCCGAATAATCAATTGCCTTCACCGTTTTGTTTTCAATTACATCGCTGCGCACCTGCCCCAGAAAAATATCGTGTGCTCCTATCGTGGTTTTGGTGCTGTGCTTTGCAATTGAATCGGCAATAAACTGTGTACTGATTGCACCGCTTACAAAAACTTTGTATTTCTTTTTTTCGCTCATACTTATTTCAGTTGATAGTGTTTTATCCATTCCATAACACCGCCCTCTAAATTGTAAAGATTGGTGAAAGCAAATTCTTTTTCAAGCAACTCAATGGCACGTTTGCTTCGTGTACCGCCTTTGCAAAAAATTATTACCTTTTTGTTTTTCGCAATAAGCTGTGCGTGCTTGCAAACTTCACCAAGCGGTAGGTGCAAATCACGCAGTTCGTCTATAAAGGGCTCTTCGCCTTCTTCGCGAACATCCAGCAACTGAACTTCATTCTTGTTTTCAATCATTTTCTGAAGTTCAGTTACAGTAATTGTCTTTATAGTCAACCTGTTTTTGTTTCCGCAAAAAAAATCATAATCAGTTTTCAAAAAAGCTGCTGTGTCTTTAGGAACATCATTTACCCGCGCCTGATTTCTGTTTATTTTAACCAGCGTTGAATTCATGGTAAGCGCATCAAATAACATAAGTTTTCCTGAAAGCGGTTCGCCAATTCCGGTTATTAGTTTAATAGCCTCAGTAGCTTGCAGCGTCCCGATAATTCCCGGCAAAACTCCAAGCACACCAATCTCAGAACAGTTTGCCACGCTGCCTGCTGCAGGCGGTACAGGAAAAAGACAACGGTAGCTTGGACCTGTTTTGCCCGAACGGTCGGTATAATTAAAAACAGAAACCTGTCCTTCAAATTTATAAATAGCACCATGCACCAGCGGCTTGCCAAGCAGCACACAGGCATCGTTTACAAGATAACGGGTTGCAAAATTATCGGTGCCGTCAATAATAATATCGTATTCCGGAAAAATAGCAAGTGCACTTTTATTTTCAAGCCTCAATGAGTAAGTGTTAAACTTAATAAACTGATTTTGCAGTGAAAGTTTTGCCGCAGCAACTTCTGCTTTTGGTTTACCTATGTCATTAACAGTAAAAAGAACTTGCCGCTGAAGATTTGATTCTTCCACTGTGTCAAAATCAACAATACCTATTTCTCCAACTCCGGCAGCAGTCAGGTAAAGCAAAACAGGGCATCCTAACCCTCCTGCGCCAATCACCAGCACTTTAGATTGTTTAAGCTTCTCCTGGCTTTGCACTCCAAAACCCGGCAAAATCAGGTGACGGTTATAACGCGATATTTCTTCTTTACTCAGCATTTAGCCTCCTGCAAATGGTGGCAGTAAAGCAACTTCGTCACCATCATTTAAGTTTATATTTTCTGTTGCAATTATTTTATTTACAGCAACCGAATACTGACAGTTATTTAATTTCGGGAAATCAGTATTTAATTTTTCAATCAATGAATTGCAGTCTGCTATATCCGTCAGTTCTGCTGAACTGCTGCCTGCTACTTCTGCCACCAACCCGAAAAACCTTACTGTGATGTTCATTTTATTTCAATGCTTTAAATTCCTGTGGTGTATTAATATTCAAAAACAAGTTAGCTGTATAACCGGCATAGTGTGTAACATCAATATAACGTGTGTTTAGTTTTTGTAAAGCGTCTTTCATTTTATAATTTCCTAATTTCATAATTTCTTTAATTTTTAATGCAGATGACTTTTTGTAAACGGCACACAATGGCTCCGTTTCCCCATTGTGGATTGGAACTAACGCATCTTCATCCGCTGATTGTGAAATAATATACCCAATCATTCCAGATGAAACAGCAGGGATATCACAGCTTACAATCATGTTTTTTTCCGTTTCTGATTTTTCCAAAGCGGTGTAAATGCCTCCCATTGGTCCGCAATTTTTAACCAGGTCCTGATACACTTTGTATCCGAGAAAATCATAGTTGACATTATTGGCAATAAACATAACAGTATCTACTTTTTGAGCCAACGCTTCACTGATATGTTCCACAATTTTCTTTCCGTTTAAAATCAGCAAACCTTTGTCAGTTCCCATTCTCGAACTTTTACCACCGGCCAATATTATTCCTGTAATATTTTCCATTCTATTTACTTCCTGTTAAAAGTAATTTAACACTTGCTATCAGCAGCACAACAGCCAAAAGAGTTTTCAGTGCAGCGTTATTTAATTTTTTCCGGGCTACATATGCTCCTGCCATACCTCCTGTTATAGCAACCAACAGCCAGGTATAAACATTGCTGTCAATTGAAACACCTTTTATCATCAGCCCAGATAATCCTGCTACCGAGTTTACAAAAATGAATAATGCCGAAACCGCAGCTGTTTGTTTCATAGTGCCCCAGTGAAGCAACAAAATAACAGGGCTCAGAATAATTCCGCCTCCAATTCCAATCATTCCTGAAAGCAAACCTATTACTGCTCCTATCAGCAATGCCCAAAACCATTGAACATCTTTTTGTTCATCACTTTCTCTTCCTATAACACCAAGCAGACGCAAAATTGGAAAGATGAGCAACACGCCAAGAATTATTTTATACACTTCTGTATCTAACGTGAAATAAGCCCCGATAAAGGATAACGGAATGGAAGTAATAGTAAAGGGCAAAAATAATTGCCATTTAAAGTGTCCCCCTTTGTTGTATTGATAAAAAGAAATAAGTGAAACAACGATATTAAGTATAAGTGCAGACGATTTCATTGCCGTGGGACTGAAACTGAATAATGCCATCAATGCCAGATAACCGCTTGCTCCTCCATGCCCTACAGAAGCATAAAGAAAAGCTACTATAAACAACAATACTATAAACAGCCAAATCAAATTTCCTTCGGGCATTTCGTTATGTATTTATTTAAATAACGCCTGGTAAAAAAAATCAAAACGTAAGTTTTTTGCTCTGCGTTTCATTGAATTTCCTGAAGTTATTTTGTAATTCTTTAAAAAGCTTTATTACTCTTTCCCCTTCTTTCGTAACAATTGTTCCTCCTCCGCCAGCGCCTCCAGAAGTTTTTTCAACAAGCGGTTTTTGTGACTGCTTGTTCATTGAATCAATCAACTCCCACGCCTGCCGGTACGACATTTTCATTGACTTTGCAGCCTCTGATATTGAGCCTGATTTTTTTATATTTTCAAGCAATACAACCCTGCCCGAACCAATAAAAGCACCTCTCTCGCCTTCAATCCATATACTGCCATTAATTTTATACATCTTTCGATATTTTGTGATGCAAATTTGGTCACATGTTGTTTAACAGAGAATGATTTTGCTCATATAAATATCAATTAATCCCCGGAAGAAAATGAACTTCAACTAATTCTCCTGCTTTAATGTCTTCTCGTTCTTCAGGCAGGTAAATAAGACAATCAGCTATTGCAAATGAACTTAAAACAAACGATTCCTGCCCTTCAAGCGGTACAACATTATTTACAGCTGTTTTCCCTTTGAGAAACAATGACAATCCCATTTTTTTTGAATAATCTTTTGAAATGGGGAGTTGAGCTTTTTTGATAAAAATATTTTTTCGTCCCTGCATAATTTGTATTGCCGTGAAAACATACTCGTAGAAACAACTCAACACAGCTGCAGGATTCCCGGGCAGCCCGAAAATTAATGTGTTTCCTGATTTGCCAAAAAACAAGGGCTTCCCCGGCTTCTGCTTTATTTTGAAAAATATGTTTTTAACTCCTAATTTTTTTAATGATAAACCTGTAAAATCATAATCGCCAACAGAAATACCTCCTGTTATTAATACAATATCAGCACTTTGAATTGAACGTTTCAGACTGTTAAGGATTTTGGTTTCATTATCGGAAACAGCAATAGAATTTACAGGCTTGATATTAATAGATTTTAAAGCTGCATTTAATGCAAATGAATTAGATTCATAAATCTGTCCGGGTTTTAAAGTTTTCCCTGGTTTTATTAATTCGCTCCCTGTTGCAATAATGGAAATCCTAGGGCTGGAAATAGTTTTTACAGTAGTTATTCCCATTGCTGCAAGGTATCCAATGGAACCGGCTGTTAGTTCACAGCCCTTTTTTATAGCTATTTGTCCCTTCTTAATTTGCGAACCTTCTTCGCGAATATTTGAACCTTTTTTTAAGGCTTGGTCACTAATCACAAGAAAGCCATTGTCAACTGCAATCTTTTCCTGCATAACTATCGCAGTTGCTCCTTTAGGAACAGGCGCTCCGGTAAATATTCTTACTGCCTGCCCTGAAACAATTTTTTGCTTAAAAGAACCACCTGCTGCCACTTCTCCGATAATTTTTATTTTTTTCTGACCTATATAGTCTTTATAAACAATGGCATAACCATCCATTGCAGACTGATTAAACAAAGGCAGATTTATTGGCGAAATAATATTCTCAGCCAGAACACTTCCCAAAGCACTATCGATTGACTCGGAGGCAATTGTTAACGATAAAGTATTTTTTTTTATTTGGCTTATTGCCTCAGTTACAGATATCATTTCGGAATCTTTAGTGCAAAAATCATAAAGCCTAGCATAGCAAAGTATGATTTATGTCATTTTTATGTATGATTAATCTGCAATACTTCCGTTTAGGGTGGTGGTGTAACAATTAACCAAATTTATAATTGAAAATTGACTACCGAAAAAATGCTTTTCCCTCATATTGAACTATGACTCGAATCATTGTTTTAAAAATTACTATAAAATACTTTTGACCAATGTTAATAAAATTGAATATCAGTCAATAATGGATTTAGAAGTTAAAAACCACTTTGTTTTAACTAAGAAAAAAGCCTGTAAAAACTGTTGGCTGAAGAGTTGTTTTAGCCAACTAAAAGACAGTAACATAAATAGTAGTACGGTACTAATTAATAACATCGTCAGGTTGAAAAAAGGGGAAGGCTTAATAAAATCTGGAGATGCTATTTCGGGCTTATATTGTATAAGAGATGGAACTGTTAAAATTTACAAAACAGGAAATAATAATAAAGAATACATTTTCTGGCGTGCTGGGAAAGGGGAAATTGTTGGTTTAAATTCATTTCTCAACTGTGAAATATTCTCTTTTTCTGCAACAGCATTAAGTAATGTTAGTGCCTGTTACATTTCCGCTTTAAGTATGCACAAACTGATTAACGAACAACCATTTGTTATTGACGGTCTGATGCAAAATCTTTGCAGTAAAATGAATTTCATGGAAAGCAGGATAACAAATATTTCAACCAGAAGAAAAAAGGAACAGATTGTAGATTTCCTTTTTCTTTTAACAAAACAAAATACTGATAAAATACATTGTTCAGTTTCTGTAAATTATTCGGTTGCAGATATTGGAAATTTAATGGGTTTATCAAGAAGTTATGTAAATAAAGTGCTTCGCGACTTAGAAAAAATGGCCATACTGAAAATCAATAGAAATGAAATATTGATTCACGATATAACTGCATTGGGAGTTGTTTGTGAATTTTCTAAAAAAATCCATATTTAATAATGCATAAACAAGATAATAACAGTCCGATTAACATACTTATGAATGAGCATGAAGTAATTACTTCAGCTATTGACATTGCTCTTAAGGCAGATTCACTTATTGGTAAAAATGATGAACTATATTTGAAAGTTGCAACAGAGCTTCTATCATTTTTTCGTAGTTATGCGGATACTATACATCATAAGAAGGAAGATATTATTCTCTTTCCTGAAATGATTAGAAAAAATGAATTATTGAAGGGAGGTGTGATAAAAGAGATGTATGAAAATCATTGTGATTTTCATACTATGATTAATAACACTGAACAATATCTGATTAAAAAGGATTATCTCAGGGCACAGCAACAGCTTCATATATATGCCGAAGCATTACTTGATCATATAGCTGTTGAAAATGAAGAAGTTTTTCAAATAGCAGAATCTGTTTTTGATGATAGTGAATTAGAAACAATGTATTTCAGGTTTATTGATATTGACAGGGAAACAATAAAACCTGAGTTAGAAAATATAGTACAGCAAATCAAGGAATATTTTTGAATTTCTGTGAGAATAAAAATTTCTATTCTGTAAGGTTAGCTATTTTTATCAGTTCTTTCAGATTCAATATTTTTATTTTCTTTCCTATCAATTCAATCACTTTGCTTTTATTTAAATCTGATATAATTCTTATGGCAGTTTCGGTAGTTGTGCCTGAAATATTACCAATTGATTCGCGAGTAAGGGTTGTTTTTATTGTTGCATTGTCTTCCTCTACTCCAAAGAAGTCTTTAAGCATTAATAATGTTTCTGAGACTCTTTCGCGAACATGTTTTTGAACTAAGTTCATTGCTTTTACTTCAGCAGATTTTAAATCTGAAGATAAAAGCTTCATAATCTGAAGTGCTAGAGTATGATTATTTGCTATTTGATTTTGATATACTGATCTTGGAAAATAACATATTAGTGAATCTTCTATGGCTGTTGCTGATGCATGGTAATTATCATTGCTTAAAAGTGCACGGTATCCAATTACATTTCCCTTTTTTGCAAGTCGCAAAATCTGGTCATTACCATCATAGCCAAGTTTATGAATTTTGACCTTTCCTGAATAAATACAAAATAATCCCTGAGGATTATTTCCTTCAAAAAAAACAATCTGACCCTTTTTGAAAAAAATAAAAGATTTATTTTCTGATAGGTTTGCAAGCTCAATCTTGTTGAGAACACAGAAAATGCTACTCTGTGCAGTTGGACACTCATCACAAGAACTTACTTCAATTATTCCTTTATTGGCGTGCACAAGTATATATTTAAAACATACAAATATTGTATTTTCCATCATACCATAATATGATTAATATCATATAATAAAATGATAATAATTAGCAATTGATTTGAAGACAATTCAATGCAACAGAAGGCAATAATCTGACTATAACCTTTCCCATGTTAGCTTTTTACCAATTCCCAAGGTATTGTCCGTCATTTTAATGGTAGCAAGTTCTACTCCCCACATTTTGCCTGTAATAGCTAATGCAAACGGAAATTTTTTGTAATAAATTTTTCTTGCCTTATCAAGTAGATTATCTGCAGGAGCAACAAAATTTCCGGTAAACTGAATTCCTTTTATTGTTCCTATTTTATCTAAATCAGGCAGAATAGTGCCAGCAATTGCATTGTTTTTTATTGCCTGAGAAATATGCTTTGTGTTTTTGTCTGATTTAAAGATTAGCATTTTTTCATCGTTCATAAATGCATAAAAGCAGTTGGCACAATAAGGAATATTATCCTCACAAGTGCAAAATGTCAGGTTTTTCTGCTTTTCAATAAAGGTTTCGATTCGTATGTCCATTTTTACAATTCTTCAATTCTGATTATATTAACAGGACAATTTTTTGATGCTTTAATAATAGCTTGCAATTCATCATCCCCTACAACAAGTGAATAGATATTATTTTTGCTTTTTGCTCCTACTAATACACATTTACCATCTTTCCTTGATATGCGCCACCTGAAAGGAGATGCTTCAACGCAGGCGTTGCAGCCAATACATTTTTCGCGATACTGAGTGATGCGTATCATAAAGCATCTATTACTTTATATAATTTATCAGAGGGGCGTATTTTGCTCGGTACCGGCATTGAAAAAATATCTCCCTTTTTTACAGAATCAACTGAAGTATTCTTTAAATGCATTTCCATGACTTTTGTGTAAACAACACCTGTGGTTGGTCCTGTTATTAGAACATCATTTCCAACAGAAAGCTGATTGGCTTCAAGTTTAAACTCACCTATTTTCTTTTTACTGTAGAAGCCAATTCCTTTTCCGATGTAGCTTTTAATTTTTGTTGCTTTTGAACCATGATCATCTGTCCATTCGCCCATTTCTTTTCCTAAATAATAACCACCCCAGAAACCTCTGTTAAAGACAGTTGCAAGATCTTCCATCCATCTTTCAACCTTTGCTTTTGTGTAGGTTTTATCATTGATTGCATCTATTGCTGCTCTGTAGCATTTTGTTGTAGTATAAACATAATCGGCAGCCCGTCCTCGGCCTTCAATTTTTAGAATATTTACTCCGGCTTTTATTATTTTGTCAAGAAAATTGATGGTGCACAAATCTTTTGCAGACATGATGTATTCATTATCAACTTCAAATTCCACACCTTCCTCTTTATCTGTAACAATATAGCTACGCCTACAATTTTGAATACAGGCGCCTCTGTTTGCAGAAGCGAAATTTGAATGTAAGCTAAGGTAACATTTCCCGGAAACAGCCATGCACAGAGCTCCGTGTGCAAACACTTCAATTTTCACCAACTCGCCAGAAGGACCTTTAATATTTTTACGTAGTATTTGTTTGGCAATATCTGTTATTTGCCTCAAACTTAACTCACGGGAAAGGACAATAGTATCGGCATAGGCTGAATAGAACTGAACGCTTTCTATATTGCAGACATTGGCCTGCGTAGAAATATGAACAGGCATACCTTTTTGCTTTGCATAACTTAACACAGCATGGTCACAGGCAATGATTGCATCTATCTTGTTTTTTTTTGCACTGTTAACAATGCTTTTCATTAAACTTAAATCGTGATCGTAAATAATGGTGTTAATTGTGATGTAGGTTTTAACATTAGAAGACTTGCAGATTTTTCGTATTTCTTTAAGGTCGTTAACCGTAAAATTACTGCTTGACCTTGCCCGCATGTTCAGTTGTTCTATTCCAAAATAAACGGCATTTGCACCACCTTGTATAGCAGCATGCAAGGATTCAAATGATCCTGCAGGTGACAGTAATTCAACTTTATTCATGTTCTACAATCCGTCCATGAGTGTAATTAAATCTGCTTCTGAAATCTCTTCCATTGTAACGTTCAGTGTCTGGTTTGCTGTAACCGATATCTCTTCATAGTAATGAAACATGCTTCCTGAAGAATTTTGGGCAAAGCAAAGCACTTTTACAGTTGAACCTATTGGAATATTAACTCCGCTGTTTTCATAAATCTGCATCACTGATTTAATGTCGGGGAAATATAAAAATTTCATCACGTTAGTAAGATCATCGTCATCCGATTCAAAAGTAATTGTAGTAAGCGGGTCGGGACTATCATAAAAATAATCACAGTTTATCCAGCCCATAACAGGAACAAGCAGGCTGTAATATTCGGCCGTATCGGGTTGAATAAATTCAAGCGCATCAACTCCCGGACTATTGCTTACATCTGATGCATTATCCATCCAGTCAATAATATCGCCCACTTCTTTTCCGTAGAAAATAGACATTTGCGGATCAAGATTTTGCGCAGGTGTTTTTGCTGCATATACTTTTCCTGGTTTGAGCACAAGTTCTTCATTGTCCTTGAAAGCTCTTACTCTTATTTCACCAGCTGTAACCAGTAAATTGCTTTGTGCAACAGTTGGCATGGCATACAATTCCATGTCTTTAGGTTTGTAAATCTCAATCAATTTGATGATGATTGGATAACTAACATCGTTTCCGTTTGTGTACATAAAAATGGAGCTATCCATCCAAAGATGTGTGTTCTGGTTGCCGATAATAGGTCCTCCGCTATCTCCATTCAGGATAAATTCCTGTTCCTCGGGACGGTTATTATACATAAAATCATCGGGCGATGAGTATTCGTTCAACTCAACCCGTTGCTTAGAACATGCTGAAATCAGCATTAATATTACTGAAAATAAAAGCAGTGCTTTTTGAAGTTTATTTTTCATGATTTTTATTTTTTTAGTTAATATCTAAGGTATTGCATTCGACATTTGATGGATGGGTTATATACTTGTTATTGATAAGCTGGGCATGAGCTTCTGCTTCTGCCCAACCATTCGGGATAATACATTATTCCTACATGAATAGTTCCTTCTTTCCACAGGGGGTTGTATCTGTATTCGGCAAAAGGGCGGAATTTACCATCGCCATAAGCCATTCCGGCTCCAACTTCTGCAATTACACTAAAGGGTTTGGCTTTTTTCCAATGAGATTCAGAATAATTAATCCAGTAATTGGCACTGCCTCCTGCAATAAGGTAGTTATAGAATTTGCCCAAATAAAAAACACGGTAATGAAAATTTACTGCACCAAATAATTCGTGTACTTTATTAAAGGGCATAAAATACATCACTTGCGGAACAACTGAAAACCGATTGAACAAACCTATTTCTGCTCTTGCTCCAACTCCTACAGCCTCTGTTTGGAAATTATAAATTGCCGACACCCCGATACCAAATTTATCCTGAGAATAAGATGCTTTGTTTATTAACAGAAGCAGTAAAACAAAAGACAAAACTCTTTTCGCAGTCATCTTCTAAAGTTAATTAGTTATTCTTTGCACCCTCGTCAATCCACCTTAAAATAATATCAATATCATTTTGCGAAAGGGGTGTTCCTGTTGAAGGCATAACCGGGGCAATAACTCCTGTTATTCTCTTATATAACGTGCTTTGTTCAGGATTTATTGTGTCTATATAAGGAGCATTGTATCCTGTTGCCGAGAGTTCATACCATGAACAGCATGATTTTAAGTTCAGATAAGAGTGATTTTCATCGTGGCAGGAAATGCAATATGAATCAAAAATAGGCTGTATCTCCGTTGAAAAACTAACCGATGGAACAACAGTTGGCGGAACAATATATGGACCGCTGTCTTTTTCGCAGGAAAACAGAGTAATTGAAATCAAGATTGTGGTAATTAGTTTTATCTTCATTGAGGTGGTAATTTTTTCTTTTTATACCAGAATACTCTTCTCATATTGAAGCCGAGTGCAAAGTTTCCTTTCAGGTAGTTAAATGAGTTTTTGGTGTATGCGTCCTGTTCAAGCAATTCATTGGTTGAAGAAATAACAATCTGGAAAGTATGACCAACTGTTCCCGATTCCCATGCAATGGACAATGGATAGTCATTGTTTCCCGGACGATTATTAAAACGGTAGGCATATTCAAAAATCACAGATGATTTAAGACTTGTTTTTATTGAGCCACCAATCGGAATGCTGAATGTCAGATTTTCTGAGTTTGCAGAAGCCAGATTTTTGTAGATGATTACAGGTGCTATCTGAAATGAAATGCGTTCAGAAAATTTTCGGGCAATTATTACTTGAAAATTATATGCCAGACGGTGGCTGGATTTGTATTCAAAGGGTGTTACCGTATCATTGAAATAAGCGTAGTTAGGCACTTTGGGGAATTTGTCGGTCATAATCCCCATATTAAAATATGCGGCTATTGAAAGTGGCATTTTATTATCCTCGGTTTGACGGAAAATAAGATACTTGGCTTCAAGGTCAATTGTTTTCCCGGTCTTGGTTCTTCCAGCGCCAACGTATAAATTCTTGAGTATCGGAAATGCAAAACCAAAACGGATGTTTGCAGGCAAATCCAATCCGAGAAACTGTTGATACATTGAACTATCTGCCCCTATCATTCCAAAACGATGACGGATACTGAAGTCAAATCCTTTCTGAGGAATTACCTCGGTGGTTTGCATATTGACTAACTGAATACTACGAAAAGTATTGAAAACATAAGATTTCTCCTCCTGAGCAGAACCATTCAGCGACAAAAAAAATAAAATAATTAGTATACTTTTTCTCATTCTGTTTTAGCCGTTTTACCAAGTTCACGGATATAGCACACCAATTTCCATCGTTGTTGTTTTGAGAACAGCTGTTCGTATGCCGGCATTTGTCCTCGGCCCTTTGTTATTTTCCATAATAGGGCACCGTCTGTTTCCTTTAATAGCTTATTAGAAGTATGGTCGGCTGGTTTTGTAGTTAATCCTACTGCTGCCGGACCATTGCCTTTGCCGCTGTAGCCGTGACACGACCAGCAGGTGCTTTCGTAAATTTTTTTTCCTTCGGCAATTGCCTTTGCATTATTTAAAAAAGGATTTGTAAGCGTATCAAAAGAAACAGGCGCAACCCATTCATCATTGCCGGCTTGTTTGTTCCCGTTAAGAATTATCCAACCCGTAAACAAGGCGATAATTATACTCAGTGTTTTCATGTGTTCAGTTTTTGTGTTGAGCAATTAATTTTAATTCTTCTGCTTTCTGTTTGTGAAAATCAGATTCTGTTTTTTTACCATCACTATCAAGCGCTTTTGACAAACCAATATGTGCATTAGCATAATCGGGTTTAATTGAAATTGCGGTTTGCAAATATTCTATTGCCTGTTTGCTTCTTCCTGCTCGCAGGAAAAGCATGCCAAGATTATAATATGCCTGAGAATTTTCGGGTTGCAAGCGGATAAGTTCCGATAGATGATTAATAGCAAGATTATCTTTATTCATTCTGATATAAATTGCACTCAGGTTGTTGTGAATAAGTGCAGAGCCCGGCATAACTTCGTTGCACTTTAAAAGATACTTTTCTGCTTCGGCAAGTTGTCCGCTTTGGTTAAGAATAACGCCATAGGCAAGCATTGCTTCCATGTTTTCAGGATTATCTTTTATACTCTGCCTGTAATTATTCATGGCTGAAGAACCAAAACCGTTTTTTTCTTCAATGTGCCCTAATGTCAGATTTGCTTCACTCCTGATTTTTAATTCCTGAACAGTTTTTAAATTGTCATTTGCTATTTTCTGAAGTTCATTCACTGCATCATTCTCCCTGTTTGACACAAACAAAATCTTAGCAAGCCTTAAACGAGCTTCATAATCTGTAGGATTTTGAGTAAGCATTTTATCCAGGTATTTTTCTGCATTCTTATAATCCTTGTTGGCTAAATAAATTGCAGCAAGTTCACGGTTTAAACTCAGCGGGGTATGAAGTCCCCATGATGCTGCCATTTCAAGATGTTGCTTTGCAGACTTCAAAATTAATTTACCCTCTTTTGAATTTGCACTTGCATGAAACCCTTCGCCTTTTTTAACAATTTTATTGTATTCCAAGTCGCCACGGTAGCTGTGGAAATGAACAAAGGCACTGTGAACAGTGAACAGAAGAATAACTAAAATGCTGCCGGCAAAATATCTTCCCAAAACATTGATTTTACCACCTTGTTTCAGTGTGAATTTTCCAAGATGAACATATTCAGCCCTGAAAAGTCGGAGAAATAAAATACTGAACCATGCCAGCAACACTGCAATAGTGATGGCAAGCAGAAAAGCAACTGAATCATATAATCCGCGAAAAATAACAACAAAAATAAAAGTGAATATTCCCATAAGAGCATCTTCGACCCACGAAAAACTGTAATACGTTTTATGCTCTTTCAGTTTATGAAATGATTGAAAAAATGAGGGTTTTGTAAACCCGAATTTTATAGCATTATTAGGGCAAACAGCTACACAATCCAAATCTTTCAGGCAGTTTGAATTGACCACTTTGCCAAACTGTTCAATTTCTTTGTGAACTATTATATGTGAGCTGCAATGAGCAGTGCAAATGCCACATTGATTGCAATCACCGGTGAGTTTTATTTTTCCCGGTGCAAGCTTATCGGTAATGGAAAAAATAACACCATAGGGGCATACCTTCTGACAGAAACTGCGTGTTCCCAGAAAATAAATAATAGCAAATCCGCAAACAAAAAAAGTGAAAAGTGTGATAGGAATGCTTGGCAGGTTTCTCCAGAAATCATTAGTAATAAATGATGCCCATCCCTGCGAATCGGTTTGTATATGCAATTTCACCATTTCTTCTCCCGCTATCATTCGCGAAACCTGAGGCCACACAAAAAGATACAGCATAGCAGCTATCGGCACAAGTATAAAAGCACGTGACTGAATGGGTTTGGGTTTAATGTGCAGTTTATTCAGCAACCATTCCGAGAAATCCTGCAAGGCAAGAATGTGGCAAGCCCATGAACAGAAAAACCTGCCAAAAATGATTGTTCCGATCATGGTAACAACCATAAAAATAAAACCGGCTGTCATTATGCCAAGGTGCAGTGTATAAAGCACCTCATTAAGTTCAAGCGGGGCAAGTGTATTGCCATACATTTTCCAATGGACAATGTGAATGCCCATTAAAACATATACACTTATTAATGCTGCTGCTCTCCAACGGCTGTATCTTTTCTTTCTTTCTAAATTAGCTTTTGCACTCATAAGCCAACATGTTATTGATTAAAAAACAGCTTCTGCACTAACAGCGTTGCTTATTGCACGACCAGTTTCCGGATATAATTTTTCTTCCCAATTTTTACATCAAGCATATAAATACCGCGCGAAACGTTTTCTAAACTGATAGCTGAAGTATGTTTACCTGAAAGATTTAAAAGTTGGCGCGAATATATTTCTCTGCCAACCAAATCGGTGACTTTTACTAAGGCATCACCTGAGCCGGGCATAATAATATCAAGCGTAAAATTTCCGCTGGAAGGGTTAGGATAAACAGAAATGTTGTTACTCAAATCCCAGTTATCATCAATTCCGGTGCAATCTTCCACATAAGCAGTTACAGGAGTTTGAGGGCTGGTGCAGGTTGCTCCACCAAGTTCCACTTCCCAATCATAAAAGAAATAATAATACTGAGCACCCTGATTTGTTCCGGTAATAGAAAGTGTATCGGTCATGTTATAGGGGAACGTTACATTAGCATTATTCCTGTATAAATTAGGATTTGCGCTTGTTCTGATAGAATAATTTTTTCCGGGCGGAAGTGTAAAATTCAGATTTACTCTTGATTCACCATCCGGAATATCAAATATTCCGCCTTGCACCAGAATACCTATCTCGTCCCAGATTGTAATGGTTCTGTTTCCTGCACCGCTGGCATAAACCTTAACTGATTTTATTGTAACCGGGCGAAAAACATCAAACATCAGATAGCTTGAACTGTTGTTATTTGTTCCGGCACCGTTGTTATCTGTTTTTCCAACGTAATTAATACTTCCCGGAAAAACAGTTTGGTCTTGTGTATAGTATGTTGTTGTTGTTGTTAATATAGGTGTAACAAATGTGTTACCTGTTCCAACGGCAGCTCCATTGTCATCAAACCAGTTAATGTTATTCCCAGTTGCTCCAAGTGTGGCTGAAGTTCCGCTACATACTGTATCATCAGTGCCGGTAGGAGCAGCTGGTGTGGCGCTTGAAATAACAGTATAAGATGCAGAGCCCGATCCGCAATAGTTGGTAACCGCTACCGAATATGTTCCGGCACCGGCCATAATACTTTGGGTTGTTTCGGTGGTTGACCACAAATAGCTTAATCCGGCAGTAGCAGTAAGCTTTATCTGCTCATTGCTTCCGCTGCACACATAATCGCTGCGGTCTGGTGTAATTTTAATTACCGGGCTGCCTGATGGCAACTGTTGAGTAAGTGTAAATGGAATTGCAGTAAAGTTGTTGGTTTCATCTTCTTCAAGAAAATAATCGTGTGGGTCAACTTCATATACAATCCAATAATCGCCATTGCAGGTTCCCTCCGGAATATTAATCCACATACCATCTAAACTTTCATTGTAAATATCTTCATATCCGCTTGAAATACCTTGTCCGTAAGAGGAGCATCCGTAACTTCCGCCACCAAGTCCCCAGTTAGGAAAATCATTATTCTGAAGATTATTTCCCGCATTATAAACTGTATTGTCGTCTTTGCAATGATTGGTAAAATCGCTGCACTCATTGTAATCCATTAAACAAAAGCCGAGTTTATGACCTGTTCCTACAATACTCCATTCTGTGGGGTCAATAATTGCAGGATTTTTTATTCTGAGTGTAAAAATTCCCCACTCGTCATTATAAAGCGAACCTCCTCCGTGGTAGGTAACAGGACCCATAAACCTTGTCCACGCGCTCATAGTGTTTCCTGTTTTGTGGTAAATCCTTTGCAAGGGCATTTGCATAGGTATCGGGTTGCCATTGGCGCATGTGAAGTTTGAAACGTTTGCCAATACTGTATCGCTGCCGCAAAGAAAATAGGACCATGTTACTCCGGCAGAATCCCATTGCCCGAAAACATTTAAAGGTCCGTGCCCTATATTGGGTGTAGCGCCACTGACTTTTAGTCTTCCATTGTTAACACCGTTTCCGGTTTGTGCATATTCTGTTGGTCCGCTGGAATATGACTGCAGAGCTGCCCAGGAAATGGTGATGTCGGGAAGTAGATCGCAATTGGTTTGTCCCTGAGTTTCGCATTGACAGGTTGTGGCATTTGTGGTGGTGCATTGCGCAAAACCTGCATAATGCACAATAATGGCTGCTAAAAGTAAAAATGTTTTTTTCATTGGTTTAATATTTAATTATTAAATAAGTTTGTTACAGGACAATAATTTTTTTCGCAAACGTTTTATCAGCTATAGTTACACTGACAAAATATATTCCCGGTGTAATATGTTCGGGCAAAGGAATTAATCCTGAACTGCTGCCACCGCTATAAATTATATCAGCTTCACCTCCTTCTATATTATACATTCTTACTGTTATCTGTTTTGCAAGAGCTGGCGTGTTGATGGTGATAAAATCTTTCGCAGGGTTGGGATATACAACTATATCATTTACACTTTGTATAGATGCCACCCCAACAGTTATGTCCTCCTGAACAGTATATGTTGTTGTAAAAATTGAATCACCGTTATTTGAACTGTTATTGTTGGTTGCATTAAATGCACCGTAAAAAGTTACCGGGCCGGTTCCTGCTTCGGGTGCTATCCACTCAAAATTCCATGATTTGGAATCAATGCCTGTGGTTCCGGATACCGAATGTGTTATATAGGTTCCCATGCCGGTAATCTGTGTTTCATTAGTTATCTGAACCATGTTGCCTAAAACATTTCCATGGTCGTTCATTGGCGATACTTGAAAACCAAATTTTGAATGCCCGGGTCTTACTATGTTTGCCAAAATGATATAGGTGTTTCCGGGAACATAACCGGTAAGAGGAATATCTGAACTTAGTATGCCATCGAGTGGTGTTTCTGCATTTCCATGGTGGCAATATGTTGCGCAGGTTTGGTCGTCAAAAGGTGAACCGGTAAATCCATCGGGTGCACCTGATGTGTAACTGGTAACATCAGTAACAACAAGCGCCCCGACAATAATTGCCAATAACAGGAGTATTATCTTTTTTCTCAACATATTATTTTGGGAACAAATTAATTGAATGATTAAGCCAATAACTATGATTTCGGTCATAGTTATTGGCTTAATGAAATATTTATAATATCGTAATATTAAATAGCGATTAGGGTTGCCAATCCTGTCAATAATGAACGTCTTAAAAAGATTTAAAATTATCTTCTTGACTTAAAAAGTGACTGAAGTTGTTTCGTACTGTATCTTGGCCAAGAAAATGTGCCTTTAAAGTTATGAAGCGGGTAAAATCAGATAGTCTGGTTAATAGCATCTATTGTTTGAATAATTAACGGAAGAACTATTAATGCTATCTCGTATTATCAACTCACCATGAAAATCTAATATTTTCCGTGTTTGACTTAAGTATTATTTATTAGCTATCACTGGGTTTTAGAATAGTCTGCTATTTTTAGCCGGCAAGACTTCCCGGAATTTTCGAGATTTCCTGAGATTTTGCGATTAATTACAAAATTTGGCTATCTCAGGTGAGCGATAACAACAGCGTTAAAGTGAATTTAAGTTGAATCCAAAAATCCTCATTACTCTTTGAAAGACAGAAATCTATAAATAATGTGAATAATTATTTTTTCACCAATTGGATTTTTTTCTTAGTATTGTTTTGAATTAGCTCACCAATGAATGCTAAATGGCCATAAAAAGCAGTAGCCCAACAGAGGCTAATACCTAGGTGGAAAAACAGGTGGATATTTTAGGTGGAATTGGTGGATTTTATACACGTGCTTGCTCAATACAGAATCGCAGATTATCGTTAAAAAATAAAATAGTGAAAATCCTAGTCAACCAGGATTTTGAATATAAAAAATGGCCTCAAAACTATCTGGAAATCAGCGAGTTATTTTGCCCCCTACGGGCTACACTAATTAAGCCTGAAATTATTGCTAATCAATAGTTTCAGGCTTTTTTATTTTCCTGGAGTAATCATTAAGTCACTCTTTATTAAATCTTCCCAAAATCCGGGATAAGATTTTTTCACTGTTTCAGGGTTTTGAATAGTGATGTTTCCGCAAACTAATGCAAGAGGCGCAAATGCCATTACCATGCGGTGGTCATTATAGGTTTCAATGGTTTGTTCCGATTTTTTATATTGCCCTTTTAAGGTGTAGTAGTCACCTTGTTTAACAAACTCTTTTCCGAATTTTTTAAGTTCGGTTTGCAAGGCAGCAATACGGTCGGTTTCTTTCAATTTTAAATTTTCAATTCCTGAAAATTGAATTTGCAAGTCAAGTGCGGCTGCAATTACTGTCAGGCTTTGTGCAAGGTCAGGGAAATTGGTGAAATCGATTTTGATTGACGATTGACGATTGACAATTGATGATTGACGAAGTTTGATTCCGCTATTCAGAAATTCAGTTTCCACACCAAACTGTTTCATCAGTTCAGGCAAAACAGAATCACCTTGCTGGCTGTTTTTCTGCAAACCATTTAAAGTGATTTCTGCATCTTTTGAAAGAGCAACTACTGAATACCAGAAAGCTGCCGCACTCCAGTCAGGTTCAACTTTATAAAATTGCTGAACATATTTTTGATTTGGAATTTCAATTGTGTTTTCTCTCCATGAAACAGAAACTCCAAAATGTTTCATTAAAGCAACAGTCATTTCAGCGTACGGTTTTGAAACAAGATTTCCTTTGATTTTTATTTTAACCCCGTTTTCTAAAATAGGAGCAATCATTAATAAAGCAGAAAGAAACTGGCTGCTAATTGTTCCGTCAACATCAACTTCATTTGTTGTTATTTTTTTTCCTTTGATTTTGATAGGAGGGAAGCCTTCGTTTTCAAGGTATTCAATGTCTGCTCCCAAGGATTTTAAAGCATCAACTAAAGGTGCAATTGGTCTTTGTTTCATGCGTTCTGTTCCTGTCAATATTTTTCCTGCTTCAGATACAGAAAAGTAAGCTGTGAGAAAACGCATGGCTGTTCCGGCAGCACCAACATCAATTGTTTTATCAGTTGATTGAATCGCGTTCAATAAAATTTTTGTGTCTTCCGCTGCCGAAAGATTTTCTACCCGATAGCTATCGGGTTCAAAATCTCTTCCGCTCAGTGCGCGGATAATCAGTGCACGATTACTTAAGCTTTTTGATGCAGGTAAATTTATAGTCGCACGAATTGGCTTTTGCGGTGCGCTGATTTTTGCAATCATTGAAAGGTGTTTAACCTGTAGAACGCAAGTGCTGCAAGTATCTCTTCTTCGCTGCAGGGTTTATCAACTTCTGCGCTTCCGATGCGGCTGAGCAGCGTGAAACGTATTTCACCTTTTACGTTTTTCTTATCGTTTCGCATCAGGCTGATGAAATCTGTGAAGGTTTCTTTTTTTACAGGGTATGAGTCGAAAACTCTTAGAATGAAAGAGACTATTTCGTGTAAATCATTTCTTCCCAAACCGAGTTTACGGTGCGATAAAAACGCTTCGCATATCATGCCTGCTGCTACTGCTTCGCCATGCGAAATTGGTTTACGGTCGTGTTCTAATGAATAGCTTTCAAACGCATGACCAATTGTGTGCCCGAAGTTTAAAACTTTCCGCCAGTTAGCTTCTTCGGGGTCTTCTACTACAATGTTGTTTTTGATTTTGAGCGA
Source organism: Bacteroidota bacterium (assembly GCA_947479755.1). Lineage (GTDB taxonomy): Bacteria > Bacteroidota > Bacteroidia > SXHM01 > SXHM01 > SXHM01. The sequence continues at coordinate 180,942 of CANKAM010000001.1, forward strand.
TTGAAAAATAATATCGTCTGTAATATCATTTCGCACTTTTTTTATTTCACGAATGGAGTTCCAGTATTGTCGGTCTGCAATTAATCCGTGTTTCACAACTTCTGCAAAACCTGATTTTAATTGGGAAGGTGGTAATGTTTCCAGAAATTTAGGAGCAACAAAAACTTCTTCAGGGAAAGCAAAAAGCCCGACCTGATTTTTGATGTTGTTCAGGTCAACGCCTGTTTTTCCGCCAATGGCGGCATCTACTTGTGCAAGCAATGAAGTGGGGATATTAATGAAGTCAATTCCTCGTTTAAATGTTGCCGCAACAAAACCTCCCATGTCGCAAATAACACCGCCACCTAAATTAAGGAGCAAGGATTTTCTGTCGGCTTGCAATTCGCTCATTGCGCTCCATAATTGGAAACACACATCAAGACTTTTGTTTTTTTCCCCGCTTTCAGTTTCAATTATTTCGGCATCAGCAAGTTCTTCGGTGGCGGCAAGTAAAACAGGCAGACAATGTTTTATTGTGTTTTCATCCACCATGATAAACTTCCGGCAACCTGTGTAGCGTGTGGTTCTCAGCAATTCATCCAACTCAACAAAGGCATTGTCACCAAAGTAAATATTGTGTCCGATGGATTGGAGAACTCTTGACATCTTCTACTTTTTGTGCAATTCGCGGTTCATTATTTCGGTTTGAATACGAATGGATTCTTCGTGAACCAGTTGATACAGTTTTTTTGAAAATTCTTTTTGCATTCCCAGATTTTCGGATTGAGCCAGAATATTTTTTAACACGGTATTCCAGCGTTCCAGTTGGAGAATTGTAACGTTGTTTTCCTTTTTATACAAGCCTATTTCTTCCACTAATTGCATACGGGCGGCAAGAATATCCACTATGTCGAGGTCAATTTTATCAATGCGTTGGCGCAGTTGTTCTAGGCGATTAGAGAATTCCACATTGCCTGAAACAGGGCTGCGGAAAACCAATTGCGATAATAGTTCTTTCAGTTTTGAAGGTGTGATTTGCTGCTGTGCATCACTCTTTGCGTTGGTCGGGTCAATGTGTGTTTCAATCATCAGCCCGTCCATGTCGAGGTCAAATGCTTCCTGAGCGACAGATAATAACAACTCTCGTTTTCCTGCAATGTGGCTGGGGTCGCAGAGGACGGGAATATGCGGCATCTGAATTTTCAGTTCAATCGGTATTTGCCAGTTGGGTGCATTGCGGAATTTGTTTTGGCTCAGCGAAGAGAACCCGCGATGCACAGCAATTACTTTATCAATGCCAACATTGTTCAGTCGCTCAATAGCACCCTGCCAGAGTTGTACATCGGGATTGATGGGATTCTTCACCATCACAGTTATGTCAACTCCTTTCAGTGCATCCGCAATTTCCTGAACGGTAAAAGGGTTTACAGTTGTGCGCGCACCGATCCAGATGATGTCAATTCCTGCTTTTAAACATTCTTCAACGTGTTGCGCGTTTGCTGCTTCCACTGCGGTAAACAAGCCTGTCTGTTCTTTTACTTTTTTCAGCCATTGTAAACCTACAACACCAACTCCTTCAAAAGAATTTGGACGGGTTCGTGGTTTCCAGATGCCGGCACGAAATACCTGCACCTGCTCAATTTTTGCCAGTTCTGTTGCAGTTGCTAAAACTTGTTCTTCGCTTTCTGCGCTGCAAGGACCTGCTACAATAAAAGGCTTCTTAAACTTATTGAACCAATCTTTATTTACTTTTTCCAATGTCTATTTGTAAATTTTATTTCTTAAAAAATGGTCTGCTATCACTAATGCAGCCATTGCTTCCACAATAGGAACAGCACGGGGAACCACACAAGGGTCGTGGCGACCTTTGCCTTCCACTATTACTTTGTTTCCTTTTTTATCAATGCTTTGTTGGTCCTGCATAATGGTTGCCACAGGTTTAAATGCCACATTGAAACGGATTTCCATTCCGTTGGAGATGCCGCCTTGTATTCCGCCTGAATGGTTGGTTGCTGTTTTTGTTTTGGAAGTAAACACATCGTTGTGTTCCGAGCCTTTCATTTGTGTTCCTTCAAATCCGCTGCCGTATTCAAAGCCTTTTACTGCATTGATGCTCAGCATTGCTTTTCCCAGATCGGCATGAAGTTTATCAAACACGGGTTCGCCTAAGCCAACAGGACAATTGGTGATGACTGCTGTAATTACTCCGCCCAACGTGTCGCCTTCTTTGCGTGTTTTTTCAATCAGCTGTATCATCTTTTCTGCCGTTACTTTGTCGGGGCAGCGAACAATGGTGCTTTCAATTTCTTTGTTGCTGAAATTTTTTCCGGTGTCTTTCATCTTTACCATTCCTACCTGCGAAACCCATGCATTGAATTGTATCCCCTGTTTTTTTAGCAGCAGTTTTGCAATTGCTCCTGCTGCTACACGGGCAGCGGTTTCGCGTGCTGAAGACCGGCCGCCACCGCGGTGGTCACGGTTGCCGTATTTTTCCTGGTAAGTAAAATCGGCATGGGAAGGACGGAACACATCTGCAAGGTGTTTGTAGTCTTGCGGCTTTTGATTGGTGTTGCGGATGATAATGGTAAGCGGTGCGCCTGTTGTTTTTCCCTCAAACACGCCTGATACAATTTCAAATACATCGTCTTCTTTGCGCTGGGTTGTTATTTTGCTTTGACCGGGTTTCCTGCGATTGAGCTCTGACTGAATAAATTTTTCGTCAATCTTTAATCCTGAAGGGCAGCCGTCAATGACAACGCCAATCATAGCGCCATGTGATTCGCCAAAGGTTGTGATTTTGAAAAGCTGTCCGAAGGTGTTTCCTGCCATAGTCAGGCAAAAGTAGGAAAAAGAGAGACGTGTTCTCTGACACAATACTTTCAACACTTCAGCGTTAATAAGTTAAAGGGTGTGTATCAATTAAGTGTAGGGTAAAATCTAAATTTTGCACAAAGTTGTTTTATGCAGCTACTATTAATAAAGTGGATATGATGCGAAGTAAAAATAGAATTTCACAACTTCTGCTTGCGGCCTTGCTGTTGTGCGGTTCACAAGCGTTTTCACAGAAGACGGCTTATTACCTTGACCCAGCTGCGGAATACCGCCTGGGAAGCGAGTTGTATGAGAAAGAGAAATATACTGCTGCCCGCGAAAAATTTGAAAATGTTACTGCGCAGACTGCATATCTGCCGCTTGATTTACGCGTGAATGCTGAGTTTTATACAGCGATGTGTGCCGTTGAATTGTTTCACAAGGATGCTGAGATGTTGTTGCAACGTTTTATTGATACGCGTCCCGAAAGCCCGAAAATAAAGTCTGCCTGGTTTGAGATGGGTAAATTTCAATACCGCAAAAAGAGCTGGAAAAAAGCGGTGGAATGGTTTGAGAAGCTGAACACCTATGACCTGAATAACGATGAGCTGGCTGAATATTATTTCAAGTCGGGCTACAGTTATTTTATGCTCACTGATTTTAAAAATGCAAAAACCAATCTTGACCAGATTAAGGGAATTGAGAATAAGTACTCCGCTCCGGCAAGCTATTACAGTGCGCATATCGCCTACATAGAAGAGAATTATGAAACGGCTTTGCAGGATTTTCTGAAACTGGAGAATGATAAGATTTTTGGTGCGGTGGTTCCGTTTTACATCACACAACTTTATTTTATGCAGAAGAAATACGATAAGGTGATTGAATACGGAACACCTTTGCTTTCATCGGCCAACACCAAGCGTATTCCTGAGATTGCTAAGTTAGTTGGTGAGTCGTATTTCAACAAGGAAATGTATGAAGAAGCAGTTCCGCAACTGACCTTGTTTGTAGATAATGCAGGTATTGTTACCCGTGAAGACAATTATCAGTTGGGTTATGCACTTTATAAAACAGGGGAATATGAAAAGGCAATTTCTTACTTAGAGAAAGTAGCGGGTGATGCAGATAAGCTTACACAAATCGCCTACTACAACATTGCCGATTGCTACCTGAAATCGGGCAAGAAACCTGCAGCACGCAACTCATTCAAACAGGCTTCATCTTTTGAATTTGACAAAGAAATACAGGAAGATGCTTTGTTCAATTACGCTAAATTGGCTTACGAGCTTTCCTTCAATCCTTACAACGAAGCGATAACTGCCTTTGAGGAATACATCCGCAAGAACCCGCAATCACCCAGAGTTGAGGAAGCCTATACTTTTCTATTAGATGTTTACCTCACCACCAAAAACTACAAGCAAGCGCTTGAATCCATTGAGCTGATTAAAAATAAGGATGATAAGATGAGACGCAGTTATCAGCGCATCGCATACTACCGCGCTGTTGAACTGTACAATGATTTGAATTACCAGAGTGCGATTGTTCACTTTGATCTTTCGCTGAAATTCCCTTTGGATAAAGAGACCGAAGCCGGTGCTGATTACTGGAAAGGAGAAGCGAAATACAAGTTGAACAACTTTGATGGAGCTATTGCCGACTACAACAAATTTCTTTACGTGCCGGGAGTGAACCATGACAGATACAAGACGGTGAACTATAACATGGGTTATGCGTATTTCAAAAATGGCGATTACCCGAATGCTATTCAGTGGCTGAGAAAATATGTGGCTTCATCGGACGACAACAAGAAACTGTGTGATGCTTATATCCGCATTGGCGACTGCTATTTCCTGACTCGCGAAAACCAATTGGCAATTGATTTCTACGACAAGGCAGTGAAGGTGGGTGCGCTAGATGTGGATTATGCTTTGTTCCAGATTGCGGTGTGTTATGGCTTGCAGAATAAGAACGAATCGAAGATTGCCGCATTGGAATCGTTGCTCAATACCTATAAAAACTCAGCCTATTCAGCCGATGCGAAATATGAGATTGCTGAAAGCTACCTGTTGAACGATGCACTGGATAATGCTCTCACATGGTTTCAGCGGGTTATTAACGAGCATCCGAAATCTGCTTATGTGAAGAAATCGATGCTTTCCAGCGCTCAGATTTATTACAATAAGAACAATGACGATCAGGCTTTGGAACTTTTCAAAAAAGTGTATGCCGAGTATCCGGGAACATCGGAAAAGAATGATGCAATGCTGCAGATAAAAAAGATATATGTTGAAGAAGGCAAAGTGCAGGAGTTTGAAACTTGGCTGAAAGGAAATGCTCCCGGATTTAATGTGGCTACGCTGGACACAGCTAATTATGAAGTTGCTGAAAAGAAATATCTGGAGTCGAAATTCTCGGAAGCATACGATGGCTTTAATAATTACCTCACAAAGTATCCGTCAGGGAACTTTGAATTGAACGCTAAGTTTTACCGCGCAGAGTCTGCTTACCAGTTGAAGAAATACGATGAAGCATTGGAAGGATACAACTATGCAATCGGCAGAGCGAAGAATATTTTTACGGAGAAATCGCTGATACGTGCTGCTGATGTTCACTATTTTCGCAAGAATTACAGCGATGCAAAACTGATGTTCTCCGTTCTGGAAGAAGTAGCGGAAGTGGAACAAAACCTGATCAACTCACGCATAGGGTTGATGCGCTGCAATTATGAGTTGGGTGAATACGATGAGGCTTCGCGTCATGCAGAGAAGGTAATTATCATGGAAAAAATTCAGGATGATGTTCTGCATGAAGCGCATCTTATTATCGCAAAAGCAGCATTGGCGCAGGATAAAGAAGGACTGGCGCTGGCAGCATTTGATAAAGTTGCCGGCTTATCGCAAACGGCTGTTGGCACAGAAGCAGAATATAATGTTGCAGCAATTCAGTACCGACAAGGAAACTATGATGTATGTGAAAAAACAATCATCAACATTATTAAGAACCGCCCTTCTTATCCTTATTGGGTTGCGAAGTCGTTTATTCTACTTGCAGATAATTATGTGGCAAAAGACGATGATTTCCAGGCAAAGCTTACTCTGCAAAATCTGATTGATAAATACGAAGGAGAGGATTTGAAAAAAATTGCTCAGGAAAAACTGAATGATATTATTCAACGCGAAAATGATGAAGAGCTGATGCGCGAAATGAAAGTGAAAGAAGAGATATACATTCAGTTCAACGAGAATAATAAAGAACAGAAATTGTTTGAGGAGGAAATTATGCCTTCTGATACTTTACAAACTCCCCAAAATCAGGAATAACATGAAAAATATAATAAGCCTAATATTTGCGGTATTGTTTTCGGGAAGTATTGTGTCACTTGCCCAGACAAAGGAGAGTCTCCCAGAGATGGAGTTTGAGCACACCAAGCCATCGGACCGCGCTACTAAAAATGCAATTAAAATAAGTGAGAACCCGGAAGTGAAGGATGACACCCTGGTGATCTCACCGCTGAATTATACCATTCTGAAAAAGCAGGAGAAACCTGAATACAAGGTTGAGAAAATAAAACCTGCCAAGATTGTGGACGAGCCGCTGAAAAAACTTTACAAGCATTATGCGAAAGTGGGCTTCGGGAATTATACTTCTCCTTTGGTTGAATTCAGTATGAGCAACCTGCGCAGCAAGGACTATGCAGGAAGCGTTTACCTAAAGCATTATTCCATGAACGGAAAACTGAAAGAAGTTGGTCCGCCACAATTCAGCGACAACGAACTAGTGCTGGACGGGAAGAAGTTTTTCAAAGAGTTTACGCTGAACGGAAACCTTGCTTATAAGCGCAATGTGGTTCACCATTACGGTTTCGATGTTGATTCATTTCCGTCAGATAGTTTTCCTGCTTTCAGCAAGAGTGCGACCAAACAACGTTTCTCCTTTATAGGTACATCGGTTGATCTGACTTCTTCGGATCTGCGCCCTTCAAAATGGTTGCAGAAGATTGTTATTGACTATTACAACTTTCAGGACAAGTTCGGAACAACTGAAAATAAGTTTGGCCTGATGACTAACCTTGTAAAAGGTGTTTCAAAAAAATCGGATGTGCTGATTGATGTGGGTGTGGACTATTATAATGAGAAGATGACTGTGCATGGCGGGAATGATTTTATCCCGCGTCTGCGTGCAGCATTTGCCACCAGTGGAAAAACATGGAAACTGAAAGTGGGTATTGGCACAGCACTGGATGTAACCGACTCATTAACCAAAGGCTATATCTATCCGCAGGTGGACTTTCAGTATTCATTAGTTGAGAATATTTTTTACTTCTATGCAGGAGCCAATGGTGACTTGCAGCGTAACAGTTTCCGCAACCTTACTACTGAAAATCCTTTTATTGCTTCTGATATTGCTTTGAAAAACAGTAACCAGCAGGCAAAATTATTTGCCGGTCTGCGCGGAGCATTCAGTTCCAAAATGACGTTTAATGCGTTTGTATCGCAAAGTTTTATTGATAACATGCCTTATTATGTAAATCAGATTGACACAGGTTCTGTAGCAGGAAATGTTTTTGATGTGGTTTACGATAAGACTTCATTGCTTACTGTTGGTGGTGATTTAGGTTTTCAGGCAGGCGAGAAACTGATGCTGAATGCTTCGGCTTTCTACAATTTTTATGCAATGGATAAACAGTTGCAGCCTTGGCATCGCCCTGCAATCACCGGTAAGTTCACCGGTAAATATAATCTGAAGGATAAGATAATTATTTCTGCCGATGTGTATTATTTAGGTCCGCAGTTTGGCAGCACTTATACTCAGGATACACTTGGTGTTATAACCTATGATGATGTAAAGATTAAACACCTTATTGATGTAAATCTTGGTGTTGAATACCGTTATAACCAGCGTTTCTCAGCGTTTGTTAATTTTAACAACATTGCGTCTTACCGTTACTATCGCTGGAGCCAGTATCCTTCACAGCGATTTAATTTTATGTTAGGACTGACTGCTAATTTCTAAGCAAAGTGTGTTCATGAGTTAAAATGTTCGGATGTTAATGTTTCTGTAATTTAGCATCCGAACACTTTAATTTCATCAACATGCTAAGAAAATTACTCTTTCTCATCTTCTCACTTTCTTGCATTCTCACTTCCAATGCTCAGGTTAATCTCAGTGTTGCAGGTCATCTTAATTATCAAACACTTCATGAAACTAATCTCAGTGATGTTTGGGGTTATGTAGATGAGGACGGAAATGAATATGCAATTGTGGGAATGGATGAAGGCGGAATTTCAATTGTTGATATTACAGATCCACAAAACATGACTGAATTATTTTTTGTTCCTGGAACTGCAAGCAATTGGTGGGAAATAAAAATCTGGAATGATTATGCATATGTAACTACCGAAGGGGGTGGCGGGTTGATGATTATTGACCTGAGTCCGTTGCCTCAAAATGCAAATCTTACAGTTAGTTATTTTACAACAGGAGGTTGGTCAACTGCACATAATCTCTGGATTGACGAGAATGGAATACTCTACATTTTTGGTGCAAACAGGGGTGTGGGTGGTGCTATTATATATGACCTTAACATTGATCCGATAGATTTAACTGAGGTTGGATTCTGGAATGAATATTATGTGCACGATGGAATTACGATTGGTGACACTCTCTATTCAGCGCACATCCACGATGGCTTTTTTACAATTTATGATGTTTCGGATAAAGCCAATCCTGTTTATCTGGCAAGCGCCAATACACCCAATAATTGGACACATAATATTTGGGTGAGTGATGACCGCCAGCGCGTTTTTACTACCGATGAAGTAAGTGGTGCCTATATTGCAGAGTACGATATTTCCGATTTTCAGAACATCACGGAAACTGACAGAATACAAAGTAGTCCGGGCGAACTGGTAATTCCTCATAACGCTTATTTTTTCAATAATTACATCATCAGTTCCTACTTTAACGATGGTGTTGTTATTTACGATGTCTCGCAACCCGGCAATATGGTGGAGGTTGGTCGCTATGATACTTCGCCCTACAGTGGTACCGGTTTTACAGGAGTTTGGGGAGTTTATTTTGGCTTGCCTTCAGGGAATATTATTGCAGGTGATGTTACGGAAGGTCTTTATATTCTAAATCCGAATTATGTATTGGGCGCATACCTTGAAGGAACTGTTACCGACCAGACAACAAGCAATCCAATTCCAAATGCGAGTATTGAAATTCTTGAACCGGGTGATATTGATCACAGTCAGCTAAATGGTGAATACCGAATGGGAACTGCACAAACAGGAAGCTATACCGTTGTATTTGCAAAGCCTACTTACCGAAGTGATACCATCTATAATGTAACCCTGAGCAACGGAAATATTACAATGCTTGATGTTCAGTTGGAGCCACTTGTTCCTTTTTCTTTTTCTGGAATAGTTACTCAGGTTGGTGCCGGAACACCTGTGGATTCAGCTATTGTCAGGATTGAGAATTACCAATACTACTATGAAGTTTATACTGATGAGAATGGTGATTTCAGCATTCCTGTTTTTTACGAAGGAACATTTGACATCAACATTGGTAAGTGGGAATATCATACTGTTTGTTTTGATGAGTTAGTTGTTGATGGTGCAAACAATGTGTTGAATGTTGAATTGGAAAAAGGCTTGTTTGAAGATTTTACTTTTGATAACGGATGGATCGCAACTGCAACTGCAACCCGTGGATTGTGGGAATATGGTAAACCATTCGGAACTTTCTTTGGTCCGATTGCAATTCACCCAAATGTTGATTCGCCTGACTGCGGTGGTTTTGCATACACCACAGGAAACGATGGCAATATTTATAATGAGGTAGATGGAACGATTACTCTTACTTCCCCTGTATTTGATGCTACCTATCTAAATGATCCGTATATCAGTTATTACCGCTGGTTTTTTAATGCGAATTTAAGTGCGGCCACTGCCGGAAACGACACAATGAAAATTATGCTGAATAACGGAACCGAGACAGTAGTTATTGAGAAAGTGGATGCGTATACAAATTTCAATACAGTCTGGAATCTCCACAGTGAGCGCATCAGCGATTACATAACACCAACATCAACCATGCAGTTTATTGTTAAAGTCAGTGACCCGAGCAATGTTATAGATGACCAAACTGAGGCAGGAATTGATGGCGTTCAGATAACATCAACATCAATAGGTGTGAAAGAGAATGTGGATTCGGAAATTTTAGTTTATCCGAATCCTACAAGCGAATTTCTAACTATTGAATTAGCCGATAGATTTAGTAAATTTAAGTTGGAAGTAATGGATTTGACAGGACATATGGTTCTTGAAATCTCTAATCTGACTCCAATCTCAACACTTGACATCTCCTCACTCAGTTCAGGCATTTATTGTCTGAGGATTTCAACGCCTGCTGAGATTTATTCAACCAAAGTGGTAAAGTTGTAAAACAAAAAACCCCGCTTGCGCAGGGTTTTTTGTTTAAAAACAGGTGAAAACCTATTTTTTCTTTTTAGCAACTGCTTTTTTAGCTGCTGGTTTTTTAGCAGCAGCTTTTTTAGCAGCTGGCTTTTTAGCAGCTTTTTTCTTAGCTACTGGTTTTTTAGCAGCAGCTTTTTTCTTAGCAGCTGGTTTTTTTGCAGCAGCTTTCTTAGCGGCTGGTTTTGCAGCGGCTTTCTTTGCTGCAGGTTTTTTTGCTTTTGCCATGGTGTTTTTTGTTTTTTTTAGTTAAACA
>CANKAM010000002.1 GCA_947479755.1 Bacteroidota bacterium
TGCGACAACTTCAGTTACAATTCTTGTAATTGACAATACGCCTCCTGTTGCTGTTTGTCAAAACATAACTGTTGCTTTAGATGCATTTGGAATTGCAACTGTAACAGGGGCAGACATTGATAATGGTTCGAGTGATAATTGCGGAATTAGTTCAATGACTGTAAGTCCAAACTCGTTTGATTGTAATAATCTTGGTGATAATAATGTGGTGCTTACAGTAACTGATGCAAGCGGAAATGCTTCCACCTGCGCAGCTCTAGTAACGGTAGAATACAGCAGCCCACCGGCTCCTAATTGCGGAAACTTAACAACGTATGTTTCAGCCTCAGGAACAGTTTCAATAAACGAAAATGATATTGTTACCAACTTAAATTCTTTGTGTGGAGTTTCCTCTGTTCAATTATCGCAAACGGATTTTGATTGTTCCAATCTGGGTGCAAATACTGTTGATGTGACTGTGTTTTATTCTTTAACCGATTCCTCTTCATGTTCTTCAACTGTTACCGTTCTTGATACCATTAGCCCAGTTATTCAAAACTGTCCTGCTGATATACAAACAACACCAAATCTTGCCGGATGTCTGGCTGCTGTAACATGGGTTGCTCCGCAGATTTCTGACAACTGCAGTTATACTGTTACAAGTTCACATTCATCAGGTGACAGTTTTTCTGTAGGCATAACAACAGTAACGTATGATGTAACAGACCCGTCAGGAAATACTGCACAATGTCAGTTTACGATTGAAGTGCTTTCTATTCCGGTTGCTATTGGTTTTACTCCATCATTATTTCAATGCGGATATAATATCTCTTGTTCTGGTTCGGGAGATGGAAGTGTTGCTGCCGATATAACAGGTGGATGCCCTCCTTATCAATACTTATGGAACAACGGAGAAACAACAGCAACTATTAATAACCTGATTGCAGGAACATATCAACTCACTGTTACGGATGCAAACGGTGACCAAGCTTCGGGAAGTATTACACTTTCAGAACCAACTTCTGTTTCAACAACTTCTGTTCAGCTCTCAACTTACACGGGAGGTTTGAATATTAGTTGTAACGGTGCTTTGGACGGAAGTATTAATGTTGATTTTGCAGGTGGTGCAGATTGTGAAGTTTATATTTATTCATGGACAGGGCCGAACGGATTTGCTTCTGCGGATGAAGATATTTCAGGGCTTGGTGCAGGGAATTATTCTTTGACTTTGACTGATGCAAACGGTTGTGTTCACACAGAAAATGTTGTGCTAACAGAACCAACTGCAATTACAATAACTGCAACTTCAATTGCTGATGTTTCGTGTTTTGGATTTAGTGATGGGGAGGCAACAGTAAGTGTTTCGGGAGGTGCAGCGCCTTACGGATATTTGTGGAGTAACGGAGGTACAGATGCTCAGGTAGCAAATCTTTCTGCCGGAAATAATGTTGTAGTTGTAAGTGATGCTAACGGTTGCTCGGATAGTCTGGAAATACAAATTCAACAACCTGTTGAAATAGATGCAACGATTCAAGTTGTTTCTGACTACAATGGTTTTGCGGTAAGCTGTTATAATTCAACGGATGGTTCGGCAACAGCAATTATTTCGGGGGGAAATTCGCCTTATTCGTTGTTATGGTCAACAAACGAAACAACACAAACAATAAGCAATCTTGCTGCGGGAAATTATTCAGTGGATATTACGGATAACAGCGGATGTACTGCTACAGAGGCTATTCAGCTTGTTGCACCACAAGTATTAAGTTCATTCTTCCAAGTTGTAAATCCTTTATGCAATGGTACTGCAAATGGTTCGGCAGAAATAATTGTTTCGGGAGGAGTTGCAGCGTATTCTTATTTGTGGTCAACAAGTGAGACAACGCAACAGATTTCAAATCTTGCATCTGGAAATTATTCGGTTACGATTACGGATGCAAACGGATGCACTGCAACAGATGATACAACACTAACAGAACCGGGGTTACTTGATGCAAGTGTGGTTGTGATTAATGATGTTTCGTGTTTTGGTTTAGCGGATGGCTCTGTTGATGTTACAGTAACAGGCGGAACTCCGCAATACCTTTACACCTGGTCGAACGGCAGCACTGAGCAGGATTTACAAAACTTAGTTGCAGGAGCGTATGAGCTTACTGTGCGGGATGCAAACGCGTGTTCGGATACACTAATTATTAACGTTTATGAACCTGATGAAATAAGTATAACGGTTGCAAATCCAACAACGGTTTGTCCGGGAGCAGAAACAATTGTTAGTGCAGTTGTGAGCGGAGGGAACGGAAGCTATAGTTATGATTGGTCGAACGGGGGAAGCGGTGCAAGCATTTCTGTTTTTCCGCAGCAGGCTGGCTCTTTAGATGTGACAGTTACAGATGGTGAAGGTTGTTCAGTTTCATTCACAAATATTCCGGTAACGGTTTATCCAACGCCTTCTGCTGCTTTTACTTTAAGTGAAAATTCTTCGTGCACTCTTCCTGTTGTGGTTTCAACTATTAATAATAGCACAGGAGCTGCACAGTACAACTGGAATGACGGGAATGGGAATAATTATAACACTGTGAACCCTGTGATTACATTTAATAACACCGGGGCGTTTACAGTTGGTTTGATTGCAACCAACTCACTTGGTTGCACCGATACGGCAACGCAATTATTTACGGTGTATGAAAAACCTGTGGCTGCATTTTCGATTTCTTCATCGCAGGGTTGTCCTGCGCTGTCTATTGCTTTTACAGATAATTCAAGCGGTGCTTTACAATATTTTTGGAGTTTTGGTGATAGCTTGACTTCTACATTAAGCAATCCTTCGCACACTTATTTTGAAACGGGTGGGTATGATGTTACGCTTATTGTTACAGGTGCAGGTGGCTGTTCTGATACTGTTTCGGTAAATAATGCGGTAACCGTTTTTCCTGTTCCGGTTGCAGGTTTTATATGGGATTATGAAGATCCTTATGACCCGGATGGGAAAATTATTTTCACGAATACTTCATCAGGCGCAGAAAATTATGACTGGACTTTTGGCGATGGAAATACTTCTACGGAAACTAATCCGGTAAATAATTATCAGAATCCTGCCAACTATTTAGTAACGCTGATTGCAGAGAATGAATTTGGCTGCAGCGACACGGCTTCGGAGTATATAGAGCCGGAAATGGAAAACGGATTATTTGTTCCTAATGCGCTGATAAACGGGGAAGGTGGAGAGGTTGGATTGTTTTTGCCGAAAGGAAGAGGGCTGGCTAATTATGAGTGTTCGATCTATGATGCGTGGGGAAATTTATTGTGGCAAAGCAACAAATTAGAAGAAGGCCGCCCGGTTGAGGGCTGGGATGGAAGGCATCAGGGACAGGTAGTTCCGCAAGGAGCATATGTTTGGTTTATTACAGCGACTTTTTTAGACGGGAAGATATGGCAGGGATCTGCTATTGGTGATGCGGATAAAAGGAATATTGGGTCGGTTACGGTATTGAGGTAGACTACAACAGGTCGCTCCTGACGGAGCTTTTGAACATTTCTTATTTTTTTCTACAAACAGGTCGTCCCTCCGGGACTTAGGATTTTCTTTTTCTGATTTCTTCTTCTATTTCTTTGAGCTTGTCTAAGGGCAGGTTGCGGACGAGCTCGTTGAAGTTTACGGGTACTTGTGTTTTGATGAGGGTGGTGAGGGGATTGTGGTTATTATCACCGAGGGGTTGTGTGGGCTTGTAGTCGAAGAGGTCGTTGGGGGTGCAGTTGAAGATGATGCAGAGTTTTTCGATGTAGGCGAGGTTGATTTCTTTTACCTGATTGCTGATGAGTTGTGTGGCAGTGTTGTGGGTGAATCCGTGGCTGCGCAGGAAGGTTAAGGGACGGTCGATGTTTTTTAATGCGCAGAGGTGACCGATGTTGATGAAGAGGTTGGAGGTGTAGGAGCGGTTGGCCATGTTTTGGAAGTTGGAGGCTATAAGTTAGAAGCCAGAGTTTGTGTTTGTTTTATTGTTGGTGTTAATTGCGGTGGGATTGATATTAATTGTGAGGTTAAATAAATTAATAGTGAAGCTATTAGTATTAATTGTGTAATTTTTAATGTTAATTAATATTTATATACTATTAATTGCAACAAATTTAGTATTAATTTCATGTATTTTAATATTAATTATGATATTATAATTGTTAATTGTATTAACAGTACTGTTAATATTTTATTTTATATTATTAATTGCGATTATATAAATATTAATTGCGGTTGAAGAACTATTAATTGCGGAACTGTTTATGTTAATTGCGAGGGTTGAAATTGGGGGTTTTGTGTGTGGAATTGGAGAAATGGAACGCACCTTGCCTACCGGCAGGCATGGATGATAGGGATTTGACGGGGTTGAACGGATGTTTTTAATAAAAATCGGAATATTGTAAAGGGGGAAGAGGGGAATGGAACGCGGATGAATCGGATTAGGAGGATTAAAACGGATTTTTTTAAGCGTAGAGGGAAAAGAGAATCCGGAAAAAGAGTGTAACGTTTTTATGACTAAAGAATATTAAGATAGGACTTAAATGATGGGTGAGAAAACAACATGTTGTTACTTATTTGTTTTTAACATCTTAGGGTTGATATATAAAACAATTCGAATTTTTTATCTGTTAACAGGGTGTTCATCTTTGCAAAAGACTGTGTAGACATACGATTCATGGCATTGGTATAATAGCTGTGTCGTTTGTCGAGGATAGCAGAGTACAACAGAACTTTTTAAAACTCTTAGCGTAAGAATGCGCAGCAAGCAAAGCCTTTATGCCCTGATATGAGTTGTTTCTACCCGCGTGAGTTTTTAATTTCTTCTTCATTTCTTTTTAAAAAAATACTGCCTTTGAGCGCAGTATTTTCTTTATTGGTTACGTTTAGTGTATTGCTTACACCTGTGGCTACTGTGGCTCAGGTGATGGTTCCTTTTGCTCCACGCACAGTTCCTTCGCATTACAAAATCAGGGGCGATTTTGCCATG
Source organism: Bacteroidota bacterium (assembly GCA_947479755.1). Lineage (GTDB taxonomy): Bacteria > Bacteroidota > Bacteroidia > SXHM01 > SXHM01 > SXHM01. The sequence continues at coordinate 4,977 of CANKAM010000002.1, forward strand.
TTAGGGAATACAAACCTGACGTTAGTGACTTACGCTGACAACGGTGGTAACGGAAGTCCGATGGAATATGTGGATGTGGATGCAAATGACAGTACATTTAACTCATCTTCGTCAACGCTTGTTTTTTCAGGAGAAAACAGTTCTGTTCCTGCCTGTTCTGATATTCTTTTTGCGGGATTGTATTGGACCGGCAGAACCGATGATGATGCTACCAGTCCGATTACTTTTAATGTTACAAGAAGCATACCTACAGGAACTGCTCCTGTAAATCAAAATTACAATGTGGTACATAATAATACCATTACAAATACTAACTATATATTAACAGTATCAAGAGGAGGAAGTGCAGGTAATTACCATACAATATTTACGTTTACCGGCAATGGAAATACCTATGTATTCAATTTAACAAATAATGCCGGTGTAAGCCGCCTTACTCTTTCGGTGAACGGGGGCGGAGCTGTAAATATTCCTGTAACCTATGTGGTGGCGGGAAATGTGGGCACAGCTACTCTTACCACTCCCTATGTAATAGTTGATGGTACGCTCAATATTACTATTAACCAGCTTGTGAGAGATTCGCGTCTTGACCGAACAACTACTCAAACTCAGGCAGCGGCCATTGCAAGAGTCAATGTATCGGGAACTGCACCAACGTATTCGAATTATACCAAGACCTTTGATAAACGCAAGGTAAAAATTAAAGGTCCGTTAGCTACAAACTATACGGAGGTTACGGCAGCAGCAAGTGATATTTTTTATCCAACTGTTGCAAATACTATAGCAGCGGGGTATGGTATGTATTCTGCTTTTAAAGATATTACTTCTTATGTGCAAACAAATGGTATAGGGTCTTATACTGTAGCAGACGTTGCTTTGGTTGAAGGAAGCGGAGGTTTATTTGGATTTTATGGTGGTTGGGGTATGGTGGTAGTTTATGAGAACTACCTTATGGACTGGAGAGATATCACGGTTTTTGACGGACATAACTATGTTCCCTCGGGCACGGGAACTTTTGATGTGCCTGTATCCGGTTTTCAAACTACGCCTACCGGGGCTGTAAATTTAAGGGTGGGTGTTATGGCCGGAGAGGGTGACGTTGGGGTTACCGGTGATTATTTTCAAATACGTAATGCAGCAAATAGTGCATGGGTGTCATTAAGCCACACAGGAAATACTACTACCAACTATTTTAATTCTTCTATTGCTACGGGTGGTAATGCTCGTAATCCAAACCTGTTGAATAATACAGGTCTGGACATCAGTTCTTTTACTGTACCGAATGTGGGAAATACAGTAATGACGAACAACCAGACATCTACTACTTTCCGATGTGGCTCTACATCGGATACCTACTGTTTTTTCAATATTTGTATATCATCTGATTCATATGTGCCAGAGGTTGAGGGTTTGATTTCAGTAACGAATGTGAACGGATCGCCACCAACGCCAGGGCCTTTGACTGTATCACCGGGTGATACGATTCAATATACGGTTGATGTAAGAAATATAGGAACCGAGGCTGTAGCAGCTCATACCATTACTATTCCTATTCCTTATGGCGCTACCTTTATACCGGGCAGCCTTTCAAGCAACATTACTTTTACTCCGCTTCCAACTCCTAACAATCTTTATTTTGACCCGAATGCAGGTTCAACCGGGTCAATTATTTGGGATTTTGGAACATTACCTTTACCTGCAGACCCTCAAACACTGCTGGCTTCGCTAACTTTTTCGCTTCAGGTTAGTGACAATTGCTTATTGCTAAATGAAGCATCGTGTGCAGATGCTCTTGCTGCGGTTGGTTCATTAACAGGTACAGGAACAATCACGGGATTTGGTATCTCTAATACGGGTCTTATCAGTGGTTATGAAACCAGCGGAGCTTGTCAGGGACAACCAATAACTGATCCTTTAATTGCTTCGATTGTAGTACCTCCGGGGTATATTTCGGCTAACTGTACTCCTCAGGAACTGGATGTGGATTTTAATTTCTGCAATGGATTGACTTCTATTCCTCTTGACTCGGTAAATGCTTTTTTACCCATTGGTACAAGATTTTTTAATGAATTTCCGGTAACGAATTCATCAACTGAATATACTTCAACTTTCCCTGCTGTTGCAGGTTCAGTTGTTACTTATTATGCTGTTCCTTCTATCTTGGGGGGGACGTGTGCTATTCCAATTACCATTACTATTTGCAGCAACTCGATCTTTGCGAATGATGACTTTTTAGGATCGTTTAATTGTGTTAGCGGGGGAACAAATGTTCTTAACGTTCTTAGTAATGACCAATTAGGGCCAAACCCGGCAACAACTTCGAATGTAACCTTGAGTGTAGTAACTCCGGACCCGACAGGACATGTTACAATAAATTCAGACGGAAGTGTAGATATAGTAGCGGGTACACCCGGAGGAACCTATACAGTTACTTACCAGATATGTGAAAACAGTTTACCATCTAATTGCGATCAGGCAGTTTTAACTATTCAGGATAATGTTGCTCCAACAGCAGTATGTCAAAACATTACTGTAGGGCTGAATGCAGGTGGTACAGTAACAATTACCGCAGGACAGGTTGACAATGGAAGTTCTGACGCATGCGGTATTGCTTCGATGTCGGTTTCGCCTTCTTCTTTTACCTGTGCAAACATTGGTGCGAACACGGTAACTTTAACTGTAACTGACCTGAGCGGAAATGTTTCGACCTGTACAGCAACTGTTACGGTAGTTGATAACACCGCTCCTACAGCTGTGTGTCAAAACATTTCAGTAAACCTTAGTGCAGGAGGAACAGCAACAATAACAGCTGCGCAAATCAATAATGGCAGTTCGGATAACTGTGGGATTGCTTCTATCTCAATTCTGCCATCTTCTTTTACATGTGCAAATGTGGGAGCTAATTCGGTAACATTAACTGTTACGGATGTTAACGGAAATGTATCAACCTGTATAGCTACAGTTACAGTAAATGATGTTACACCGCCAACCGCGGTTTGCCAAAACATTTCGTTAAATCTAAATGCTGTAGGAACTGTAACAATAATTGCCTCACAAATTAATAACGGAAGTACAGATGTGTGCGGAATTGCTTCGTTAAGCATTTTTCCTACTTCGTTTAGCTGCGCAAATGTTGGAACTAACACCGTTACATTAACAGTTACTGATGTTAATGGCAATGTTTCGACCTGTACATCAACGGTAACTGTTGTTGATAATATAGCTCCGACAGCGGTATGTCAAAATGTAACGGTTCAATTGGGTGCCGGTGGTACGGCAAGTGTAACTGCTGCTCAGGTTAATAACGGCAGTTCGGATAATTGCGGTATTGCTTCGCTTTCGGTTTCTCCTTCTTCTTTTACCTGTGCTAATGTTGGCGCTAACACGGTTACCTTAACTGTTACTGATGTTAACGGTAATGTTTCGACTTGTACTGCTACGGTTACGGTGCAGGATAATATTGCGCCTACTGCGGTTTGCCAAAATATTACACTACAACTGAGTGCCGGTGGTGCTGCTTCTGTAACGGCTGCTCAGGTTAACAATGGAAGTTCGGATAATTGCGGGATTGCTTCGCTGGCGGTTTCGCCTTCTTCTTTTACCTGTGCTAACGTTGGGGCTAACACGGTTACCTTAACCGTTACAGATGTAAACGGAAGAGTTTCTACCTGTACTGCTACGGTTACGGTTCAGGATAATGTTGTTCCGGTAGCTGTTTGTCAAAACATAACTGTTCAACTGAATGCTGGCGGAACTGCTTCTATTACAGCAGCACAAATCAATAACGGTAGTTCGGACGCCTGCGGTATTGCTTCGCTTTCTGTTTCACCTTCTTCTTTTACATGCGCTAATGTTGGCGCAAACACGGTTACCTTAACCGTTACAGATGTTAATGGGAACACATCAACGTGTACAGCAACTGTAACTGTTCAGGATAATATTGTTCCGGTTGCAGTTTGTCAGAATATTACTGTACAGCTCAATTCATCGGGAACGGTTTCCATTACTGCAGCACAAATAAATAATGGAAGTTCGGATGCCTGCGGAATTGCTTCACTTGCTGTTTCTCCTTCTTCTTTTACGTGTGCTAATGTGGGAGCTAATACTGTTACTTTAACTGTTACAGATGCACACGGAAACATCTCTACCTGTAACGCAACTGTAACAGTTGTTGATGTAACACCACCAACAGCAATTTGTCAGAATATTTCTGTTAACTTATCTGCCGGAGGTACAGCCTCTATAACAGCTGCCCAGGTTAACAACGGAAGTTCAGATGCATGCGGAATTGCAACTATCTCTGTTTCTCCTTCTTCATTTACTTGTGCAAACGTTGGAGCTAATACTGTTACACTAACAGTAACGGATGTTAACGGAAACGTTTCTACTTGCACGGCAACAGTAACAGTTGTTGATATTACTCCTCCTACCGCTGTTTGCCAGAATATTACTGTAAACCTAAGTGCAGGTGGAACTGCAACAATAACAGCCGCCCAAATTAATAATGGAAGCTCAGATGCATGTGGTATTGCATCTATTTCTGTTTCTCCTTCTTCTTTTACCTGTGCTAATGTCGGAGCTAATACTGTTACGCTTACAGTTACGGACGTTAACGGAAATGTTTCTACCTGTACCGCTACTGTTACAGTCAGGGATGTAACTAATCCAATTGCTGTTTGTCAAAATATCAGTGTAAATCTTAGTGCCGGTGGAACTGCAACAATAACTGCTGCCCAAATTAATAATGGAAGTTCTGATGCTTGTGGTATTGCTTCTCTTGCTGTTTCGCCTTCTTCATTTACCTGTGCTAATGTTGGTGCAAATACGGTTACACTTACAGTTACTGACGTTAATGGAAATATTTCTACCTGCACTGCAAGTGTTACTATTAATGATATTACTAATCCAACTGCTGTTTGTCAGAATATTACTGTAAACCTAAGTGCCGGTGGAACTGCTAGCATAACAGCTGCGCAAGTAAATAATGGAAGTTCTGATGCATGTGGTATTGCTTCACTTGCTGTTTCTCCTTCTTCTTTTACCTGTGCTAATGTCGGAGCTAATACTGTAACGCTTACAGTGACTGATGTAAACGGAAATGTTTCAACTTGTACAGCAACGGTTACTATTAACGATGTTACTCCTCCAACAGCTATTTGTCAGAATATTACTGTTAATCTTAACTCTTCAGGAAATGCTACTATAACGGCTGCACAAATTAACAACGGAAGTTCAGATGCTTGCGGTATCGCTTCGCTTGCAGTTTCTCCCTCTTCATTTACCTGTGCAAATGTTGGAGCGAATACGGTTACTCTCACTGTAACTGATATTCATGGAAATATATCTACTTGTACTGCAACAGCAACTGTTGTTGATCAGGTAGCGCCTACTGCGCTTTGCAGGAATGTTACTGTAGTATTAAACGCTGCAGGTACTGCATCAATTTCAGCCTCTCAGGTAAATAACGGATCATCTGACAACTGCGGAATTGCTACTGTTACTGTTTCGCCTTCTGCATTTACATGTGCAAATGTTGGGGCAAATAATGTTGTTCTTACTGTAACTGATATACACGGAAACGTCAGCACCTGTTCTGCAATTGTAACTGTTCAGGATAATACTGCACCAGTTGCTGTTTGTCAGAATATTACTGTTGCGCTAAGTGCAATAGGAACAGTGTCAATTAGCGGAGCGCAGGTTAACAATGGTAGTACTGATGCATGCGGAATTGCTTCTCTTTCTGTTTCTCCTTCTACATTCACTTGTACTAATGTAGGAGCCAACACAGTAACATTAACTGTAACAGATGTTAACGGAAACTCATCAACTTGTACCGCAACTGTAACTGTTACAGATAATATTGCTCCAACAGCAGTTTGTCAAAACATTACGGTGAATTTGAACTCAGCCGGAACAGTTTCTATAACTGCTGCTCAGGTTGATAACGGAAGTGGTGATGTTTGCGGAACTGTAACATTAAGTGTTACTCCATCTACGTTTACCTGCGCTAATGTTGGTGCAAATACAGTTACTTTAACTGTTACTGATGCCAACGGAAATTCTTCAAGTTGTACGGCTACAGTAACAGTTGTTGATGTAACACCACCAACAGCAATTTGTCAGAATATTTCTGTTAACTTATCTGCCGGAGGTACTGCCTCTATAACAGCTGCCCAAATAAATAACGGAAGTTCAGATGCCTGCGGAATTGCTTCGCTTTCGGTTTCTCCTTCTTCGTTTACCTGTGTCAATGTTGGAGCCAATACGGTTACGCTAACCGTTACAGATGTAAACGGAAATTCATCTACCTGTACTGCAACAGTAACAGTTGTGGATAATATAGCTCCTACTGCAGTATGTCAGAATGTAACTATTCAGTTAAATGCGCTTGGAAATGCATCTGCTACAGCGGCTCAAGTCAATAACGGAAGTTCGGATAATTGCGGAATAGCTTCACTTTCGGTTTCGCCAAGCAGTTTCACATGTGCAAACGTTGGTGCTAATACTGTTACACTAACAGTAACGGATGTAAACGGAAATGTTTCTACCTGCACTGCCACTGTTACTGTTCAGGATAATATTGCACCTTCAGCAATTTGCAGGAATATAACTGTGCAGCTAAACTCATCAGGAAACGCTTCTATAACTGCAGCACAAGTTAACAATGGCAGTTCTGATAACTGTTCGATTGCTTCACTAACAGTTTCACCAAGTTCTTTTACCTGTGCTAATGTTGGAGCAAATACAGTTACACTTACTGTAACAGATATTCACGGAAACGTTTCTACCTGCACAGCAACAGTAACTGTTCAGGATAATGTTGCTCCAATTGCAATCTGTCAAAATATTACTGTTGCTCTTAATGCGGCAGGAACTGCATCTATTACTGCAGCACAAATTAATAACGGAAGTTCTGATGCATGCGGTATTGCTTCGCTTTCTGTTACACCTTCAACTTTTAACTGCTCAAATGTTGGTGCAAATACAGTTACATTAACTGTAACTGACGTAAATGGAAATTCTTCTACCTGCACAGCAACAGTTACAATACAGGATAATGTTGCTCCAATTGCAATCTGTCAAAATATTACTGTTGCTCTTAATGCGGCAGGAACTGTTACTATTACAGGGGCCCAGGTAAATAACGGTTCTTCGGATGCCTGTGGAATTTCTTCTCTTTCTGTTACTCCTTCAACATTTACTTGTGCCAATGTTGGCCCTAACTCGGTTACTTTAACTGTTACAGATGTAAACGGAAATTCATCAACCTGCACAGCGACTGTTACTATTCAGGATAATTTTACTCCAATTGCTGTTTGTCAAAACATTGTTGTAAATCTGAGTTCTGCTGGAACAGTATCAATAACTGCTGCTCAAGTAAATAACGGCTCAACTGACAATTGTGCAATCGCATCAATGTCTGTTTCTCCTTCTTCTTTCACTTGTGCGAATATCGGAGCAAACACTGTTACACTTACAGTTACCGATGTAAGCGGAAATTCTTCAACCTGCACTGCAACTGTTACTATTGTAGATATTACACCTCCAACTGCACTGTGTCAGAATATCACAGCTCAGTTAAATGCTGCAGGAAATGTGACAATTACTGCTGCACAAATAAATAATGGAAGTTCAGATGCCTGCGGAATTGCTAGTATTTCTGTTTCACCTTCCTCATTCACCTGTGCCGGTGTCGGACCTAATCCTGTAACACTAACTGTTACGGATGTGAACGGAAATATTTCTACCTGCTCTGCTACTGTTACTGTAGTAGATAACATTGCTCCGGTTGCAACTTGTCAGAACATTAGTATTGACCTTGACGCAACAGGAAATATTTCAATCAATGCTACACAGGTTGATAACGGTTCTTCAGATGCGTGCGGAATTGCTTCAATTTCTGTTTCACCCAATTCATTTACCTGTGCTAATGTTGGACCCAATACCGTTACACTTACTGTTACTGACGAAAACGGAAATGTGTCTACCTGCACATCCACTGTAACTGTTGTAGATAATACTGATCCGATTGCGGTTTGTCAGAACATTAGTATTAACCTTAATTCATCCGGAACCGCCTCTATCACAGCCGCGCAAATTAATAACGGTTCAAGTGATGCATGCGGAATTGCTTCAATAGCTGTTTCTCCATCTTCTTTCACTTGTGCTAATGTTGGTGTAAACAATGTAACATTAACAGTAACAGATGTGCATGGAAATTCATCAACCTGCAGTGCTACTGTAACAGTAGCAGATGTTACTCCTCCAACTGCAGTTTGTCAGAATATTACAGTTCAGTTAAACTCATCAGGAAATGCATCCATCACAGCAGCACAAATTAATAACGGAAGTTCGGATGCATGCGGAATTGCTTCAATAGCTGTTTCACCAAGTTCTTTTACCTGTGCTAATGTTGGAGCAAATACAGTTACACTTACTGTAACAGATATTCACGGAAACGTTTCTACCTGCACAGCAACAGTAACTGTTCAGGATAATGTTGCTCCAGTAGCAAACTGTCAGAATATTACTGTGAACTTAAGTTCTGCAGGGACAGCTTCCATTACTGCTGCCCAAATAAATAACAACAGCACTGATGCTTGCGGAATTTTTTCACTCGCTGTTTCACCAAGTTCATTTACATGTGCGAATATTGGAGCAAACACAGTAACACTTACTGTTACTGATGTGAATGGAAATGTTTCAACATGCACCGCCACCGTTACAATAGTTGATAATACAAATCCTGTTGCTGTTTGTCAGAATATCACCGTGAATTTAAGTTCTGCAGGAAGTACAACTATCACTGCATCACAAATCAATAATGGAAGTTCTGATGCTTGCGGCATAGCTTCCATGACAGTTACTCCATCTTCATTCACTTGCGCAAATGTGGGAGCTAATTCAGTAACACTGACTGTAACGGACAATAACGGAAATTCTACTTCATGTAATGCAATAGTAACAGTAGTTGATATTACTGCACCTATTGCAATTTGTCAGAATGTTACTGTTCAGTTAGATGCAGGAGGAAATGCTTCGGTAACAGCCGCTCAGGTTAACAACGGAAGTTCGGATGCCTGTGGAATTGCTTCGCTTTCGGTTTCACCTTCTTCTTTTACTTGCGCCAACGTTGGAGCTAATACAGTTACATTAACTGTTACGGATGTAAATGGAAATTCTTCAACTTGTACCGCAACAGTTACTGTTCAGGATAATGTTGACCCAGTAGCTATTTGCCAAAACATAACTGTTGCTCTGGATGCAAACGGAGATGTTGTAGTTACTGCGGCACAGATAAATAATGGCTCAACTGATAATTGCGGAATTGCGTCAATCACTCTTGATGGAGCTCAATCACAACTTGCTTTTGATTGCTCAAATGTTGGGGCTAATACGGTTACACTTACGGTTACTGATGTGAACGGTAATTCTTCAACCTGCACTGCTACAGTTTCGGTTGAAGATAATATTGCTCCGAATGCAATTTGCCAGAATATTACTGCACAATTGGATGCAAACGGAGATGTAATCGTAACCGCTGTGCAAATCAACAACGGCTCAAACGACAACTGCGGTATTGCTTCAATCACACTTGACGGAAATCAATCACAACTTGCTTTTGATTGCTCAAATGTTGGTGCAAATACTGTAACGCTTACCGTAACTGATGTAAATGGAAATACATCAACCTGTCTTGCAACTATTACAGTTGTTGATAATGTTGATCCGATTGCCATTTGCCAAAATATAACAGCACAGCTTGATGCAAATGGTCAATTACTAATCAGCGCTGCACAGATAAATAATGGTTCAAATGACAATTGCGGAATTGCTTCAATCACACTTGACGGGAATCAATCACAACTTGCTTTTGATTGTTCTGATGTTGGTGTAAATACTGTAACGCTTACAATAACTGATGTAAACGGAAATTCTTCTTCATGCACTGCAACTGTTACTGTTCAGGATAATGTAGATCCTACTGCAATTTGTCAGAGTATTACTGTTCAATTAGACCAAGCTGGAAATGCTGTTGTAACTGCTGCACAGATAAACAATGGCTCAAGTGATAATTGCGGAATTGCTTCCATCGCTATTAACGGACAAACGCAAATTACTTTTAACTGCTTAAATGTTGGTACAAATACGGTTACATTAACCGTAACTGATGTTAACGGGAATATTTCAACTTGTTCTGCAACTGTTACAGTTCTTGACAATGCAAGCACACCTCCAACTGCAATCTGCCAAAATATAACTGTTCAGCTTGATGCAAGCGGAAATGCATCTATCCTTGCTTCCGATGTTGATAACGGATCATTTGACAATTGCGGAATTGCTTCTATGTCAGTTTCTCCAAACACTTTCAACTGCACAAATGTTGGAGCAAATACGGTTACATTATCAGTGACAGACTTGAATGGAAACGTTGCAACCTGTTCAGCAATAGTTACTGTTGAAGATACTATTGCTCCTATGGCAATTTGTCAGAATCTAACTGTACAGTTAGATGCAACCGGAAATCTGGTTGTAACAGCTGCACAAATTAATAACGGATCAAATGATGCCTGCGGAATTGCGACAGTAACTATTAATGGTCAGTCACAACTTTCTTACAACTGTGGAAATGTTGGAGCTAATACTGTAACACTTACTGTTACCGATGTGAATGGAAATATTTCTACTTGCTCTGCAACAATAACTGTTCAGGATAATGTTGCTCCGAATGCGATCTGCCAAAACATCACTGCACAATTGGATGCAAACGGAAACATAATTGTAAGTGCAGCACAAATCAACAACGGTTCAAACGACAACTGCGGAATAGCCTCAATAACTATTAACGGTCAGTCACAACTTTCTTACAACTGCGGAAATGTTGGTGTGAATAATGTAACGCTAACAGTTACTGATGTAAACGGTAACGTTTCAACTTGCACTGCCACAATTACTGTAGTTGATAATATCAATCCTACTGCAATTTGTCAGAACATTACTGCACAACTTAATTCAAGCGGACAAATTGTTGTAACAGCTGCGCAAATAAATAACGGCTCATCTGATAATTGCGGAATTGCTTCTATAGCAATAAACGGTCAATCACAACTTACATACAACTGTGCAAATGTTGGAGCAAACATTGTTACATTAACTGTTACAGATGTAAATGGAAATGTTTCTTCATGCACTGCCACAATTACTGTCGTTGATAATATTAACCCAACTTCAATTTGTCAGAACATTACCATTGCATTAGATGCTAATGGTAATGCAGTTGTAACTGCTGCACAAATTGACAATGGCTCTAATGACAACTGTGGAATTGCTTCTATAGCAATCTCCGGGCAGTCACAACTTTCATTTAATTGTTTAAATGTCGGAGCGAATACAGTTACACTTACTGTAACTGATATAAATGGAAATGTATCAAGTTGTATCGCAACAATTACTGTAGTTGATAATGCAGGAACACCTCCGACTGCGATTTGCCAAAACATCACCGTTCAGTTAGATGCAACAGGAAATGCTTCTATTACAGCAAACCAGATAAATAACGGTTCTTTTGATAATTGCGGTGTCGCATCATTATCAGTTTCTCCAAATACATTTGATTGCGGTGATATTGGCCTAAATACCGTAACATTAACTGTAACTGACCTTAACGGAAATTCATCTCAGTGTACAGCAACAGTAACTATTGAAGACAATGTTGCTCCGGTTGCTAACTGTCAGAACATCACTGTTCAGTTAGACGCCACCGGTAACGCAACTATTGCCCCAGGTGATGTGGATAACGGAAGTTCTGATGCCTGCGGTATTGCAAGCATTACAGTTTCTCCAAATACATTTACGTGTGCCAATGTTGGTGCAAACACAGTAACATTAACTGTTACCGATGTAAACGGAAACATCACAACTTGCACAGCAACAGCAACTGTTGAAGACAACGTTGCTCCGATTGCAAACTGTCAGAACATCACTGTTCAACTAGACGCTTCAGGAAATGCAATATTGACTGCTGCACAGATCAACAACAACTCAACTGACAACTGCGGAATTGCTTCAATAAATGTTTCAACTACTTCGTTCACTTGTTCAAACATAGGAGCTAATAATGTAACACTTACAGTAACTGATGTGAACGGGAATTCAGCTTCATGTTCAGCTACCGTTACTATTCAGGATCATGTTGCTCCGATTGCTCTTTGTCAGAATATCACAGTTCAACTTAACGCTGCGGGTATTGCTTCTATCACAGCAGCACAAATTAACAATGGTTCTTCAGATGCATGCGGAATTGCTTCGCTTTCAGTTTCTCCTTCATCATTCACGTGTTCAAATGTTGGAACCAACACTGTTACTTTAACTGTAACCGATAATCATGGAAATATTTCTACCTGCACAGCAATCGTTACTGTTCAGGATAACACGGATCCAATTGCTATTTGTCAGAACATAACTGTAAACTTAGATGCAAATGGAAATGCTGTTATCACTGCTGCTCAGGTAAACAACAATTCTTCTGATGCATGCGGAATTGCTTCAATGACAGTTTCGCCTTCAACATTTGATTGCTCTAACATCGGTGCAAATACTGTTACCTTAACTGTTACTGACAACAACGGAAATGCATCTTCTTGCACAGCTACCGTAACAATTGAAGATAACACAAATCCGACTGTAATCTGTCAGAACATCACTGTTCAGCTGGATGCAAACGGAAACGTTGTGATTGTTGCTACTGATATTGACAACGGCTCAAGCGACAACTGCTCAACTTCCGGTTCAGGATTAACATTCAGTGCAAGCCAAACTTCATTTGATTGCTCTAACATTGGTGCAAACACAATCACCTTAACTGTTACCGATGCTTATGGAAATTCATCATCATGCGATGCAACGGTAACTGTTGTTGATACTGTTAATCCTATTGCAATCTGTCAGAACATAACTGTTCAATTAGATGCAAGTGGCAACGCTACCATTCTTGCAATTGATATTGATGGAGGTTCAACAGATAATTGCTCTGACATCAACACCGGATTAACTTTCAGTGCAAGCCAAACTGCATTTGATTGCACAGATGAAGGCGCGAATACAGTAATACTAACTGTTACCGATGCCTACGGAAATGTTTCTACCTGCACTGCGATTGTAACCATTGAAAACAATGTTGCTCCTGCTGCTGTTTGTCAGGATATCACGGTTCAGTTAGATGCAACAGGAAATGTAATCATCACTGCTGCACAGGTTGATGGCGGAACAAATGCTGCCTGCGGAATTGCTTCACTTACCGTTTCGCCTTCTTCATTTGATTGTTCAGATGTTGGAGCAAATACAGTAACACTGACTGCAACCGACAACTCAGGAAATGTATCAACTTGCACAGCTGTTGTAACTGTTCAGGATACTATTAATCCAACTATCGTTTGTCAGAATATTACCGTTGCATTGGATGCTAATGGAAATGTAGTAATCACAGGTGTTGATTTGGATAATGGCACAACCGACAACTGCTCTACTTCAGGTTCAGGATTAACTTACACTGCAAGTCAAACCAACTTTGATTGCAGCAACATTGGTGCAAATACAATAACATTAACTGTAACGGATGCCAACGGAAATTCATCTTCTTGCGATGCGATTGTAACGGTTACGGATACTGTAAATCCAACTGTAATCTGTCAGAGCATCACCGTTCAGTTAGATGCAAATGGAAACGCTGTTATAACTGCGGTGCAGGTTGACAACGGTTCATTTGATAACTGCTCAACTCCTAACAACGGCTTAACTTATAGCATTAGCAACACTGATTTCGATTGCTCAAACGTTGGCGCTAACACTGTTACTTTAACTGTAACAGATGCATTCGGAAATTCTTCTTCTTGCACAGCTACAGTTACAATTACAGATGATATTGATCCGATTGCAATCTGTCAGGACATCACCGTTCAGTTGGATGCAAACGGACAAGTAACAATCAATACTTCACAGGTAAATAATGGTTCTTCTGACAACTGCGGAATTGCCACAATGACTGTTAATCCTTCATCATTTACTTGTGCAGGTATCGGAACAAATCCTGTAACATTGACTGTAACTGATGTTAATGGAAATGTTTCAACCTGCATATCAACTGTAACAGTGCAGGATAATGTTGATCCAATTGCAATCTGCCGCGATATTACAATTGACTTAGATGGCACAGGAAATATCTCAATCGTTCCTTCACAGGTTGATAATGGTTCAGGTGATGCCTGCGGAATTGCTTCAATGACAGTTTCACCAAACACATTTGATTGCTTAAATGTTGGAGCAAATACTGTGACACTTGTTATTACCGACCTTAACGGAAATGTGGACAGTTGCACTTCAGTTGTAACCGTTGTAGATGCAACTGCACCGAATGCAATCTGTCATAACATCACAGTTGCTCTTGACTCAAATGGTGTTATTTCAATCACCGCTGCACAAATTGACAACGGCTCAACTGATGCATGCGGAATTGATACAATGACTGTTTCTACTTCTTCATTCGATTGTTCTAATATCGGTGAAAATTTGATAACACTTACCGTTACGGACGTGAACGGAAATTCAGACAACTGTTTCTCTACAGTAACTGTGGTTGATAACATTGCACCTGAATTCACCTTGTGTCCTGCTGACATTGTAATTCAGCCCGATAGCTCAAACTGCAATCCGTTTGCTACATGGAATACACCAATTGCTACTGACAATTGTGCAGTTACATCATTGACAAGCAACTTCCAGTCAGGAAACAATTTTCCTGTAGGAGTTACAACGGTTATTTTCACCGCAATTGATGCTTCCGGAAATACAACAACGTGTACGTTCACTGTAACGGTTCTTGCAAATCCTCTGTTAGCAACAGCAGTTGCTGATACAGTAAACTGCGGTTTCAATATTGCTTGTCCGGGCGGAACTAACGGAACTGCAACCGTATTACCTGCGGGAGGTTGTATGCCTTACAGCTACTTATGGAACAACGGACAAACATCACAAACTGCTACAGGACTTTCTGCAACAACTTATTCAGTAACAGTTACTGATGGACTCGGAAATACTGCAACAACTTCTGTTACTTTAACAGAACCTTCACCACTGGTGATTGATAGCTTAACAAGTCCTGTAAACGCTGGCGGATGGAATATCAATTGTGCAAATACCAACAACGGTATCATCACAATTAATGTGTTAGGTGGTGCTGATTGTGCTCCTTACAGCTACTCATGGACCGGACCAAATGGTTATACTTCAACTGATGAAGACCTGAATATAGTTTATGCAGGAACATACTATGTAACCATAACGGATATAAACAACTGTTCAATTACTGACAGCATTACCCTAACCGAACCGGAATTACTTGTAATAGACCTTATTGACCAGCAAGATGTAAGCTGCAATGGATTGGCAGATGGTTTTGCAACTGTTCTTGCAGGAGGCGGTGCTGGCGGATATCAATACTTATGGAGTAATGGCAAAACCTCAGCATCAGCTGATAGTTTAGATGCAGGTATTTATTTTGTAAGCGTTACGGATAACAACGGTTGTATTGCTAATACAAACGTTGTTATTGGCGAACCGACTCTGTTAATTGCCGCTGCTACCATTACCTCAGATTATAACGGACAAGATGTTACATGTGCCGGAGCAAATGATGGAAGTGCGCAGGTATTGGCAAATGGAGGAACTCCCGGCTACACCTATTTGTGGACGAACGGCTCAACGGATTATTTTGCTAACGACTTAACTGCCGGAACTTATTTTGTAACGGTAACAGATACCAATGGGTGTGATACAACTGTTTCGGTAACATTAGTTGATCCTCCCGTACTTTCTGCTGGTGTTGTTTCTGTTACAAATGTTACCTGCAACAGTGCAGCAGATGGAAGTGCTACGGTACAGGCTTCCGGTGGAACTCCCGGCTACTTCTACTACTGGTCAAATACCCAGACCGGTGCAACTGCAACAGGTCTTGCAGCAGGAACTCATAACGTTACAGTTTCAGACACTAACGGCTGTAACATCGTTCTTACCATTACTATAACCGAACCGGATGTTTTAAATCCTGTTTTACTTGATATACTTGATGTTACCTGCAATGGCGGAAGTAACGGTGCCGGTTTCATTAATGTAACAGGTGGTACTGAGCCTTACACGTATCTGTGGTCAAATGGTGCTACTACAGAAGACTTGAATGGAGTAGGTGCAGGTGATTACACTGTTCAGATAACGGATGCAAATGGTTGCGACACTTCATTTACGTTGGTTATTTCACAACCAACCCCAATGGTTGCCTTCATCGAAAATCAGGTGAATGTTTACTGCGCAGGCAACAACACAGGTGAAGCCTCTGTAAATATTTCAGGGGGTGTTCCGGGCTATACTTACCTCTGGGATAATGGACAAACAACGCAAACTGTTGCAGATCTTTCTGCCGGACCGCACTCTATTACTATCCGTGATGCCAACAACTGTATCACCATTGTAAACTTTGTAATCACGGAGAGTATTGTTCTCTCAGCCGGTGATGTGGATGTAAATAATGTAACCTGCAATGGAGGTAACAATGGAAGCATCAGCTTTAACATGGAAGGTGGTTCTGCTCCTTATTCATACGTGTGGAGTAATGGACAAACAACTGTTCCGGCAATAAATCTGCAGGCAGGTGATCATTCGGTAACTATTACCGACTCTGCCGGTTGTGTACTTCAGCTTTCGTTTACAGTAAGCCAGCCCGATGCACTTACTCTTAACATCATTAACATTGTTCAGCCGGTTTGCAGTGGCTCATCTACAGGGCATGCTACCGTTCAGGTTACAGGCGGAACACCAAATTACCAGTATGCATGGGATAACGGACAAACCACTGCAACTGCAACCGGCTTTACTGCAGGTGTTCACACCGTAGTGGTAACCGATGCTAACGGATGTGTGGACAGCACCACTGTTACAATTACCGAACCTGCCAGTCTTTCAGTTTCTATCATCGGAAGTTCAAATCCAACATGTTTTGGTGGCGCAAACGGCACGGCTACAGCTCTTGTAGGTGGTGGAGTTGCTCCTTACGATTACAGCTGGTCGCCAAGCGGAGGAACCAACTCAACCGCAACAGGTCTTTCTGCAGGAACACACATTGTAATTGTTACCGATGCTAACGGATGCTCTGCTTCACAAACATATACACTTACACAACCTGCTCAGGTAGTTGTTACTATTGACGGAGGCGGCAGCACCATCTGCGCAGGTGAAAGCGTTACTCTTACCGCATCCGCTACAGGCGGCACCGGAAGCTATAACTTCGCATGGAACAATGGATTAGGCAATGGCGCAACACATACTGTATCGCCAACGGTTACCACAACGTATGTGGTTATTGCCGCCAACGCGCAGGGTTGTTCAGCAACGGATAGTGTTACTGTATCCATCTATCCTTCGCCTGCAGCATCCTTTACTCCTTCAGGCAGTTCATCCTGCACCTTCCCGGTAACGGTTAATTTCACCAATACTTCCACCAACTCGGTTACCTATTATTGGGAATTCGGAAACGGGGATTCAGCTTTCACCACCAATGGTCAGGCTACCTATGACACCATCGGAAGCTATACCGTAATGCTGATTGCAACTTCCACAAACGGTTGCACAGATACTGCCCTTTATGTTTACAATGTTTATCCTGCACCTACTGCATTGTTCTCGTTGAGCGGAAATTCAGGTTGCGCTCCTTACACAGTATCATTCACCAACAACTCAGTTGACGGTGTTACTTATTACTGGAGCTTTGGTGATGGTGATACTTCAATGTTAAGCAACCCTTCACACACCTATGAAATTCCGGGAACATACAATGTAACATTGGTAGTAAGCGGTGGCGGCTTGTGTAACGATACGCTTCAATTACTCTCGGCTGTAACTGTGTTCCAGACACCTGTCGCAGATTTCACTTCTGACTACTTCAACATTACTGACCCTGACGGACAAATCCAGTTCACCAACCTTTCAACAGGCGCAACAAGTTATGATTGGGATTTCGGTGACGGAAATACTTCAACGCTTACAGACCCGATAAACAATTATCTTGAGAACGGTGAGTTTGATGTAACACTAATCGCTTACAGTGGTGCAGGATGTTCCGACACCATTATTCAAACAGTGGAAGTAGAACTCATGAAAGGATTGTATATGCCAAATGCAATGATTGCAGGTGGTGATGGCGACTTCGGTCTCTTCCTGCCAAAAGGTGCGGGCATAGCAACGTATCAGTGTATGGTATTTGACAAGTGGGGCAACCTGTTATGGCAATCAACTGAATTAGTTAACGGCCAACCTTCCGAAGGATGGGATGGCAGATACAACGGTGTTGTTGTTCCGCTAGGTGCTTACATCTGGAAAGCCGATGCAACCTTCTTGGACGGAACCACATGGGAAGGTATGGAATACGAAAACGACCGCTTCAGTAATACCGGAAACGTTACCGTTCTGGAATAAAATTTTCAATCCCGCGTCTGTTTTTTGCGAGAAGACAGGCACAAAAAAAGTCCATCGGAAACGGTGGGCTTTTTTATTTTACTTTTGAAACAAAACCATTCGCAAAATTATTTCATGCACAAAACCCCGCTCGAATTAGTCTCTACCATCATCGAAAAATTCGGTCCGCGAAAAGCCGGAAGTAATGCTGAAAAAAATGCACAGGAATATTTTTCAGAGCAACTCAAACCAATTTGCAACACCGTAGAAACCGAAGAGTTTACCGATGCCCTTACTGCAAAATTTTCTTCACTTAAAATTTTCTGCATCCTGTTTTATAGTTCATTGGCCTTGCCGCTTTGGTCTGTAAACATTGCCATTGCAGTAAGTGCACTAAATACTGTTGTTTTCTTTTTTCATTTTCTGATGTATAAAGATTGGCTTGATATTTTATATCCTAAACTTACTTCACGCAATGTTATCGGCACAATAGAACCCACGGGCGAAGTGAAACAAATCGTTATTATTTCTGGGCACATGGATAGTACACCCGAATTTATCTGGTGGTATTATTTCCGCGATTGGGGAATTCGAATGATGCTTGTAAGCGGGCTTGCTTTTGTAACACTTCCAGTTTTCTATTTATCATCAATGGTTTTTGATTTTAGTCCTTTTCTCAGCTATGGTTGGTATTGTTTTGCATTTTGCAGCATTTTCTCATTAAGCTTCTTTTTCATTCACGGAAAACGAATTGTAGATGGCGCACAGGATAATCTTTCGGGGGTTGCAGTAGCCTTCTTTGCTGCACATAATCTTTTGAAAAACGGTAAATCAACGCTGCAAAACACACGTTTAAAAATCATTTCTTTTGGTTCCGAAGAAACCGGTCTCAAAGGCTCAAAAGCCTATGAGCAAAAGCATCATGATGAGCTAACCAAGGCAACACATATTATTAACCTTGACGGAATGCTCGACATAAACGAAATGCACATCATTGATTTTGAATTATCTCTTTTTGCACGTCATGATAAGTACCTGATTGAAACGCTCGGTAAAGCTTTTCAATCAAACGGACTGGAGAATAAATCAGGAATGATACCTATAGGCGCTACTGATGCATCCAGTTTTACTCGCAACGGAATTCCGGCTGTTTCAGTAGTCGGTTTGCCAATGCATAAACTTCATCCTACCTACCACACCAGACGCGATACTATTGAATGTCTCAGCAATGATACAATGAGCAAAATGGCAAAAATTATTGCGGATGCAGTGGTGCTAATTGATTCGAAAAAAAATTAACCAAGAATTTGTTTTAACCAACGAATTGCTTCTTCCACTCTGCTCACATTCTCAAAACTCAGCATCAGCTTATCCCCTTTCTGGGTCATGCGGCAATCCTTGCCATGCGTTTGCACATAATTAAGCACCTTTCCAAAAGCATCACTTTGAAAATACGCTGAGTTAGGCGAAGAAATAAAATAGCCCGTCAGCTTTTTATTCTTTAAAATCAATCGCTCAAAACCAATTTCTTTTGCAATCCAGCGCAAGCGAATGGTGTTTAATAATTCAGCTCCCTGTTTTGGCAGCGGACCAAAACGGTCAATAATATTTTTCTCGAATAGTTGTAATCCGGTTTCGTTTTCAATCTCATCCAACTCACGATAAAGTCCGAGACGCTCTGTGATATTATTCACATAATTATCCGGCAACAAAATTTCCATGTCGGTATCAATCACACAATCTCTGACATAGGACAGCTGCTGAATATGCGCTGCTGCATTGGGTTTTCGTTCTTTATGTTCAGTCGTGGCTTCTTCATCCAATTCTAATTTCAATTCTTGAATTGCCTCATCCAGAATTTTGTGATACATCTCAAAACCAATATCAGAAATAAATCCACTTTGTTCTGCTCCCAGTAAATTTCCGGCACCGCGAATATCCAAATCGCGCATTGCAATATTAAAACCACTTCCCAATTCCGAAAATTCTTCAATCGCACGCAAACGTTTTTTTGCTTCGGTGCTCAGCATCTCACTTGGCGGTGCCAATAAATAACAGAATGCCTTTTTATTGGAACGTCCTACCCTGCCCCGCAACTGATGCAAATCACTCAACCCGAAATTTTGTGCATTATTAATGATGATAGTGTTGGCATTAGAAATATCCAATCCCGATTCAATAATGGAAGTCGCCACCAGCACATCAGTTGCTCCTTCAATAAAATTCATCATCACTTCTTCGAGTTGATGTCCTTCTAATTGTCCATGCCCGATACCAACCCGCACATCAGGACAAAGTCGCGAAACCATTCCCGCCACCTCACGAATATTTTCAATTCTGTTATTTACAAAAAACACCTGCCCTCCCCGGTCAATCTCATAGCGTATCGCATCACGGATGGTTTCCTCATTAAACGTATGCACTTCCGTAATCACAGGAAAACGGTTCGGTGGTGCTGTATTAATAATTGACAAATCCCGTGCACCCATCAGTGAAAACTGCAGCGTGCGCGGAATTGGCGTTGCAGTAAGCGTAAGCGTATCCACATTCACACGAAAGGCTTTCAACTTCTCTTTCACACCTACACCAAACTTTTGTTCTTCATCTACAATCAGCAAACCAAGGTCTTTAAACTTTACATCTTTACTCACAATGCGGTGCGTTCCGATTATGATATCAATTTCACCATTCGCCAATCTCTTCAATGTTTCCTTTTGTTGTCCCGCAGTTTTAAAACGGTTTATGTAATCCACCTTGCACGGAAAGTTTTTCAATCGCTCAGAAAAAGTTTTGTAATGCTGCAACGCAAGAATAGTAGTAGGAACCAACACTGCTACCTGCTTGCTGTCGCACACCGCCTTGAATGCAGCACGTATTGCAATCTCCGTTTTTCCGAAACCAACATCACCACAAATCAGTCTGTCCATCGGAAAATTCTGCTCCATGTCTTTCTTTACATCGGCAGTGGATTTGACCTGGTCAGGTGTGTCTTCATAAATAAAACTCGCCTCTAATTCAGTCTGCAAATAATTATCTGGAGAAAATTCAAAACCTTTCTTAGCTCTTCGCTGCGCATACAGCTTTATCAAATCTTTGGCAATGTCTTTAACTTTTGATTTTGTTTTCAGCTTCATCGCCTGCCATGCGCCAGAGCCGAGTTTATTTATCTTCGGTTCATTACCTTCTTTCCCCGAATATTTTGCAATGCGGTGCAGCGAATGAATGCTGACATACAATATATCGTTGTCGCGGTAAACCAGTCGCACCGCCTCCTGCATCTTTCCATTCACATCAATTTTCTCCAGTCCTGCAAACCTGCCAATGCCATGGTCAATATGCGTAACATAATCACCCGGACTTAAGCCGTGTAATTCTTTCAGCGTAATTGCCTCACGCGATTTTACAAAACCACTACGCAAACGGAAACGATGGTAACGCTCAAAAATCTGATGGTCGGTGTAAAAACAAATTTTTAAATCGTGGTCGGTAAACCCTTCTGAAACCGAAACTACTAATGGGGTAAATACAGGTTTTGACTCACCTGCTTTCACAGGCATATCTTCAAAAATGGAATACAGGCGTTCTGCTTGTTTTGGATTTTCGGCCGCTAAAAGATTTTGATAACCTGCAGCAGTATTCTTCCGCAAGTGATCGCCCAGCATTTCAAAGTTCTTGTTAAACGCGGGTTGTGGCGAAGTATTGAACTCAATTGTTTTTACGCTGTCAAAATATTCCGCCTGTCCAAATTCTATTACACTATGTTGATGAAACTTGTCTAAAAAATAATTTCCGCTGATGTACTTTTCTTCAGGCGGCAAATAATTCAATTCCGTTTTCAAATTCTCAAAAGCAGTTTTTGCCACCTCCATTTCTGAATCAAAAACAGAAACAGCACTTCTCACATCTGTAATCCACACCACACTTTCAGATGGAATAAATTCAAGAAAAGAAACACGACTTTCGTGCAACAAACTTTCCTGAACGTTAGGAAGTATTGTTGCCCTCACGAGATTAGCGACCGACAGCTGAGAAGATGGATCAAAACTGCGGATACTTTCAATTGTGTTTCCAAAAAACTCAACACGCAAAGGATATTCGCCCGAAAACGAAAACACATCCACAATACCACCACGCACTGCAAATTGTCCTGGCAATATCACATAATCCACCTGTTCAAAATGATATTCGTATAGCACATCAGTGATAAAATCAATTCCGTGCGTGTCGCCTGTTTTCAGCAGCAGCGTATTCTTTTCTAAAACTTTTCTAGTGATAACTTTTTCAGAAAGTGCTTCAGGATACGTTACAACTGCACGTGCAAAATTCTGATTGAGTTTGTTCAACGTTTCCGCCCGTTCCACCACATTGCTGTTATCGGTTTTTTCTTCTTCACTATATGGTCTGCGATATGACATCGGGAAAAACAAAACCTGTTCTTTTCCGAGCATCACTTCAATATCGTTCAGAAAATAAGCGGCTTCTTCTTTTCCGGGAAGAATAAAAACATGCGTTTTCGGAAGTTGCGAAACAACAGTTGCCGCAGCAAATGCTGAAGATGAGCCTGCAAGATTTTTGATGTGAATGCGCGTAGTATCCCCTGCCGAAAGCGAATTAACCAGTTCAGCGATGCGCGGGTGTTGCGAAAAACTATTCTTTACAGCCTCTAAGTCCATCTCAAAAGAGGCACGAAAATAGGGAATTTGCCGATGCTATTCTCCGATGATTACCGAAAACTCACAACTGAATTTTTCTCCGGGCTGCAGAATTTTGCAATGCTCTTTTTCAGTGAAGTCAATTTCTTTCCCTGCATTTTCGGCACAGCCTATCCAGGGCTCGATGCACACATAAGGGGCTCCGGACTTTGCCCAGATACCAAGGTAAGGAAAACCTGCAAACTCAACAGTTAGTTTCTTGTTGTGGTTCTTACTGCAAATAGAGATTTTGCGTGAAACATGATTTTTAAAAATCAGCGCATCACGGTTGAACAATTCTTTGGTGAGCGGAATTCTTTTTTCATCGTTCAACACACGTTCTGTAACTCCATTGAATAAACCATTTTCATCAATCAGGTGGCGAGAAATTGTTTCTTCTTTTTCAAACTCCAGAAAATAATCTTCCAGCTTTTCATCAGCAAAGAACGGAACTGCAAAGGCCGGATGTCCGCCAACTGTGAAAGGCATTGACCTTTCATCTTCGTTAATCACAGTGTATATATTGCGGAGTTTACTTTCCTCCAGCACATAACTGATTTGAAAACAAAAACGAAAAGGATATTGCCTCAATGTTTCTTCGTTACTGCGAAGTGTAAAAACAACTTCTGTCTCCGATTTTTTATCTGCCGTAAAATCAAGATGTCTTGCCAAACCATGTTTTGGCATTTTGTATTTCGTTCCTGAAAAAGAAATCTGTTCGTTTACCGACTCGCCTATTTTAGGAAATAATACAGGCGCATGCCAGTTCCAGAAAGTGGGGTCGGCTTGCCAAAGATGTTCGGAAGTATCGCGTAAATCAATGATACTGCTTAGTTCAGCTCCTTTAGGTTTAGCTTTAACTTGAAGAAAATTGTTTGATAAAATAGTTTCCATTCTGTGTTTGCCCAAAAGTAGCATTTTGTATTTTCGCCTTCCCTTAAAAAAACTATATGGCAAAAGAATATGTAAACATGCGCAACCTGCGCTTTGTGCTTCACGAAGTTTTAGAAGCAGAAAACCTTTCGAAAAATCCTTACTACGCAGATTACAACAAAGAGGTGATTGATATGACAATTGACACTGCAAAGAAATTAGGTGATGAATTATTTTTTCCGATTTACTCCGAAATGGATAAGAAAAAACCTCACCTTGAGAACGGTGTGGTTACAGTACATGATGGTGTTCGCAAAATGATGGATGCCATGGGTGAAGGTGGCTGGATTTCTGCCTCTGCTTCACTGGAAGAGGGCGGACAGCAAATGCCGGGAACATTGTATGCGGCATCCAATTTCATTTTTCATGCTGCCAACACTTCAGCAGCTTCGTATTTCGGATTGACCATGGGCTCTTCAGATTTGATCCGCAGCTTCGGAAATAAGGAGTTAAATGAAACCTATGTGCCTCTCATGGACTCGGGAAAATGGCAAGGAACTATGGCTTTGACCGAGCCTGACGCAGGAAGCTCATTAGGTGATATTACTACTTCTGCTGAACCATCTGATGATGGTTCTTACAAAATAAAAGGACAAAAGATTTTTATCTCGGCCGGTGATTATCACAGCACTGAAAATGTTGTTCACCTGATGCTTGCAAAAATAAAAGGCGGTCCGGTTGGGGTAAAAGGGATTTCACTTTTTGTGGTTCCTAAACACAGACCTGAGAACGGAAAATTAGTAAACAACGATGTTATTTCTGCCGGAGTTTTCGGAAAAATGGGAATGAAAGGTTGTCCGATTTTACACCTCAGCATGGGCGAAGCAGACAACTGCAAAGGCTGGCTGGTGGGAGAACCGCACAAAGGATTGAACTATATGTTTAAAATGATGAATGGTGCGCGTATCAGCGTTGGTATGATGTCTACTGCTTTGTGCTCTGCGGCTTATCATGCATCATTAGAATATTGTAACGAGCGTCCGCAAGGTCGCCCTGTTTCTAACAAAGATCCACTTGTTCCGCAATCATTGATTATTGAGTATGCAGATGTGAAACGCATGTTGCTTTTCCAAAAAGCTGTTACAGAAGGATGTTTATCATTTGTAACACAGTGCGCTTATTATTCAGACATGGAAAAAATAACGGAAGGCGCTGAAAAAGAAAAATACAATTTACTTTTGAATTTGCTCACACCAATTGCAAAAGCATATCCATCTGAAATGAGCGTGCTCAGCACCAGTGCAGCTGTTCAAACACTTGGCGGTGCAGGTTACTGCGATGATTTTCCGCTGGAACAATATTTCAGAGACACACGCATTAATCCTATTTATGAAGGAACAACCGGAATACAGGCAATGGATTTATTGGGAAGGAAAATTCCGATGAAAATGGGGCAAGGCTTGATGCATTTTGCTTCAGAAATAAATCAAACGATTGCCGAAGCTGCAGGAGTTGAAAACCTGAAAACACATGCTGAAAACCTTGCAAAGTCAATGCAGAAATTCACGGAAGTAACGATGAAACTAATGGGCTTGGCACAATCGCAAGCACCTGAAATTTTCTTAGCAGATGCAACATTGTTTCTTGAAAACGCAGGAATTGTATCTATTGCATGGCAATGGCTTAAAATGGGAATTGTTGCACAAAAAGCACTGGCCTCAGGCGCTTCTGGTGAAGAACTTAATTTCTACCAAGGCAAGCTTGCTGCGATGAATTATTTCTTCCTGTATGAACTTCCCAAATCAGCAAGTTTGTGTGAGCGCCTTATGAGCGACAACCGTCTGACACTTGATGTGAAGAAAGAGTATATCAATTAGGCAAACGCGAGAAAAGTATTACTTTCGCAACCCCTTTAACAGGAGAGATGTCAGAGTGGCCGATCGAGCACGCTTGGAAAGCGTGTTTACCGCAAGGTAACGAGGGTTCGAATCCCTCTCTCTCCGCATAACAGATTTAAACTGTTAATTCACCGCGCAACGATTGTTGCAGAAGTTTCTTGATTGAAGCAACCGGATAATTTTCACCCAACAAAAACATGAGTTTGGCAACTGCTGTTTCGGTGGTCATATCTGCACCGCTGATGATCCCGATGCTCTTTAACTCAGCGCTGGTTTCGTACCTGCCTTGTTGAACCGCACCCGCACGACACTGCGTTACATTTAAAAGTATGATTCCTTTTTTTGCTGCTTTTTCCAACGGTTTTAAAAATGCTTTGTCTGTTGGCGCATTGCCAGTGCCATAAGTTTCAAGCACAACAGCTTTCAATCCTTTGGTGTTGAAAATGCTTTCCAACAGAGCAGGATTTGTTCCCGGAAATAATTTCACAATGGCAATATTGGTATCGAGTGATTGATGGACAACTAATTTTTTTGCAGATGATTTTGCAATAACTCCATTATTGTATTTGATGTGAACACCTGCTGTTGCCAACTCAGGATAGTTGGAAGAATTGAATGCGTCAAAATTTTCAGCATTGTGTTTATAGGTTCGGTTGCCGCGATATAGATGATTCTCAAAATAAACGCAAACCTCCGGAACTTTTGCTTTGGCGTTTTGTTTTGCTGCTGCGATTTCAATTGAGACAATAATATTTTCCTGCGCATCGGAACGCAATACATTCACGGGTAATTGTGAGCCAGTGAGGATTACCGGCTTCCCTAAATTTTCCAATAAAAAACTAAGTGCAGATGCTGTGTAAGCCATGGTATCACTGCCGTGCAACACCACAAAACCATCGTAGTTGTTGTAATTCTTTCCAATGATATCTGCCAGCTGAATCCATATTTCAGGTTTCATGTTAGAAGAATCTATTGGCGGATTAAAACTATAACCATCAATACGAAAACCAAAACGCGAAAGCTCAGGAATATAGTTGATGATGCTATCTAAACTAAAAGGTTTGAGTACACCTGTTTTTTCGTCCTGCACCATACCTACAGTGCCGCCTGTGTAGATTAAGAGAACTTTGGCTTTTTCTTTTTTCATTTAAATTCCAAAAACTTCAATCGCATTTGCATTGGTAATTTCTGCAACCTCTTCAATGCTTATGTTTTTTATTTCTGCCAGTTTTTGCGCCACTAAAGTAATATATCCGCTTTCATTTCTTTTGCCTCGGTGAGGAACAGGAGTTAAATAAGGCGAGTCCGTTTCCAAAACCAAATGTTTTAAATCAATGTCGGCAATGGCTTGAGCAAGTCCTGAATTTTTGTAGGTGAGCACCCCTCCTATTCCTAATTTAAATCCCAATGAAATTGCTTTCTCTGCCTGTTCTTTGCTTCCAGAAAAACAATGAAAAATTCCGTGCGGATTTTCTTTTTTATTTTTCTGCAACACTTCCACAATCTCATTAAATGAATTGCGAGAGTGAATAACAATGGGCAACGAAAATTCATTCGCCCATTTTATTTGAGTTTCAAAAGCAAGTAGTTGTTGTGTCAAAAATGTTTTGTCCCAATAGAGGTCAATGCCTATTTCGCCAATTGCGCAGAACTTATGTTTCCCCAACCAGTCTTTCACCACAGCTAATTCTTCTTCATAATTTTCTTTTACTGATGTAGGATGCAAACCCATCATCGCGAAACAATTTTCAGGAAAATCATTGCAGACTGAAAGCATTCCTGAAATGGAAGAACTATCAATGTTAGGAAGAAATAACTTTT
The DNA here is from genome assembly GCA_947479755.1 of Bacteroidota bacterium. Taxonomy (GTDB): domain Bacteria; phylum Bacteroidota; class Bacteroidia; order SXHM01; family SXHM01; genus SXHM01. Next base: position 32,758 of record CANKAM010000002.1, read on the forward strand.
TTACTCCAGCAGCAATAGCACGTTCAACAACCTGTTTGCGGTCGGTTTCAAACTCAGAAGAATAAAGGTGCGTGTGTGTATCGGTGAGGAACAAAGAAGAAAATCTTACTGCGTCTTTTCAACAAGCTCTTTCAGCTTATTATACATTCCTATTTGTTGTTTTTCCATCACGCCTCTCATAAGGGCGATCATGCTTTTTGCCGCCATGCCTTTACCTTCGCCATCGGAGGTTTGTGAAATTGTTGTTTGTCCATTCACTTCGTCAAAATGGATCTGGATTAGAAACTTTGCAAACTCGTCTTCGAACTCAAAAGCAAACAACTTATCCTGTTCAAAAGCAGTTATTGTTTCGGTAATCACTAATTCTCGCCCATTCTCGTTAAACACCATTTTCCATTTTGACCCTATCTGGTTTTTTTCACCGCTTATGTTTTCAATACTTATAAAATTGTCCATCCATTTGCCCATGTTTTCGGGGTTATTAAAAACTTCAAATGTTTTTGATGCAGGAGCATTAACAGTAACGCTGCAAGCTGTGTGGCAGGTAGGTTTTACCAATCCGATAACAATGAACCCGATAATAAGCGTTGCAATGATGCCGAGCAGAATGAAGATGATTTTTTTGAACATGGGTTAAGTTTTAGTTTTGGTAAAATTAAAAAATTGCTTTCGCAATGGCGCGAGTTTGTTCTGAACGACCCATGGTGTAGAAGTGCAGACACAATGCACCGAAGTTAATCAACTCTCTACTTTGCTGAATTGCCCACTCCACTCCTACCTCTTTTACCGCATCATTGTCTTTGCAAGCTTCAACTGCCTTGCGTAAGTCTTCAGGAATATCAACATAAAAAATACGGGGTAAAACTTCTAATTGTTTTTTTGTTGCAATAGGTTTTAGTCCGGGAATAATAGGAACATTTATTCCTGCTTTGCGGCAACGCACAGCAAAGTTGAAGAACTTCTGATTATCGTAAAACATTTGAGTAACAATGTATTCGGCACCTGCATCTACTTTGCGTTTCAGGTTATCCAAATCGGTGTCTAAATCATTACACGCAAAATGTTTTTCGGGATAGCCGGCAACTCCAATGCAGTAATCTGTTTTGTCAACGTTCTGTAATTCGTTGTCAAGGTACTTGCCTTTGTTCATGTCCACAATCTGCTCCACCAGTTCGTTTGCGTAAGTGTGTCCGTCAGGGTGAGGAAGAAATTTTCCATCGGCTTTTATCATGTCGCCCTGCAACGCAAGTACATTGTTAATTCCAAGAAAATGTAAATCAAGCAGCGCATTTTCGGTTTCTTCCAGACTGAAACCTCCACAGATCATGTGGGGAACGGTATCAATTTTATAGCGTGCCTGTATTGCAGCGCTTATACCAACTGTGCCAGGGCGTTTGCGGATTTTTACCCTGCGCAATTCACCTTTTCGGTTTTTGCGCTGAATGTATTCTTCGCGGTGATAGGTAACATCAATAAACGAAGGATTAAATTCAACCAGCGGATCAATGCCATCAAAAATGGATTGAATGCTTGCGCCTTTTAAGGGCGGCAAAATCTCAATAGAGAAAAGTGTTGACTTTGCCCTGCGGAAATGTTCGGTGACTTTCATTAATAGCTCTTAGCCAAATAGCCAAGTAGTATTTTATCTAAAGAGCGTTATCGTTCCCTTTCGAACTGTTCCGTCAGAAACGTAAAGGACATAAAAATATGTTCCAGCGCTATGTTTCTCACCATCCCAATCATTCTGATAATTATCGCTTTGATAAACTTTAATTCCCCAACGATTATATATGTATAGTTTACTATTGGGATATAATTGTGGGAGATACGGGATAGTGAACGTGTCATAAATATTATCTCCGTTTGGTGTAAAAAAGTTTGGAACAAATATTTCTGAAACTACAATAATTGAATCTGAAATTGTATCAACACAACCTTCAGAATTTGTTACAACCAGATAAACTGAGAATGTTCCAGTTGTATCATAGGTATGTGAAGGATCTTCTAAAATTGAAGTTACTCCATCTCCAAAATCCCAAAACCATGAGACGATTGTATCTCCATTTGCAAGAGAACTATCATTAAAAAGAACTTCAATATCAACAAAACCTATTTCTGGTGAATTTGTGTAGCCTGCCGTTGGTGAAGAAATACCACCAACCGTTACAGTATCAATATGCTCACATCCGTTGATGTCTGTAATAGTAACAGTGTAAGTTCCTGCAGCAAGGCTGTCGGCCAAGTCTTCTGTTCCGCCAGAGGGTAACCAAGAATAGGTGTAGGGAGAAGTATTTCCCGCAACGCTGGTAACTATAGCTGTACCGTTTGCATCTTCGCAGGTTTCTGGGCTTGATGTGTTTGCAGTTACATAGGGCGCTGGCTCAGTAATGGTAACGGTATCAACATGGGAAAAGCAGCCGATGGTATCGTTGGTATAAATCACATAGGTTCCGGGAGTTAATCCGTTAACGTGGTCAATACCATTGCTGAAGAGTCCGCTGTGAAGTGTATCACCGGTACTATTTGTCCACACGAAGTTAAGGGGTGTAGGAACATTGGACTGAATGTAAACAGTGCCATCACCGGCACCGTTGCAGACTACATTGCTTACAGTTGTGTCTAATAACAAATGTCCTAATTCTACAATCTGGAAATCAATTGTGCGGTTGCAACCGTATTCATTGTAACAGGTAACGGAATAACTACCTTCGAGTAAGGGGGATAAAACTGAGTCGGGGTTTGCATCACCGGTTGACCAGTTATAACTTGTATAAGCAAAGGCTGAGTCGAGTGTTATGCTAACACTTCCAGGAGCACAATAGGTTTGCGGGCCCAACACAGCAGGGTCTACAATTGCGCTGACAAAGATGTTTACAGTAAACACATTAGATTGCGGTGGTGTTCCGTTATCAGTAGCTGTTAAAGTAAATGTATTGTAACCAGCATTGGCTTCGGTAGCATAGAAGACAGCTGATACGGAAGAGATATTTCCATTTGTAGCATTTACCAGTTCAAAGCCTGAGATACCTGAGGTGTCGATTACAGTTGTTGTAATTTGTCCCTGCTCAGGAGAAAGGAAAGATACTTCAAAGGGGAAGGTATCGCCTACGCAGATCTGGATGGTATCGCAGATAGCTAAAGCATTATCGGCAATAGGAGAAAGGTTTGCATTGTTTACGCAGCCATTGAAAATGAAGCTTTGATTATCGAGCCAGCTAACTCCATCCACATTATTGAAGGGGCCATCGTAATCAGCACCGGGATGGTCAAAGCGACCGAATTGCGCAAAGGCAACTCCATCGCCATAGTTAGCACCCACTGTTGCGGGTGTTCCGCCAAAGCCATTTACACCGCTTGAAGCTGAACCGGTAGTCCATTGCATATCGCCATAGCAGAAGGCAATGTTGTTTCCACCGGGAATGATGGGGTCGTTACCATCGGTGATGATGAGCTGGAAGTCGTTTATTTTATCGGTTTGTGAGCTGAAATAGCCTACGTTGTGCCAACGGATAATTGCATAGGTTGGAGTTACTTTGTACCATACTTCACCCGTTCCGCGGGTATCCACATCGGCCCAGAAAGGGGCAACCATTACATAGGTAGCATCAGGGAAGGGGTTGGATGAGAATGTTCCGTATGAGGCTCCAAAGGAAATGTTACCATTGTTGTTGATGTACATATCGGTTTGGCTGGTTCCGTAGAAGCAGAAGGGGAACTGGAGTGGGATGAGCCCTGTTGAACCGTCATCATTAGGAGCCATTGCGAGGGTGTAGCTGCCATCAAGGGGTTGGATGCAACCGCAGTTTACGTTGGGGCCTCCGCCCGTTACAGCGCGGGGTGCAAAGTCTTCGGCATTCAATATTTTCTCCGGAACGTATTTGGCAAACTGTTCCATGGGTATCATGGGGATTTTGCCTTCTACCTTTAGTTGCTGGTATTCTTTACTATCAATGGTAATGAGGTTTTGGGCGTTTGAACCGGTGATGGCTGCAAGGAAGATTACAAGCAGGGAGGTGATGACTTTATTCATAGTATTAATGCTGATTTTTTAAAAAGGAGGGCAAATGTAAGGAATTTCGGGTTGCGCAAGAGGGGAGATTTTAACACTCAGTGGAGGGAGAAAAAAATGAGCCAAAATATATTAAAGAGATTGCTTTAGTTGAAACCTTTACCGAAATAAAGGCAGCATTGTCGTTCATCGGTAAATCCGACACGCATTTTCACAAAAGCGATACACCTATACAATTCCCTTCTTCAGCTATCCGCTGACAAACTTATTTATAGTATCTATCGTGCATCAACTGTTACGCTTGTAGGTTATGCAAACTACAGTATGGGCCTTATACCTATTCATGGAGCAACTGTGCTACAACACAAAATATTACGAATAGTGATATATTAACAACCAACTACACATTAACAATTACCGATACACGCAGCTGCACTCAATAAGATCTGGTGGAGGTTCGTGTACGTGATATACACTGCGGAAGTAACAACGTGTATATGTACAAAAACAACAGCACCAGTTGTGTAAACACTTCACAGTTGCCAACCAAAATAAATCAGGGTTGGGTACTTGGTGCATGCGGTTCAAACAAAACAGATGAAACAGAAACGCTTTCAGAACTAACCGAAGAAATTATGTCAACTATATTCCCAAATCCTGCGTCATCACAGGCAGCTGTTAACTACAGTTGTATTGATGATGTAACGGTAACAATACGTGTATGCGATGTTTCAGGTCCTTTAATTCAAAACATTGCCAACAATAAAGCAATTGTTGCGGGTGACCTTAACACCTAAACTATTTCAGTTTCAGACTAACTTTACGTTTTTATTTCATAGGTATTACGCTTCAAACGGTGAGCATATTATGCTCAAGCTGATGGTGGCGAGGTAAGTTTCCCCTCACCGCTTTTTCCCCGGAAGGATTTGTCACCCTGACGGTAGTCGAAAGGTAACTAATAGAAACAAAAAGCCCCTCGCATTAGGCGAAGGGCTTTTCTGAAGATTGAAGACTTCTTATAATCCTTTAGCTTTTTCTTTGTGTTTTTTTAGTTGTCGTGTAAGGGCCTCCACTGCAGTGTCGGTAGCTTCTTCAAAGGTTTTACATTGTTTTTTAACAAACAAATCATTGCCCGGAATGTGAAGCTTTATTTCGGCAACTTTATTTTCGGTATTGCTGTTCTTGTCGAGTTTCAGAAACACTTCGCTTCCGATTATTTCATTGTAAAAATGACCTAATTTGTCCACTTTTTCTTCTACAAACTGAAGTAATTTAACATCAGCGTCAAAATGGATACTTTGAATTTTCACTTTCATGTTGTCCTCCTTTTTTATGCCCTTGGATGGGCTTGTTTATAAATTGATTTTAACTTCTCTATTGTATTGTGCGTGTAAATTTGTGTGGCTGAAAGATTGGAGTGGCCAAGGATTTCTTTTATTGCATTTAGGTCGGCTCCGTTGTTCAGCATGTGTGTTGCAAAAGTGTGTCTCATAATGTGCGGACTTCTTTTTTCAATCGTTGTGACAAGGCTAAGGTACTTGTTTGCCAAACTGTAAACAAATTTTTCGCCCATTTTTTTGCCTTTATCGTTCACAAAGAGAAGAATATTCTCCATATCCTTTCCTGTTTGCTTCTGTTTTTCAGCAAGGTAGCTTTTAATAGAAGCAGCCAGTTTATCAGTGAACGGTATAATCCGCTCTTTATTGCGCTTACCCAAAACTTTAAGTTCGCGGTTATAGAAATTAACATCAGAAGTTTTCAGATTAATCAGTTCTGCCCGCCTCATTCCTGTGGAGTAAAGCATTTCAAGCACTAATTTATCTCGTGTTCCCCTGAAACCGGGCTCAAATTCAAGATTATCGAATAGTTGTTCCATGTCAGCCTCACTCGCAAAATGGGGAATTTGCTTTTTAACCTTTAAAGCCGAAATCTTTTGGGTTGGATTATAGTCTATTAAACCTTCGCGCTTTAGAAATTTGAAGTAGGAGCGAAGTGCAGTTATTTTCCTGTTCACTGTCCGCGGATTGAGTTCTTTTTCCATCAGCGAAACAATCCAGGAGCGCACATCATGGTGCTCAGGTTTATGCTCGTCAGGCAGTTGCAGTTCATCTTTCATGAAAAGATAAAACTGCGTTAAATCGTTGGTGTAGGAAACGAGGGAGTGGGGGGAATAGCGTTTCTCCTTTCTCAAATAGTCAATGAAAGTCCTAATCGCCATAAATAAAAAAGGAATTTGACTTTAGTACGAAGGTAAACGGTTTTAGTTTACGTTGTAAGTCAAATTCCTTTAGGGAATCTTTATGCTTCTCCCTTTTAAGGGAAGTTAAAAGGGGCTATTATGCCTCTTCTTCAGCTCTTCTAAGTCCTTGAACGTAGACAGCTTTCTTTATTTCAGTTCTTCTTTTAACCGAAGGTTTTGTGAATTGTTGTCTCTCACGAAGTTCTTTAACAACAGCAGTTTTTTCAAACTTACGTTTAAACTTCTTAAGAGCTCTTTCAATGTTTTCGCCTTCTTTGATAGGAATTACAAGCATGTTTTTATCTTTTTTTTTGAAACGGGCTGCAAAGATAGAAAAAGGTTTTTAATCACAAAATCGGTTTCAATATTAATTTAGCCGCTTCTTCAAATGGCAGGCACTTTTCTTGAAACTCCTATAGAATACCTTAAAGGCGTTGGACCTGAGCGCGGCAAACTGCTGCGAAACGAATTGAATATCAACTGTTTTGGTGATTTGCTTTCGTATTTTCCGTTCCGCTATGTTGATCGCACCAAGTTTCACAAAACTACCGAGTTGGATGCCGATATGCCTTATGTGCAACTGCGAGGAAGAATTATTTCAATGGAAGTGGTTGGTAAAAACCGTGCACAACGGATGGTTGCCAATTTTAAAGATGCTTCGGGAATTATTGAGTTGGTTTGGTTTCAGGGAATAAAATGGCTCAAAAACTCAATTAAGCCAGGAACAGAATATGTTGTTTTCGGGAAGCCAACAGTTTTTAACGGAAAGTTCAATATTGCCCATCCTGAAGTGGATGAAGTGAACGAAGAAAACCTGAAGCTGCAAAGTTCCTTACAGGCAATGTATAATAGTAGTGACAAGCTGAAAACAAGAAGCCTAGATAGTCGCGGAATTTCAAAGCTGGTGCGTGCTGTTTTGCAAGGCAGTGGAGGCAAAATTCCTGAAAATCTTCCTGCAGATATTACCAATAGCCAACAAATTATTTCAAGGGAAATAGCTTTTTATCAAATACATCTTCCTGCAAATCCTGAGCTATTGAAAAAAGCGGAAATGAGGTTGAAGTTTGATGAACTATTTTACATCTCACTTACTTTGCTGCGGCAAAAATCTGTGAACCAGAAAATCTATCACGGTTATAAGTTCGGTAGCATTGGTGAGTATTTCAATACATTTTACAAAAGCAATCTTCCGTTTGAGCTGACTAATGCACAGAAAAGGGTTTTGAAAGAAATACGCACAGACGTTGGTTCAGGAAAACACATGAACCGTTTGCTCCAAGGTGATGTAGGAAGCGGAAAAACCATTGTTGCACTGATGACTATGCTCATGGCTCTGGACAACGGTTTTCAGGCCTGTCTGATGGCGCCAACAGAAATTCTAGCAGCACAACATTTTGAAAGTATTTCGGTTCTTTTAGAAGGAATGAATATTAATGTTGGCTTATTGACAGGCTCTACAAAAGTTGCAGCTCGGAGGAAAATACATGAACAATTGCTTTCGGGCGAGATGCATATTTTGTTGGGAACGCATGCTTTGATTGAACCCAAAGTTCAGTTCAAAAACCTGGGGATGGTGGTGGTTGATGAGCAACATCGTTTTGGAGTAGAGCAACGCGCAAAACTCTGGAGAAAAAATGTTAATCCGCCTCATGTGCTGATTATGACTGCAACGCCAATTCCACGCACACTTGCTATGACTTTGTATGGTGACCTTGATGTATCCATTATTGATGAATTACCGCCTGGTCGTCAACCAATAAAAACCATTCATCTTTTCGATTCCAATCGTTTGAGAATTCATGGATTCATGAAAGAGCAAATAAAATTGGGCAGACAGATTTATGTGGTCTATCCGCTGATTGAAGAATCCGAAACAATGGATTACAAAGATTTGATAGAAGGGTATGAAAGTATGCTTCGCGCTTTTCCGCGTCCTCAATATCAGGTGAGCGTTGTTCACGGAAGAATGACTGCAAAAGACAAGGATTTTGAAATGCAGCGTTTCCAGAAAAACCAAACCAATATTATGGTAGCAACAACGGTAATTGAGGTGGGTGTTAATATTCCCAATGCTTCAGTGATGGTGATTGAAAGCGCTGAGCGTTTCGGGCTTTCGCAGTTGCACCAGTTGCGTGGAAGGGTGGGCCGCGGTGCAGACCAGAGTTATTGTATGCTGGTTACTTCATTCAAACTTTCGGTTGATGCAAAGTTGCGTTTGGAAACCATGTGCAAAACCAACGATGGTTTTGAAATTGCCGATGTGGATTTGAGACTGCGGGGTCCGGGTGATTTAGCAGGAACGCAGCAAAGCGGCTTGCCCGATTTTAAAATTTCAAACCTTGCAACCGATGGTGCAATTCTTACCGAAGCAAGAAATGCGGCACTAAAAATTCTGGAAGAAGATCCCCAATTTTCGCAACCTAAAAATCAGGTGATTGCTGCGTTTTTGAATTTTATCAATCGCAATAAACAGGATTGGGCAAGGATTTCATAACCGCCTCTCGACTACGCTCGAGGTGACAAAAATATTTTTGGCTTTGCACAATATCTGAAAATTGTGTGCGTTAGTATCTATATAAACTAACACATAAAGCCATGCAAAAACTAATTATCATCATTGCCATGGCGCTGGTAAGTTACCAGGCGCAGGCACAGCAAAGCGCAGCCGACAAACATCTTGCCGGAGGCGGAGATTTTGATTTGGGGGTGCGAACTTCCGTAAGTTTTTTTAACGATGCAGGATTCGTAGGTCAGGGAGTAGGAGGGCAATTTCGGTTGCGTTTCCTCGAGCGGTTAAACACCGAGTGGTATGCCGATATTCTTACAACCAACATAGGAAATGTTGGAACCCGTAAGGATATGCACGTAGGATGGAGCGTAATGTTTTACATGTTCAATACCGAACGGGTAAAAGGCAAATTCACTCCTTATATTATAGCAGGACATTGTTTTGATGGTTCGCATTTGTTTGAAAATCGCAATCATGCTAACTCAGGAAAAATAAACAGTTCGGCAGTGCAAATGGGGTTAGGAACTTCTTACAACATCACTGATAATTTTGACCTTACACTTACCTGTCAATATATGAATCACCTAGGCGGACATATGCATGGTGAACTTTACAAAGACGAATCAGGGTTCGACAGATTATTAATTGAAAAATCTTCTAAAACTGATTTTGACGGGCATCTGCTGGTGAATTTAAGTTTGAATGTGAAGTTGTTTGATTTTTGGAAGTAAAAAGCCCTTCGACTTCGCTCAGGGTGACACTATAAAAATTATAAACTCTAAAAAATTAGAAATCATGAAACGAATAATCATCTTAGTTCTTGCAATTGCAGCGACAATGTTCGCCTTCGCACAGAACGATAACCCGAAAGTAAAATATCACCACATGTTGCGTGACGGGTTAAGCTTTGCCCCGGGATTTATGGTAAACGGTATGACCAATGCCTACATCAGCGGAGTGCTGGAATACTATATTGCCGACCATGTATCCATTTCATCTACTGCTTACTATTTCCTGAATTCGCGGAAAGAAGCGTTGCCTGCAATGGCTGAGTTGAAAATGAATCACCAACTATACACCGGTGTTCAATACCACTTACTAAAAGACAAAGCGTTTGATCCTTACATTGGTCTGGAGCCGGGATTTGCACTTACACAAGTGCGTGCTAACTATCCATTGGATATTGAGAATCCTTTACTTGTGGAAACAAGAGAATCAAATATCTCCATGAACCCGATGATTGCCTTGGATGCTGGTTTTAATATTTATGCGGTGAAGTTTTTTCACTTGTTTGTAAACCTGCGTTATGCAACCGGCAGGCATTTGGGCGGACCAACAGCTTATAACCTAAGTGAGTTTACTACCAGTTTCGGGTTAGGCTTGAATGTGAACTTTTGGAATAAAAAGAAGAAATAGAGCAGGGGTGCTCAAGGTGGCGGAAGGCGTGGGGATTTAGTTCTCTGCGCCTTCTGTTTTTTAGGGTTTGCCTAAATTCTTAGCTTTGCGCCTCGTTTTAAAAAAGCAAAAAACAGTGTCAAAAAAATATCCTGAATATAAGCAGCTTGAGCTTTCCAATATAGGAAAGGAAATGCTGGAGGTTTGGAAGAAAGAAGATACCTTTAAACAGAGTGTGGAAAGCCGCAACGGCAAACCGGATTTTGTTTTCTATGAGGGGCCGCCTTCGGCCAATGGTTTGCCGGGAATTCACCATGTGATGGCAAGGGCTATCAAAGATATTTTTTGCCGCTACAAAACACTGAAAGGTTTTCGTGTAAAGCGTAAAGCTGGTTGGGATACGCATGGTTTGCCGATTGAACTTTCGGTGGAGAAGACATTGGGTATTACTAAAGAAGATATTGGCAAAAAGATTTCGGTTGAGGGTTACAACAAAGCCTGTCGCAAGGAGGTGATGAAATATACGCACGTGTGGAATGACCTTACGGAGAAGATGGGTTATTGGGTGGATATGGAGCATCCGTATATCACGTATGAGAATGATTATATCGAGAGCGTTTGGTATTTGCTGAGTAAGTTTTATGAGAAGGATTTGCTGTATAAAGGCTACACCATTCAGCCGTATTCACCGGCAGCAGGAACGGGTTTGAGCACGCATGAACTGAACCAGCCTGGGGCTTATAAGGATGTGAAGGACAGGACTGCGGTGGCGATGTTTAAGACAGTTGAAAGTTCAAAGTTCAAAGTTCAAGGTTCTGAAGTTTTCTTCTTAGCATGGACAACTACACCCTGGACTTTGCCAAGCAATACTGCGTTGGCGGTTGGGAAGAATATTGACTACGTTTTAATAAGAACCTTTAATCCATTTTCATTTGAAGGTATTAATGTTGTTTTAGCAAAAGATTTATTAGGCAAGTATTTTCAAAATGCAATTTATCCAACAAGTAACCCGCTAGTTGACATAGTAAAGTCTTGGCTTGAAGTTGGAGAGAAATCACCACTTATAACTCACTTGTTTGACCCTAAGTCAGCAGTTGCAGAAGAATTTAAGGAATTGATAAAGAAGAATTCTATTCCATATAAAATCATCTCTGAATTTAAAGGAACTGATTTAGAAGGCATCCGCTACGAACAACTTTTGCCATTTGCACAACCCATAGATGGCGATTCTTTCAAAGTTGTGTTGGGTGATTTTGTAACTACATCAGATGGAACGGGAATAGTTCACATCGCTCCAAGCTTTGGTGCAGATGACTTTAGAGTTGCAAAACAAAACGGTATTGGTTCAATGACTTTAGTTGACAAGCGAGGGAAGTTTTTACCGGAAGTAAAGGATGATGTTTTTCTATATGGTGAGGAGTATGTGAAAGAAGCTTATCTGAGAGATGATGAAAAGAAAACGGAGTTTCAGAAGCAGAAAAAGATCCTTGAAGCTGCCGGAAAGATAAAAGAACTGAAAGCCTATCTGAGCGTGGATGAACGCATCGTTCTGAAATTGCAGGAAGAAGGAAAGCTTTTCAAAAAAGAAACATACGAGCACAGCTATCCGCACTGCTGGCGCACCGAAAAACCGATTTTATATTATCCCTTGGATTCGTGGTTTATTAAAACCACCGCGATGAAAGATAAACTCATTGCATTTAATAAAACCATCAACTGGAAACCGGAAGCTACCGGTAGCGGGCGGTTTGGTAACTGGTTAGAGAATCTGGTGGATTGGAATTTATCGCGTTCGCGCTTTTGGGGAATTCCGATTCCGATCTGGAGAACGGAAGATGGAACGGAAGAAAAGGTTGTCAATTCAGTGGAGCAACTTAAAACTGAAATTGAAAAATCGGTGAAAGCAGGTTTTGAAACACTGACCGATGTTCACGATTTACACAAACCGTATATTGATAAAGTAGTGTTGGTTTCTGATTCAGGAAAACCGATGTTCCGTGAACCTGATTTGATTGATGTGTGGTTTGACAGTGGCTCTATGCCTTATGCACAGTTGCATTATCCGTTTGAGAACAAGGGGTTGATTGACGAGAAGAAATATTTCCCTGCAGATTTTATTGCTGAAGGAGTTGACCAAACACGCGGCTGGTTTTTCACGCTTCACGCGATTGCGGTGATGTTATTTGATTCGGTTGCTTACAAAACAGTTGTCTCCAACGGTTTGGTTCTGGATAAGAACGGCAACAAAATGAGCAAGAGCAAAGGAAATGCTGTTGACCCGTTTGAAACGATTGATAAATACAGTGCCGATGCAACGCGTTGGTATATGATTACTAATGCACAGCCCTGGGACAATCTGAAATTTGATACCGAAGGAATTGCAGAGGTGCAGCGCAAATTTTTCGGAACGCTGCATAATATTTATGCGTTTTTCGCGCTGTATGCCAACATTGATAAGTTCACGTATGCAGAAGAAGAAATTCCGGTGGATGAGCGCCCTGAATTGGACAGATGGATTCTTTCTCTGCTGAACTCGTTGGTAAAAGATGTGGATGAAGCTTTGGCAGATTATGAGCCAACCAAAGCAGGACGAGCCATTCAGGATTTTGTGACGGAGCATTTAAGTAACTGGTATGTGCGCCTGAGTCGCAGAAGATTTTGGAAAGGCGATTACACAAAAGACAAAGTTTCGGGCTACCAGACTATTTACAAATGTCTGGAAACAATTGCCAAACTGAGTTCGCCTGTTGCACCGTTTTATGCAGACAAACTTTTCCGTGATTTGAATTTTGCGACAGGAAAAGATAATTCGGTTTCAGTTCATCTTTCTGATTTTCCGGTGGCGGATGAAAAAATAATCAACAAGCAACTGGAAGCTCGGATGGAATTGGCGCAAAGTATTTCTTCGCTAGTTCTTTCATTGCGTAAAGGCAGTAAAATAAGGGTTCGCCAACCATTGAGCAGAATTATGGTTCCGGTTTTGAACGAAGAATTTCAAAGTAATGTTGACGCGGTGAAAGATTTAATTCTGAGTGAGGTGAATGTGAAAGAGATTGAATTTTTGAATGATTCATCAGGAATATTGGTGAAGAAAATCAAGCCCAACTTCAAATCGCTTGGTCCGAAATTCGGGAAACACATGAAATCGATTGCCGCCTTGGTAAACCAATTCGGGCAGGAGCAGATTGCAGAAATAGAACAAACTGGTAATTACAATTTGGAGATTGAAGGGGAAAAGATCCAGCTTTCCTTGGAAGATGTGGAGATCAGTTCGCAGGATATTCCTGGCTGGCTGGTGGCAAGTGAAGGCAAACTTACAGTTGCGCTAGACATTACTATTTCTGAAAAATTGCGTGAAGAGGGAATTGCCCGTGAGTTTGTGAGCCGCATCCAGAACATCCGCAAGGACAAGGATTTCAAGGTAACCGACCGTATCCTATTGAAAGTGAAATCACACGAAGGGATCAATTCTGCCATCCAAAGCAATTTAAATTATATTTGCACCGAAATTTTGGCGGACACCCTTGAAATTGTGGATGAAATCAGCGCTACAGAAGGGGTTTCGGTAGATGTAGAGGAAAATCTTATCACCTTAGTTTCAGTTAGTAACTTGAATTAAAAAAGAGGAATTATGGCAAAAAAACCTACTAAACCAGTAAAGAAAGCAGCAAAACCTGCCGCTAAAAAAGCACCTGCTAAAAAGGTAGTTGCTAAAAAACCGGCAGCTAAAAAACCAGCGCCTAAAAAAGTAGCAGCAAAGAAACCAGTTAAAAAGGTAGCGGCTAAAAAACCTGCTCCAAAGAAACCGGCAGCAAAAAAGCCCGCAGCTAAAAAAGTGGTTGCTAAAAAACCGGCAGCTAAGAAGTCTGCACCAAAAAAGGTGGTTGCAAAAAAACCTGCTAAAAAAGTGGTTGCTAAGAAATCGGCTGCAAAGAAGCCCGCAGCTAAAAAAGTAGTTGTTAAAAAGCCTGCAAAAAAAGTTGCGCCTAAAAAGGTAGCAGCAAAAAAACCGGCTCCTAAACCTGCTAAAAAAGTAGCAGTAAAAAAACCGGCTCCTAAAAAGCCTGCACCAAAACAGGTTGCAAAGGTGGTTGCTAAACCTGTAGTTGCAAAAGCAAAACCTGCTGCGCCTGCACCCAAAGCTGCCCCTGTAAAAGCGGAGCCTAAAAAATTATCAAAACCCGACAGACGCTCGTATGAAGGTTCTATTGATCCGGACCCGATTCACGCACCAATTATTATACCCCAAGCACAGATTAAAGTCCCAAAGGGTGCCATGCAAGACAACGAAAACAGAGTTAGATATTCAGACAAAGAATTAGCAGAATTTAAAGAAATTATTCTAAAAAAATTAGACGAGGCACGCAAAGATTACGAACTGCTGAAGGCCACTATTTCTCATAAAGATGACCACGGAACAGATGATACTTCACCCACCTTCAAATTGCTCGAAGATGGTTCTGATGTTTTATCAAAAGAAGAAAGTAATGCACTGGCTGTTCGTCAACAGAAATTTATTCAGAGCCTTGAAAACGCGCTTATCCGTATTCAAAATAAGGCATACGGAATTTGCCGCGTTACCGGAAAACTGATTGGAAAAGACCGTTTGCGTGTTGTTCCCCATGCTACATTAAGCATTGAGGCCAAAAACATGCAAGGCTAAAACCTGATTTTGAAAAAAGCGTTCATCGTTATTTTCTCGGTTCTTTTTCTTGACCAATTTTTAAAGATTTGGGTTAAAACCCACATGTTTTTAGGTCAGGAATATGACTTCCTTGGCGGACTTTTTATTCTACATTTTACGGAAAACAACGGAATGGCTTTTGGAATGGAACTTGCCGGTGAATACGGCAAACTTTTTCTAAGCGTTTTTCGCATTGCTGCTGTAGCCGGAATTGGCTGGTATCTGTATTCGCTTATTAAAGCTAATGCGCCATCGCTCGCAATCATTAGTATTGCATTGGTGTTTTCAGGTGCAATCGGTAACATTATTGACAGTGCTTTTTACGGTATGATCTTCAGTGAAAGTTATGGCGAAGTGGCAAAGGTTTTTCCTCCAGAAGGCGGCTATGCAAGCTTTCTGCACGGAAGGGTAGTGGACATGTTGTATTTCCCGATTATTGAAGGACATTTTCCGTCCTGGTTTCCCATTTGGGCAAACGAGTATTTTTTGTTTTTTCGTCCGGTATTTAATATCTCCGATTCTGCAATTACTTGTGGCGTTGCTCTTATCCTTCTTTTTCAGAGAAAGTTTTTTATGAGTGCAAATGCAGAGAACACTGCTGCGAAAACAGAAGAAACTCAGGCGCAGAATTAAGGCGTTGTTTTTTCTACCCTATAACCGATAGAAAAAATATTTTTGGGCGAAAAACTTGCACAGGGGCAACCGTCCTCATGGTAACCACCATCTGAGCGCACAACAAAATCCATGTATTTTCCTGAAAATTCTTTCAGGTTATGTAAACGAAAAGCATTGCCCAAAGGATCATCAAGGCAGCCGCCAATACCAACAGGAGTAAAGTCAATCATCATGTTGTTTATTAATTTTTTGGTAGCACGGTTGCAGGGAGAGTAATTGTCAACAATGTGCCCGAAAAGTTTGTCGATACCATCTGCCTCCCATCCATGAGCAGACACCCTGAATTTCTTGTCATGCGGAATGTAAAGTGTAAAAGCATTGCTGAATTTCCATTTGTGTTTTCTTGTTTTACCCAATCCGTTATTCAGAATATCCTTGCTTTTTGAAAAATCATTCAAAAAAATAAAATTGCCTCCGATGTCAACAAACATGCGTATCTCAGCTTTACCCAATGCCTCATGAAAACGGTCAAAGAGTAATTCATCAAGTGTAACATTTACCTCATCAATTTTATAATCAGGCGGAACGCCTGTTCCCTCATCCCAATAGAGGTAAAGTGTTTTAGCAAAGATAGATTCATCATTTACAGCAGCAGATTTCCACGGAATTTTTATTGTGAGAGTACCTTCTTTTGAGTTTGCAGTATATTCAACAGCAGCGTTGAAATTATTTATTTTTCTTTCTTTAACAACATATTTCAAAACTGCATCAGGCGAAGGTTTTGGAAGCGTATTTTTCACTGTAAAAACATAATCTTTCGAACTCATTTTTACCTTTCGTACAAAAGCTTTCTGATTAGGGCGGTTGTTATCAAAAGCCCCTCCGTCACCACTTGCAAAAATGTCGATGCGCGTTGCAAACTTGTTAATAACTTTTTCAGGCAATGCTCTTCGTGTTGCAATTAATCGCATTGGATGAATTTCTGTTGCTGCAGGCGGGTGACCGCGATCCCAAACACGCAAACCATCTACATGCACCCAGTCGCCCCAGGTAGGCCAGTTCCATATAGTGTCTCTGCGTTCATGGCCCGCGCTGAAAAAGCCACAACTTTTTCCTTGCCTGTTTAACTCAGCGGATGGATTTCCTTTATTACTTTGTCCAAGGCCGCATTCCCATTCAATATGGAGATCATTGTTTCTTATTGTATCTCGTTTTCCGTCAGGCTCTATTTTTACATCGTACGAAAGAATAGTACGGTATTTCTTATCTGGAATAAGATTGAAACACATATCGTGAGTGTAATGATACATTGGTAAGTCACTTTCGCTAACTCCTGTTCGGCTTATTTCAGGTTCAATAGTTCCTTCCACAACTGTAACTGAATCATATCCAACAACTGGTCTCCATGTCGGGAAAAGTAGACCAATATCATGAATTTGAGTTACAAATGGAACCGGGTGAATAGTATCGTAACAAGGTTCGCAACCATCTTCTGCTTCTTGTGAACTGAGGTGCATTTCAAACTCTTCTTCCCCCCCTTCATCAATATTCAGAAACTGAAACTGTTGTGCAAAAGCAAACTGGTAAATGAGAAAAAATAGTGAAAGAAAAGTAATCCTCATTTCTGCTTGTGAGTTTTAGAAAAGATTTTCTTTCTGAAGATATTCCGCAATTTGTACAGCATTGGTAGCAGCGCCTTTGCGCAGGTTATCAGAAACAATCCACATATTTAATGTATTAGCCTGACTCTCATCTCTGCGCAAACGACCAACAAAAACTTCGTCTCTGTTATGCGAATCAATCGGCATTGGATATTGCAGATTTTTCACATCATCTTTTACTATTATACCAAATGAATTGCTTAGAATCTCTCGTACTTCATTTAAGTCGAAATCATTTTCAAATTCAACATTTACTGCTTCAGAATGCCCGCCAATTACAGGAACACGAACAGTTGTTGCTGTAACCCGAATAGAATCATCACCCATTATTTTCCTGGTTTCGTTCACCATTTTCATTTCTTCTTTGGTGTAACCGTTGTCAAGAAAAACATCAATCTGTGGAATAATATTTAAGTCAATAGGGTAAGCATAAGCCATCGGCCCCTGAATACCATCACGCTCGTTGTAAAGCTGGTCAACTGCTTTTTTTCCTGTGCCAGTTACACTTTGGTAAGTGGAAACTACCACACGTTTTATTTTATATTTTTTGTGAAGCGGATTTAGTGCAACCACCATCTGAATGGTAGAGCAATTTGGGTTGGCAATAATTTTATCTGCGCTGGTCAACACGTCTGCATTCACTTCTGGTACTACTAATTTTTTTGTAGGGTCCATGCGCCATGCAGATGAGTTGTCAATAACTGTTGAGCCTACTTCAGCAAACTTTGGTGCCCACTCCAATGAAGTGCTTCCGCCAGCTGAAAAAATAGCTATGTCAGGCTTTAAGGCAACAGCTTCAGCCATTCCGATCACTTTATAATTAGTTCCCTTGAAAGCAACTTCTTTTCCTATCGACTTTTCTGAAGCCACTGGAAAAAACTCTGTGACAGGGAAGCTTCTTTCCTCCAGCACTTTCATCATCTGTGTACCTACAAGTCCTGTGGAACCTACAACTGCAATTCTCATAATTAACTTATTGTTATTTGATTGGTTGAATGCTTTTTTAAACTTGCCAAAAATAATACAATTAGAAACTGATTATTTCACATGTTTATATTATTTAATCAACAATTCTTAATAACAGTTTAATAGTCAGTCAGACTGTTTTACCCTATAAATTTTCATTTTTTCATGACGAGTTAAAATATTTTATATCTTGCCGCTCCTTTTTCAAAAAAAAAGTGATAGAAATCATATAGAAAAGGTAAAAAAATATTTACAAAAAGCAATGAAAAAAATCTACTATTCCTTAGCCGTATTAATTATTTCTCTACTAACACTTAATAGCTTTGAAACTCAAGCACAGTGCGCTAAATCAATTTACCAGGCTGCTAATCTTGGCGCACCACCTTGCGGAGGTGCTTACGCACAAACAAGCGTAGGAAGTGATGAGTATGTATCAATGTCGGTAGTTGCAGGTGCGCAGTATTGTATCAGTACTTGCGGATCGACCTGGAATACTCAATTAACAGGTTATAATGGAGGTAGTGCAGTTTTCTTTAATGATAATAATGGCTTTGATTGTAACCCTTCTCAGCAGGCAAGTATTCAGTGGATAGCAACTTTTACCGGAACCTTGGACGTAATGGTAAACAAAAGCAATTGTCTTGGATATCAAGGCGGAGGCACTGCAAACTCTGCTATATTACAATATAAGCAATGCACTCCAACTATTACGTCTTCTTCTGCCGATATATGTTCAGGACAATGCGTTACCTTATCAGCTGATCAGGCAGGAGGAACATGGAGTGTTTCACCAAATAATGGAAGTTTTAATAGCCCCCCTCAATTTTGTCCAACTGCACTTGGTGTTTATACGATTACCTATACTCTAGCGGCATGTACAGTCACTCAAATAATCAATGTAATAACACCTTCCATAGATCCTACATCAGCGATTTCAAATCCCTCTTCAGTCTGTCCCGGAGGCACTGCAGCAATTTCAGTTATTGGAGGGTCCTTGGGAACAAATGCGCAATGGGTTTGGTATTCTGGAGGATGTGGAGTTGGAGCTCCAATAGGAACTGGAGCTACGCTTAGTGGTAGTCCAACTAATACTTCAACATATTATGTTCGAGCTGAAGGTGGTTGTTTATCGTCTGCTTGCGCAAGTGTAACCGTTCCACTTAATACATTATCTACTGACCCAGTTTCTATTACTGCAACAAATACATCCATTTGTCAGGGTACAGCTACTACGTTAACAGTAAATGGTGGTTCTTTAGGAAGTGCTTCCAACTGGTTTTGGTATAATGGTGCCTGTGGAGGAGTCCTTGTAGGTTCAGGTTCTTCTATAACAGTAAACCCGCTCTCTTCAACAACATATTATGTTAGAGCAGAAGGTCCATGTAATACTACAAACTGTGCAAGCATTCCTGTTAACGTATTTTCAGCACCACAGGTTGGCTTTAATTATATAACAACACCTTCTGCATGTGGTGCTTCTGATGGAAGTATCTCAGTTTTCGGTGGTGGTGGTACACCTCCTTATAACTGGACATTGAACGGAGCCCCATCTTCAACAATAATGAACAATTTAAGTGCAGGACCTTATATTATTCAGGCAATAGATCAAAATGGCTGTAGTGATGTAGTTTCTGTATCCATGAATGATCCAGGTGCTACACCTGCAACAGTTGTTTCTTCTGATCAGGACAATATTATTTGTCAAGGCGATTATGTTACATTCACTGCAAGTGGATCATACCTATATACTTATTATGTAAATGGAGTTCCTGTATCTACATCAAATCCTTGGACAACCAATACATTAAATAACGGGGACATAGTTCATGTGCAGGCGCTTGATTTCAACTTTTGCTCCTTTACAACACTGGGTATTACTATGATAGTAAATCCCAATCCTGCTATTACTATGTCTTCTAACAACCCGTCACAATGTGGTTTGAATGATGGAGACGCTTCGGGATTGGTATCAGGAGGATTGCCTCCTTATACTTATTCATGGTCTCATGATGTTACTGAAACATCTTCGGCTGCTTATAATCTGGTTGCCGGAGCTTATTTTCTTACTGTAAGCGATCAGAATGGTTGTTCTGATTTGGCTGTTGCCGGGCTTAGTGACCCGGGAGCCGCTCCTGTGACACTTACCAGCAGTGACCAGGACAGTATGATTTGCTCAGGGGAGAATGTTGATTTTACGGCTACAGGTTCTGTTGATTATACATTCTATCAAAGCGGTCCGATTGTTCAGGGTCCGGGAACAAATAATATCTACTCAACAACAGGATTAATTGATGGGGATATTGTAATTGCTACAGGAACTGACATTAACGGTTGTACTGCAACAAGTAATTATTTTACAACAGCAGTTATTCCAAGTCCAAACGTAGTATTGGTTAGTAGTGATATTGATAACACTATTTGCACAGGGCAATCGATAACCTATACCGCAACAGGCGCATTGTTTTATCAGTTTTTCATAAACGGAGGTTCTCAGGGACCTCCGGGTTCTAATGATGTTTATCAATCAAACACATGGACTCATGGAGATGTAATTTATGTAGAAGGAACAGATGCAAACCATTGCATAGTTGCCAGCGCGCAAATTACTGTTACAGTTAATCCTCCTCCAACAGTTTCTATTACAACTCAGCAAGACCCTACAAGTTGCGGTGCTCAGGATGGTTTGGTTATCGTAACCGCTGCAGGTGGAACATCCCCTTACAATTATGTATGGAATCAGGATTTAACTCATACAACCTATGCGGATGCTCCTAATATTTCAGGGGTTTATGCAGGACCATATCATGTTGAAGTAACTGATGCATCAGGTTGTTCTGCCGATGTAACAGCTTCATTAAGCGATGTAGGTTCATCTCCGGTAACATTAACAAGCAGCGATAATGATGGTGTAATTTGTGAAGGTGAAACAGTAACTTTTACAGGAACCGGTGCAACAACTTATGTCTTCTATATTGATGGTGTAGTAGTAAGTACTAATAATCCTTTCACAACAAGTTCGCTGCAAGACGGAGAGGGTGTGGCTGTTGTAGGTCTTGATACCGCATTGTGCTCTGCTACCAGTTCAGCAATTGAGTATATTGTTAACCCAACTCCGTTTCTTCAACTAGGCATAGTAACACCTCCTTCTGCATGCGGATTGAGTGATGGAAGCATTACCAGCAATACTTATGGCGGAACTTTACCGTACAACTGGACTTGGAACGGAGGGCTACCAAATGCTGAAGACATTACAGGTATCCCTGCAGGTGTTTATACAGTTATTGTTACAGATTTCAATGGTTGCACAGATCAGGTGAGTGCATCCATCAGTGATATTGGAGCTCCGTTAGCTACGATTTTTGCCAGTGATCCGGATCTTCTTATCTGTGAAAATGATACCATTGATTTCCTTGGCGTTGGCTCAGGTGGTGTATCACCCTATACATTTAATTTCTTTATAAATGGTCCACCTGCAATACCAGGATCTCCTGATGCCTATTCTACATCAGCACTTGCACATAATGATGTTGTAGCCGTAACTGTAACAGACGCAAACGGTTGTACGGGAACATCACAGCCCCTTACATTTGCTGTAACACAAACTATAGTTCCTTCATTTGCCAGTGCATTTGCTAATGTTTGCGAAAACGTTGATCAGCTTTTGTTACCGGGCTTAGGTGGTGAAAGTCCTAGCGGAGGTGAATTTACTGCCTATTATAATGGAATAGAAATTACCAGTGATTTATTCTTCCCTTACGGTATTGGTGACGGAACTCACCCGATTACCTATACCGTTGATAACGGAAACGGATGTTTTACATCAGTAACTCAGGACATTAATGTAATTCCAAGTCCTGTAATTGATTTAGGAGCAGATTTTGCAATATGCGACTCTGCAATTATTGTTGCTCCGGGTGGTTATGTGAACTACGATTGGTTTCCTTCTGACTTGGTTATATTGGATGACTCAACAGTGTTAATTTATAACTCAGCAAACGTTTCGGTTGATGTAACAGATGTTAATGGTTGTATAGGAACCGGAGAAGTGCTTGCTGTTATCAATCATCCTCCGATTCTTGAAATTGTTACTTCTCCTGCCGGAGCGCCTACTGAGATTTGCATGGGTGATACCGTTACACTTTGTGTAGTTGGCAACTGGGCTACTATTTTGTGGTCTACTGGTTCTGCGAATGTTTCTTGTATTGATGTTTACCAAAACGGAAACATTGGTGTATCAGCAGAAGACCCTAACGGTTGTGCTGACGAAATTCTGCAAGGTCAAGGAATGGTTATAACTGTTCACGATCCAATGCCTATTGTTACTGTTATTCAGGATGAATTCCAAAGCTCAGGAGGTTTTATTTCTTACCAGTGGTTTTTGAATGGTGACTCTATATTGATTAATGGGAATTTCCAAACCTACCATGCAACGGAGAGCGGAAATTATTATGTGCAGGTTACAGATCAGTGGGGTTGTGTTGGTCAATCATCAGTAATTGAACATACTTGTGTTTGTGTTGGTATTGAAGAAAATGATCTGAACTACAACTTAGATATTTTCCCTAACCCAACCAACGGAGTATTCACCATGAATGTAGGATTTGAACTTCCTGTTGATATGCGTTTAGAGTTGACCAACATACTTGGACAACCTGTAATTAATGTTGAAGATGTGAAAAACACTCAAAATCTTCGCAGAGATTATAACCTGAACCATTTGGCACAAGGTGTTTACATCTTTACTATCAGAACAAGTGAACAGACTATTGTTCGCAGGGTAGTGAAGAACTAAGGTTATTAAATCGAATCAAACAAGAGAGGCTTGTTTTGCAAAGGCAAAACAAGCCTCTTTGATTTATGAGAGTGGTGAATAATTTTTTTTCAGGTCTTATTGTTTCTTTGCTGGTTCTGATAACCGGCTGTGCAAACATAGTTACGCCTTCGGGTGGTGATAAAGACACAACACCTCCTAAAATTCTGGGGCTTGTTCCGGAAAACCAGAGTTTGAATTTTAGCTCGAAGTCCTTTGTTATATCGTTTGATGAATTTGTTCAGTTGAACGATATAAGTTCTCAGTTGATTGTTTCACCTCCATTGAAATCGTTGCCGGAATTTGTAGTCAAAGGCAAAAATGTGGTTGTAAAGTTCAACGAAGCGTTGTTGCCTAATACAACCTATACCATGAATTTCGGAAGTGCCATTCGCGACATCAACGAAAATAATCCGTTGGAAGGGTTTGCCTATGTTTTTTCTACCGGCAGTTTTATTGACTCCCTGTCACTGCGCGGAACGGTGAGAAATGCCTTAACGCTTGAAAATGAAAAAGAGGTTTTGGTTTTATTGTATGAAGAGAACATTGATTCAATTCCTTTCCTGAAATTGCCTTATTACTATGCAAAAACAGACGGTTCAGGAAATTTCGCCTTGGATAATCTAAAGTCAGGGAAATTTAAAGTTGTGGCGTTGAAAGACGAGAACTCAAGTTTTCTTTACGATGATTTTGACAAAGAAAAGATTGGTTTCGTTGATACTTTGGTTTCACCGTATTTTATTGAAAAAGCAAAAGAGACAAAAGAAGACAGCCTGAAATCAGATTCTATTCCTGTTGCTAAATCAGATTCGTTTCCTAAAGAAAAAGGAATGAAGAAGTCAGTTGAAAAATCATTGCCACTCTTTATTTTCAAAGAAGAAAAGAACAAACAGTATTTCAAGAAAGCATACAGTGAGTACTATGGCAAGTTGGTTTTTATTTTCAATAAAAAGCCCGGCAAGTTGGTGTTAAACACAATCAACACATCCTTCAAAAAAGAATGGAATATTCAGGAAGAAAGCGTAACAGGCGATACGATTGTTGTTTGGCTCAGCGATGTGGAAATGGATAGCCTTAAACTTGAAATATCCGACAATGGAACTGTACTTGACACCGTTGAAATTGCTTTGAAAAAACGCAGTGATAAAATTGAAATACAAGGAGGCTCGGCAAAAGGTGCAAAAAAGACAACACCTTTCAAACTATTGGCAGAACAGAGTAAAGCAGCCTCAAGCCACAATGCTGCCAAGGATTTTTACATCACCTTCAATCATCCTGTAAAAGATTATCTGGTTGAAAATATTGTGTTGAAAGAAGACAGTGTTCCTGTTCAGTTTGTTCTTGATTCAAAAGATCCGGCATTAAGAAAATACCTAATCCGTTACAAATGGAAAGAAGAGAAGAAGTATGAACTCTTTATTCCTCCCGCAACGGTTACTGATATTTTTGACCTCAAAAACGACAGTATAAAAATCACTTTCACCACACAGGCAAAAAGCTATTTCGGCAATGTTCAGTTTACACTGATAGCAAAGACCGAGAAGTATATTCTGCAATTGACGGATGATAAAAACAACATCGTTTTTGAAAAGCCGGCAACAGGCAATGACAAATTTTCTGTGGAAGGCTTAGATCCTAAAAGCTATGGCCTGCGCTTAGTGATTGATGAAAACAACAACGGCAAATGGGACACCGGAAATTATTTACAGAAACGCCAGGCCGAAAAAATTATCCTCTATCCTCAAAAAGTAAATGTCCGCAGCAACTGGGATGTGGAAGTGGAATGGGAGGTAAAATAAAGCCTCACCCTGCCCTCTCCAAAGGAGAGGGAAAATACTATCTTTGCTCGCTCAAAAAAAAGACATGAAGAAACTATTTGTATTAACCGCCTCCTTTATTTTTGCTCTAACAGCAGTTGCAACTCCGCCCGACAGCACAGTAACAAAGAAAAAACCGGCAGCCGCTAAAGACCGCATTTTAATTGGTGCAGGTTTCGCCAACTGGCTAAACGCACCCACAGGTGTGAATGTGAAATTTGCAGGCAGCCGCAGTTTTGATGCTGCAGTTATGTATGACATGCCGCTTGGAACCAGCCCTATCAGCCTTGCTCTTGGTTTGGGTTTCTCGGCTCAGAATATTTCTTCCAACGCACAGTTTAAAGACACTTTAGGGGTTACATCACTTGTTCCTTATGCCGATTCGGTTTACAGTGATATCAAACGCAACAAAGTATCTATGAGCTATCTTACCGTTCCTTTTGAATTGCGCTTCCGCTCAAAACCAGATAAAGCTTACCGCAGATGGAACATAGCAGCAGGCTTTAAATTTGGCCTCTTGGTGCAAAGCCACAGCAAATACGAGGACAGCAAGGTTAAAACAAAATCATATCCCGTTGATAACCTTAACCTCCTTAACTATGGTCCAACCTTTCGTTTTGGTTACGGACAGATTTCGCTTTACGGCTATTATGCCCTTTCAAATGTTTTTGAAAATGGAAAAGGTCCTTGGGTTACCCCTTTCAACTTTGGATTGGTGTTGGCTCCTTTCTAATTAGCTTCAATATTCTGCAAACAAGAAGTCCCGCGCCTATGGCGCGGGACTTCTTGTTTATTGGGCTCTACAGATTTTTGTTTGTCTCTATTACTTTGACAAGAGCAATGGTTTAACGTTACCTTTCTTTAACTTGTAAACGCCAAAAACGGATACTGCAATAAGTAAGAGTATAATATCATTATCAATAGGAGCGCCAACACCCGGAGGCAATGGACCCGGTGGAGGTGGTGGAGGAGGCTGAGCACCTGCATAGACAACAAACACGAAACAAAAAGCAAGAAGCAGTAAGGTCTTTTTCATTGGTTTATTATTGTTCCGCCAGTATTACCCGTTCGGTGTAGGTGTTTTTATCAAAAGAAGCTCTTACAATGTAGCTGCCTGCTGCTATGTTATTTAATTTTATTTCGTGGCGGCCCATGTAACTTCCTTTTTCGGTGTAAATCTCCTGACCAAGCATGTTGTAAATACTTATCACTCCAGTTTGCGGCTGTTCAAAGTTTACCATCATGTTTATTGAACTTCCATAGCCATAGATAGCAACACTGTTGTCTCCGTTAGCATTAATGCCTGTGGTTTGACCCGACAGATTAAAGTGCAGAAGAAAACGGTTTTCATTGTCATTAGGGTCGGCAGTAAAGGTATAGATTGGGTCAGTAAAAAGGTTTTGAATAACACCCTGCTGCAAATCTTCCAGGTAAATCTGAGAAGCCATGTCAAAGGTATTCAGGTCTTGTGCTGTGATGACATAGGTTCCTGCTGTGCCGGGGAATAAGCCCATGGGAATAGTATTCGGGTGTCCTGTAAACTGCAGTGCGTTGATGGAGATGCGCAAATCGTCAACATTGGTAAACAGTGTAGGCTGGTTGGTATTGCTTTTTATTTTGTTTGCATCCAGCATATTGTCCCATCCGTTGCTTGGGCCTTCATCTGAGAAATACAAGTTTGTTTTATCGGCATATCCGTTGCCTTCAATAACAAGGGTAAGTGTATTTACAACTATATCCTGAAAGAACGGAGGGTCACCCAAACTGCGGTCGTTTTGGGTAAGTGTAAAGTTTCCGCTGGATGGGGTGCGTACAAAAAAGCCCTGCATGGAACCAATCAGGTGGCTTGCTCCAACTCCAGGCATCATGGGTTGATAAGTGCCGCTGTAATAGCCCCCATCCTGCCAGAAATGAGCCTGAGCATCAAAGCCTGCAGGTACGTTGTTCCATTGTATAGGCGAAGGGAAAGGGTTGGAAACCAGTTGCCATCCGTCACCGGTAGCATTGGTATGACTTAAGCCGGCATACGTTACATTGGTGAAGGCACTGGTGTTCGCAACACCCGACATCTCCAGCGTTGTTGGTGCACCAAATACAATACCGGCATAACCTCTTCCTTTGGTTAAGCTGCCTGCAGAACGCACAAACCAGCCCGATTGCCAGCAGCCGGACACTGTCCATGGTCCGTTCTCGTGCCATTCAAAAAGATTACCGTAATTGGACGAGGGATCTAATGCCAGCGGATCGCAGGTTGGTTGGGGTGTTACCGCAACACCATCTGTTCCATATAGACTAAGCTCTGACAGCTCAGTTATAGAAGGATTGTTTACCGGTGAGCCGAGGTGGTGAAAGCCGTTAGATGGCGAGCCATCAATGTAGCGTTGCACGCGCAGGTTGCCGCTTAATGTTCCTGGTGGTTGTGTTACCGTAAAGTCATCTACCAATGCGGTGCCCGAGGCATCAGAGACGATTACCACATTGCCGTTGGCATTCATGGTTCCGCTGGTAATGCGCAGGATATCGGTTATGCTGCTGGTGCCTCCTGTTACGGTTGCTGTGCCGCCTGTCTTTGCTACATCCAATAGGGTAAATGTGCTTACTCCGTTAATGCTTTGTGTGCCTGCGCCATCTACTTTTACAGTGCTGGCAATGGCTGCTGTACCGTTGTTGGTGAAATCACCTTTTAAATGAAGTGTACCACTGTTGGCTATTGTTCCGCTTGCCTGGTTTACTGCGGCACCATCAAAATACAGGTTGGCTCCGCTCTGCACGGTTAGGGTGCTGCCATTGTAGATTTGGGAGAAGGCGAGTCCATAGTCCATGGTCCATAGACCACAGATAAGGGTAGAGATGAGTAGATGTTTTTTCATTTTATTGTTTCGTTAAGCTATTTGCCTCCTGCCTATTATTATTTCTCCATCTTCATATTCAAATGCTCCATAATCATATCTATCTGCGCCTGCAGTTCTGTTATCGTTTTCTGTAGTGCCTGGTTGACATTTTGTTTCTCTTCCAGTTTTTGGGTTAACTCCTTTACCGCATTTACGAGCATATAGGTCATGGCCGAATTATCCACATTATAATATTGTGTTCCGTCTTTCTCAAAGGTACCTACCATATAAGGTACTACTTCTTTCAGGTCCTGTGCAATAATACCCACGTATTGGGGTTTGGTATCATAGCCTGATTTTTCGTTATAGCGGAACGTGACCGGTTTAATGGCAAGCAGTTTTGCAAGGCCATCGCTGTAAGGTTGTATATCCTGTTTCAGCCTGCGGTCGGAACTGGTTGACCAGCTTCCGCCACCCGGTTTACCGGCTGTGCCATTTACTTCGAATTTGAAACCGGGTGATGTTGTTCCTATTCCTAAATTACCTGCCGAAGTCATGCGCATATACTCAACATTGTTGTTTCCGAATAATATACCTGTAGCTCCAGATTGCAGTTCTAACTGAGAACTTGAGTATAATCCAGGTCTTCCCCATGCTGCTCCGAGGCGAACTTCGCCTACAAAGGTCTCGGGGTCAAATACCGAGAAACTACCAGTAGAGTGATACCATGCATAGCGTCCTAATGTGGAAGTATTAACCTGTAAGGGACCTCCGGGTGCTGTTGTACCAATACCCACACTTCCACCGTTTGCTCCATCAATGGTCATTACCCGCTGTGTACCCACTGTGCCTACTGCATCGGTACTGTAGTCCCATAAATAAAAATCAATTGCATTAGTGGCATTGCTTCCGGAGTTGTGGCGGGTTTTAATAGCATGGCGGTATGTTTCTGTACCGCTGTAGCCAAATGTTAGTTGGTTACTGCTTGTTCCAACGTTTGAATTTCCGCTGCGTAATTGCAATGAAGTAGTACCTGCATTAGTGCCTGTAATATCTAAATATGCTCCGGGTGCTGTAGTTCCAATTCCAACATTGCCGTTCTGTTGAATAAGCATCTTCACATTTCCATAGGTTGAAGTTATATTGTTAGTAATAAAACTGATACCATCAAAACCGTTAACCGTTAAACCGTCTGCAAAACTGCCATTGTGGTCATAAGCGTTTAGTCCCTGGTGATAGAGACCTTCATAACCTTGTCTTAGAGTAACCCCTATCCCGTTTACTCCATTGGCATTTACTATTGCATTTCCGTCAATTCGTGAGTTGCCAATAACATGTAATATATTTGCAGGTGATGTGGTTGCAATACCAACATTACCGTTCTGTTGAATAAGCATCTTCACATTTCCATAGGTTGAAGTTGTATTGTTAGTAATAAAACTGATACCATCAAAACCGTTAACCGTTAAACCGTCTGCAAAACTGCCATTGTGGTCATAAGCATTAATCCCCTGATGATAACGTCCCTGATATCCTGCCCGAAGCGTAATACCTATTCCCGAAACTCCGTTAGCATCAAAGATTCCACCTCCAACAACGTGTAGTTTGTAAACAGGAGAGTTAGTTCCTATTCCAACATTTGTCCCGTTGTCATAGCCTACACCATCAACTAAAGTTGTTCCGTTCCATTTTGGAATATAGTTAGTGGTGGTTGAACTCACCTGCGGGTCGGTTTCGGTAATGGTTAGTGAGGTTGGATTTGTCCATGTCATGGTTCCGCTTGCATCAGAAACAGGAACATAGCCTGCTGTTGCACCTGTGCGCATTTGTATTTTTCCGTTTACATCTAATGCCTGAGCAGGGGATAACGTTCCTATACCCACATTGCCTCCAGCAGTTAAAATGAATTGAGGTGCACCATAATTATCATTACTAACAAGCTCTACGCTTCTTCCTAGACCTGCACCCAGAAGCAACCTACTGCCTGAAACGGCATAAATTGAGGCAGCGCTTGCTAAGCGGCCCGGGGCACCAGAACCATATGCCTGAAGGAGAAATCCTGATGCACTATTAGAAACTTCTAACCTGGTTGCTCCAAAGCCGGGGTCACCCGGATTTTGAACCTTAACTGGAGTCAGAAACCCAGCACCACTTTGAACTATATGTAATAAAAAGCCTGGAGCTGTTGTTCCAATACCCACATTAGTTCCGTCATTATAAATAACCGAATTTGCAACCCATGCGGTTCCGTTATGCCTGATTGTTTGTCCGGTTGTGCCCGTAGGCAATGCTCCGGTTATCAAGGTATTCGGGTCAACCCACGATGCGTTACCCGTTGCATCGCTGCGCATTACATAATTAACCGTTGGGGTGGTGGTCATCTGAAAGGTGGTGGTCTTGGTCTTGCCAATTACATCTAACTTTTCTGCAGGGGTGTCGGTGCCTATGCCCACGTTTCCGAAGCGGAAAAAGCTGGGGCCTGCGGCACCAATTCTTGTTGCGTAGGTGCCTGAGCCATCGTATAAAGTGAGTTGCGCTCCGGTAGCTGCAAAGGAGGTAAGGTCCATGCGGGGTGAGCTGTTTATATAAATTCTTGAGAGAGTGCTGTTTTCGGTGGTGGAGGTAATTCTCAGCAATTCACCTGCGCCCTCGATGTGAAGTTTTCCAATAGGAGTGTTTGTACCAATGCCCAAGCGTGAGTTGGTATTATCCCAATACAGGTTATCGCTGGATGACAGGGCGCTTGTACCGCTCCAGAAAGCAACACGTGTAGCTGTTCCGCTTCCGGTAAGTGTTCCTCCTCCAAAGTTTATCCATGCCGAGCCGTTGTATCCCTCAAAATTGGGTGAACTGTAACGTATGGTTCCTGCGTTGGTATTGCTGGTAGTTCCTATGCGTATGGCACCCAGTACATCCAGTTTTTCAACCGGTGTGGCTACATCAACGCCTACGTTTTGGGCGGTTATTAGTCCACAGTCAATTGTCAATAGTCCGTAGATGAGAGTAGTGAGGGTAAGTAGTTTTTTCATGGAAATGTATTTAACAATGTGTTTTAAATGAAAAGAAAAGAACGCAAAGCGTCCGATTGCAATGTGATTGTAATAGTATCCTGGTTTGTATAAGCGTACTATTCAGTTCACCGGAGCGGTGCTTGCCAGTTCAGGTTATAAGCCCTGTTTGGCGGGCTTAGCAGTGTTTTAACCTGAAGGAACCCTGCTTTAAATACCGTTGAAGGCGAAGCAAAAAGCAGGGCTGATTTTACAGGTGCAATGGTAAGCCTTTATTTCAATAATAATATACTGTTATGATTATAATCATAAAAATTATATATTTGATAGCGAAGTTGTTTAAAGTTGGCACTAAGAGATTCCTCCCTGCGGTCGGAATGACAGGTATTGTTTTGTGCATGGGATAAGGAGGCAGGGCGAGCGTAGCTCGCCCTGCCTCCTTATCCATTTTGTCCTGTTATCATTGTCATTCCGACCGCAGGGAGGAATCTTTTTATTAAAAAAACGTATGTTTTGATAATTCAATTTTAAGTAACATTACCCTAATCAACCGATTGTTTAACCTTAACCACTAAACTAGTATGAAACCACTTTATCTTGAATTGCCATTGGAGGATATGGCAAAAAAAGCTGCGCTATGTATGATAGCCGATATGAGTTCAAAGATCGCTGTTGATGTTGTATTTCGCTCAAAGTCTTCTTCTGACATCTATGTTAGGCAGGTTCGCAACCACACCGGAACAAACACCAAACACGGGGCTGTGGCTTATGTAATATTGTTTGGCTTGGTTCCGTTTAGCGAAATAGTAGAAGCCATACCCGAAGATTTGCGCCCCCTGATAAAAATAAAGCCGATATAATTATTGCGATTTGTCGCAATTTTGCACGTTCATTTCATGCTTTACTTTGCCGCATCAACTAACCAATGCGCCAAAGCATGCAAATTTTGTTCGGCAACAGCAAGTACCAAAAGGCAGGGCAACCCTTAAAATGGTTGGGTGTCGTGCAGACGTGTGTATGGGTATCACACACACTATTCAGCAGCATACATACGTGTGTATTGCATTCAGTTAGGTCATTTTGTCAACTACACACGTCTGTATGGCTATCAGCAAAGCAATTTTGTCAGATACAGACGTCTGTATGGCTATCAAACAGGCTCTTTAACCCAATACACACGTCTGTAGTGCATTCAACTACATTTTTCAACCCAATACACACGTCTGTAGTGTATCCAAACAAATTTTTGCACCCCTAAACTAATCCGTATTACTAACCAACTACTAAAAAATCAAACACATGGAAAACTGGAAATACATTGACAATCAATTTCTTATTGCTACCCGCAACAACTTCCTCAAAGCCCTCAAAATTAGCAACTATCATGATGCTGCCCTGCTGATGGCACAGGCCAATGAACCACTTTTTATACCCATCTACACCCGCTATCACCCCCTGCATATGCAGTTTGTGCAAAAATACAACGACTGGAAGAGCGGGGGAGGCTCTCAGGAAGGCGAAACCCTGAATGTAAGTCAGCAGTTGACCATAGCCTACGCCAAAATAGATGCATGGGATGTTGCCATACAGGTGGTTTATCCTAAAACCACACCACGCTACAAAAGCATTTTCCCTGGCGGACGCAAACCCTTTAACCAGAGTGGTATCACCAGCAGGGTAAACGCTTATCAGACACTTAGTCAGAATATTGGTGCCGACCCTGCGCTGCTAACCGTAAAAACAGACGTAGATGCCACCTACCTGATACTGGATACCGCCCGCGACCAGCAGGAGGGTGCCAAAGCCAGCACCAAATTCGACAGTGCCGGAGTTGACAATGCCCGCATAGCCATTATGGATATGCAATACCGTGATATGGCATTTATCCTCGATAGCTTTTACGTTGAACGGGAAGCCATCTGCAACGCCCTGTTTGACTTGCCTACCCTGCGCGACCTGCAACAAAATACCTTTACCGGTACACTCGCCCTTTCAGAAAACAAAGCCATTGTTGCCCGCACCTTTGTTGCCGATGATGACCTTTCACTTGAAGTTAGCACCGATGTGGTTGAACCCGCCTTTGCCGTTAGCTTTTACCTTGCCACCACACCTAACGGCACCGACAGCACAGCCATACAGGTAAGCGTAAACGCAGGTAAACTGCACATCAAAGCATCGGCCTTTGGCATCAGCGATTATGGAACACACCGCCACCTAACGGCTGTAAACAACAGCGGAGTAGTGGTGCAGTTTGAGGTTGACTTGGGGTAGGGGGCAGAGCAGGTTTTTTTACCTCTGTTCATAGTAATAAACAATGAGATTCCTCGCTATCGCTCGGAATGACAATTTGTGGCTTAATACAAAGCAGGGGGAAAGGCTTGGCGCGCGAAGCGCGCCAAGCCTTTCCCCCTGCCAATCCTATCAAAAACTTCTGTCATTCCGAGCGATAGCGAGGAATCTCTTACAATGAATCAGCAATTTCTTTCACGTACTCAGTTTCTAAAATAAATCAGGCAGACTCTTGTCACGGTTATCTCTGGCACACCTATTGCCTAAATCTCTGCGCTGAAAAGAAATAATTCTACCTTTGGCATCCTTAAAAAAAATAAACCAACATAAAAGAACGAACATGAGAATGAAATTTTTGATTGCAACACTAGCAGCAGTAGTATTTACACTTCAGGGCGCATTAGCTCAGGTTAAAATTGGCTATACCAACGTAGAAATGATTTTGGCCTACATGCCCGAAACGCAGCAGATGAATAAGGATCTTCAAATCTATGCCGGCAAATTAGAAAAGGCCCTGCAGGTGGAAGAAAACTATTTCCAACTGAAGATGGATGAGTACACCAGCTTGTCTAAACAAAATAAACTAACTCCTGCCGATGACGAAAACCGTCAGAAAGAACTGATGAAGTTAGACAGCACCCTGCGCCAGAAACAAGCCCTTCAGGAACAGCAACTCATGGGCATGCAACAGGAATTAATTGCACCGTCACTAGACAAATTGCAAAAAGCAATTGACGAAATAAGCAAAGCAGAAGGCTATACCTACGTGCTTAACCAAAGCACATCAACCGGTGTTTCTACTATTCTTTTCGGTCCTGAAAGCGATAACATCACCAACAAAATATTTGCTAAATTAGGCATTGAAATTCCTAAGGAAATGCAAGGCGAAAAAGCAACACCTCCCGGACAATAACAACACTTCGACAAGCTCAGTGTGACTTGGTTTCTGTCAGGCTGAGCCTGTCGAAGCCAACATAAACAATTTTGATTGACAGGCATACGATAGACAAAATCTTTGAAACAGCCCGAATTGAAGAGGTTGTAGGGGATTTTGTAAGCCTGAAAAAACGCGGAGCCAACCTGCTTGGTCTCTGTCCTTTTCACAACGAAAAAACACCTTCGTTCAATGTATCACCCGCCCGCGGCATCTACAAATGTTTTGGCTGCGGCAAGGGTGGCAACCCCGTTAACTTTATCATGGAACACGAGCACCTCACTTATCCCGAGGCGCTGCGTTTTCTTGCGCGTAAATACAGCATTGAAATAGAGGAGAAAGAAGAGAGCCCCGAAGAAATTCAGGCGCATAATGAGAAAGAAAGTCTGATGCTGGTTTCGGGTTTTGCGCAGCAATTCTTTACCGAAACTTTACTGGAAACCGAAGACGGCAAAGCCATTGGTATGCCTTACTTTATTGAGCGCGGTTTTACTGCCGATATTGTTGCAAAATTTCAGATGGGCTACAGCCCCGAAAAACGTACAGCCGTGGCCGAAGCCGCCACCGCAAAGGGCTACAAAGCCGAATACCTGGAAGCAACCGGCCTTTGCATCAAGCGCGATGATGGCGGTTTATTAGACCGCTTTGCAGGTCGGGTGATGTTTCCTATTCACAATGTTTCGGGTCGCGTAATTGCATTTGGCGGCCGCACCCTGCGCACCGACAAAAAAATTGCCAAGTACATTAACTCACCCGAAAGCCCGATATACCACAAGAGCAATGTACTGTACGGTATCTATTTCGCCAAGAATAAAATTGTAAGCAACGATAATTGTCTGCTGGTAGAAGGTTATACCGATGTTGTTTCCATGCATCAGGCAGGCATCGAAAACGTGGTGGCCTCATCGGGAACCTCACTTACCGTTGAGCAAATCAGATTAATCAAGCGTTACACCAAAAATATAACAATACTCTACGATGGCGATGCCGCAGGTATCAAAGCATCGTTCCGCGGAATTGATTTGGTGCTGGAAGAAGGCATGAATGTGAAGGTGGTGCTCTTCCCCGAAGGCGATGACCCCGATTCATTTTCTAAAAAAGTGGGTGGCGAGGAGTTGCAGGAATTCATTAAGAAGGAATCAAAAGATTTCATCGGCTTCAAAACCGGTCTGTTATTAAAGGACACCCAAAACGACCCGATAGCCAAAGCAGGTCTTATCCGCGAAATCATGGAAACCATCTCCCTGATTCCCGATGCCATTTCGCGTAACATTTACACCACCGAGTGCAGCCGCATCATGAATGTGGATGAGCAACTGCTCATCAGCGAGCTGAACAAAACACGCAGAAAAAACTTTACCAAAACCTTAAAGGAAGAAGAAGCACAGCAAATTCCCGAAAGCGAAGAACAGTATCAGCATCAGCAACCGGTTTCAGAAAAAGTGGAACCCGATTACGAAGAACAGGAGCGTGATATTATTCGTCAACTCATAACCTTTGGCGACAAAGCCGTGATGCCCGCAAAAACCTTGAATGAAACGGGCGAAGAAGTGGAGATACTCATCACCGTTGCCGAGTTTATCTACCACGATTTAACTGCCGATAACATGTATTTCGAGAACCTGCTCTACCAACTCATCTTCAATGAAGCCGGAAAAGCAATCGAGAAAAATATCATCCCCGATGATAAATTTTATGTGCAAAACCCCGACCAGAGAATAAGCGGATTTGCAGCAGGAATAATCTCAAGTCCTTACTTACTAAGTCCCAAATGGCTTGAAAAACATAAGATACACACCAATCTGGAAGAAGGACAAATTCCTAAATCGGTAAAGCACTCCATCTACTCTCTTAAGGTAAAACGCCTGATGAAGCGCATCAGCGAAACAGAAGAACAGTTTGCTACAGCCAAAACCGAAGAAGAAACAATGGAGATTTTGGAACAGCACAAACTGCTGTTAGACATCAAACGCAAAATTGCTACCGATGAACTGGGAAGGGTAGTGCTGAAGTAGTTCTAAAACCCGCCTGTAATTTCTTTCTTCTCTTCACCCGTTGCCACAGCCGACAAATATTCGCGGTTCATACGCGCAATGTTCTCTAATGAAATTCCTTTAGGGCATTCCACCTCACACGCACCTGTGTTGGTGCAGTTTCCAAAACCTTCCACATCCATTTGTTCCACCATGTTCAGTACACGCTCCTGTGCTTCAATTTTACCTTGCGGTAACAAAGCCAGTTGCGAAACCTTAGCAGAAACAAACAACATAGCCGAAGAGTTTTTGCACGTTGCCACGCAGGCACCACAGCCTATACAGGTTGCAGCATCAAATGCTTTGTCGGCATCAACCTTACTTACAGGCAAACAGTTTGCATCCTGCGCTCCGCCTGTGTTTACAGACACGAAACCACCCACGTTCATAATGCGGTCAAATGCTCCGCGGTCAACAACAAGGTCTTTCACCACCGGGAAAGCCTTTGCTCTCCACGGTTCAATGAAAATGGTTTCACCATTTTTGAATGAGCGCATGTGTAATTGACAAGTGGTTACCAGTCTTTCAGGGCCGTGCGCCTGTCCGTTGATATAAAGACTGCACATACCGCAAATACCTTCACGGCAGTCATGGTCAAACGACACAGGCACTTCCCCTTTTACAACCAGCTGGTCATTTAGTACGTCCAGCATTTCAAGAAAAGACATGTCTTCTGAAATATCAGTTACAGGGTAATCAACCATTTTACCTTGTTCGTTCGGACCTTTCTGGCGCCAGATTTTGAGTAGTAGATTCATATCAGAATAGTTTATCAGACTTTGTTTGAATAATTGTTTTCGCCCATTTCAGAACGGTTTTTGATGTTTTCACAGCATCAGTAAATTCTTTTTTTGATACTTCAATATCATCACCCGGATACCTTGTGATTACTGGATATTGCCCGAGGTATTGTGCTTCTTTTACTTTAACAGGAATAGTAATTTTGTTCTTGGTCATTAAGCTGAACAAATATTCCAAATCATGTGTTTTACTGAAATCAATGGCGAAAAATACAAGCACTGCTTTCAAGGTTTTCTCAACACATTGTTGCAGATGAAACATAAGGAAAGCGTATTTCAGTTTCTTTGAAACTTTTGCAGTTGTTGCCACCTGCAAATCAGCTTCAGCAAAAACCAACCACCCTATTGCGTCAGTTCTGTTTTTCATAAATCACTTTGCCGTTTTTTGCAATGTCGCTGTAAACAAAGAACAATTTTGTTTTCAATTCCTCAAACCGTTCAGGAGTGTTCACTAATACATCAACAGGAACACCTGCCCCAATTCCGTTTGAATAGATTTCATTTAGCAACGTTTTCTGATTGCAGTTTTTCTTAAGTACCAGAATATCATAATCGCTGTCTTTTCTCGCTTTACCCGTTGCCCTTGACCCAAACAAAATAATCTTATCAGGGTCGGCTATGCGCACCACTCCACTGATAATTTTATCCAAAACATCTTTGCCCGAAAAGTCAAACACTTCGGTTTTTGGTTTTGATATTTTGGCTGCGGTTTTCAATTTACTTGTAGCTACGTTGTGCGATTTTGATGTTTTCAAATTTAAGTTCTTCCTTATGCAATT
This sequence comes from Bacteroidota bacterium, assembly GCA_947479755.1. Classification (GTDB taxonomy): domain Bacteria; phylum Bacteroidota; class Bacteroidia; order SXHM01; family SXHM01; genus SXHM01. The sequence goes on from CANKAM010000002.1 coordinate 70,137, forward strand.
GTGGTTCTGCATTCTCTCCTTTGTATTCCCAGGCAGCAACATATGCGTAGTTTTCATCATCACGCATTGCTTCCCCTTCTTCAGTCTGGTATTCTTCACGGAAGTGTCCTCCACAACTTTCGTTGCGGTTAAGAGCGTCTTTGCACATCAGTTCCCCTAACTCTATAAAGTCTGCAACACGACCTGCTTTCTCCAACTCCTGATTGAATTCATTCAGACTTCCCGGAACAAGCACATCCTTCCAGAACTCTTTCTTCAGCTCCTCAATTTCTGCGATGGCTTCTTTCAACCCTTTTTCACTGCGTGCCATTCCGCATTTGTCCCACATAATTTTTCCAAGCTTCTTGTGGAAGTGGTCAACAGGTTTGGTGCCTTTATTATTGATGAAATGATTCAAGCGTTCTTTCACCTGCTTCTCTGCTTCATCAAACTCAGGTGTTGAGGTAGAGATTTTTCCGGTGCGGATATCGTCAGCTAAATAATCACCAATAGTATAAGGAATAACGAAGTAACCATCAGCCAGACCTTGCATCAGAGCAGAAGCTCCCAAGCGGTTTGCACCATGGTCAGAGAAGTTAGCTTCACCCAACGCAAACAATCCCGGAACAGTGGTCATTAAATCATAATCAACCCAAATGCCGCCCATGGTATAATGCACCGCAGGATAAATACGCATCGGAGTTGCATAAGGATCTTCGTCCGTAATTTTTGCATACATCTGGAACAGGTTGCCATACTTTGCAGCCACAGCATCTTTTCCTAAACGTTTTATTGAATCCGAGAAATCAAGGTAAACAGCAAGCTTCGATTTTCCTACTCCGTAACCCGCATCGCAACGCTCTTTGGCAGCTCGTGAAGCAACATCGCGCGGAACCAGATTTCCGAAGGCAGGGTAACGTCTTTCCAGATAATAATCTCTTTCTTCTTCCGGAATATCAGTTGGTTTGCGGTTATCATCTTTCTTTTTAGGCACCCAAATTCTTCCATCATTACGTAATGACTCAGACATCAGCGTGAGTTTACTCTGGTGGTCGCCCGAAACAGGAATACAGGTAGGGTGAATTTGTGTGTAGCAAGGGTTTCCGAAGAAAGCACCTTTCTTATGGATCTTCCAGGCTGCAGTTACATTGCTTCCCATTGCATTGGTAGAAAGGAAGAATACGTTTCCGTAACCGCCTGTTGCAATAATTACAGCATGTGCTGAATGGCGTTCAATCTCACCGGTAATTAAATTGCGTGCAATAATTCCGCGCGCTTTTCCATTTACAACTACCACATCCAACATCTCGTGGCGGTTATACATTTTAATAGTTCCTTTTCCAATCTGGCGACTCATTGCTGAATAAGCTCCAAGCAATAATTGCTGTCCCGTTTGCCCGCGTGCATAAAATGTCCGTTGTACCTGCACACCACCAAATGAGCGGTTGTCAAGCAAACCTCCGTAATCGCGTGCAAAGGGAACACCCTGCGCAACGCACTGGTCAATAATATTTGCAGAAACTTCTGCAAGACGATAAACATTGGCTTCGCGTGCACGATAGTCACCACCTTTTATGGTGTCGTAAAACAAGCGGAAGGTACTGTCACCATCATTCTGATAGTTTTTTGCAGCATTAATACCGCCCTGCGCGGCAATACTGTGTGCTCTGCGCGGACTATCCTGAAAGCAAAATGCTTTTACACTGTATCCCATCTCGGCAAGCGAAGCAGCAGCAGCGCCACCGGCAAGACCGGTTCCTACTACAATAATATCAATATGCCTTTTGTTGGCAGGGTTTACCAAACGAATATGGTCTTTATGGTCAGACCACTTTTTATCTAAAGGGCCTTCGGGAATTTTTGAATTAAGAGTTGACATATTATCTTGAATATTGAAAGATTAATGAACCAAGTGGAAATACATGCTGATAGGCATCAGCGCAAAAACAGCAGGAACGATAATAGCAAAAGCAATTCCTGCTACTTCAATAGCTTTATTGTATTTCGAATGATTTAGTCCCAGACTTTGGAAAGCGCTTTTAAAGCCGTGCAATAAATGCCAGAAAAGCGAAAAACATCCTGCACAATAAAGCAGTACAATGGGCAGGCTTTCAAAGCGTTCCTGCATCATTTGAAAAAGATCTTTTTCCTCACCTGTTGTAACATACTCAAGGCGGTTGGGTGCCCAGAAATCATACAGGTGAATAACCAGAAAAAGGAGAATAAGTGTTCCCAGAAGAGCCATGCTGCGCGAATACCATGTTGAATTTTTGCCGGGATTGTTATACGCATATTGAACCGGACGGGCATCGCGGTTTTGTTTCCAAAGTAATAAACCATCAACAACGTGAAGGATTAAACCCACAAAAAGGCCAGCTTCAATAAAATGGACAAGAGTATTTGTGCCCATAAAGTGAGCATAAAAGGTAAACGTTTCACCACCGTCATTGAACCAGATACAAGCATTTATAGAGGCATGCACCACTAAAAAGGTGATGAGAAATAAACCGGTTAAACCCATGATGATTTTTTTACCGATAGAAGATTTAAAAAGACCTGATGAACTCATATAGGGATGTTAAGAAATAATGAAATTTTCGGTGGCAAATGTATGCGCTGAACCATTATATAACAAGTAAATAATTGGATAGTTTTCACAAAGGTTGAAATTTGCAGAATTGGACTAAATAATCCGTAATTTTGGACAACATTTATGAAAACCCCTGCTTCGTTTTCTCATATTATTGAAAAGGGTATCGCCATTTTCACCATCAGCACCATCCGTTATATTGTGTTTGCAGGGTTGGCGTATCTTTTATTTTATGTTGTTTTCAAAAATAAATGGCTGCATAAGAGAATACAACAAAAGTTCCCTGGCAAGGAAAATATCTTTTATGAGATAAAGTACTCGATGCTCAATATGGTAATTTTCGGTATCAACGGAATGTTTGTTGTCTGGGCTTCACGACATGGTTGGACTCATTTGTACACAAAAATAGCTGACTACGGTACAGCCTATTTTATTTTCAGTATTGTGGCCATGATATTTCTTCACGACACCTATTTCTATTGGACGCATCGTTTTATGCACATGAAAAAAGTGTTTCCGTTGGTTCATAAAGTGCATCATCATTCATTGAACCCAACGCCTTGGGCAGCCTTTTCTTTTCACCCGATTGAAGGTTTTATTGAGGCAGCAATTCTGCCGCTTATTGTTTTTCTTTTTCCGGTGCACCCGTTTGCTATTTTAAGTTTCCTGTTGTTTATGACTGCGCTAAATGTGATGGGACATCTTGGTTTTGAAATGTATCCTAAAGGCTTTACCATACATGCAGTGTTGGGAATTAATAACACCTCAACGCATCATAATATGCACCACAGTTTAACTAATTGTAACTATGGTTTGTATTTTAATTTCTGGGACAAATGGATGGGAACCAACCACAAAAAATACCACGAAACGTTTGAGAAACTTGCTAGAACTGAAAATCCAGCAATCAGTAAAGAAGCACAATCGACAGTAGAAACTCCTGAAACGGCTTTTGCAGAAAAGGCTTATTGAAATTCGATATTGAACTCACCGTTCTTCAACGTCTTTTTGACAAATGAGTTCGAAAGAACAATGGTATCAAAAGTGCCGGTAATTCTTGTATCATTAATTTCTGTAACCTTAATAGTTCCGCTGCTGCCATAAAGACTTTTATAAACATCGAAAGTGCCGGGTCCATCCGTAAAACTAACATAACTGGCAGTGCTGTCCATTACCTGGTAAACGCCAGGATCGGTTAACCCGTTTATATTTATTATCAACGTAGAGACACTATCTCTTCCAATAATATTTACAGGTGCGCCTGCATGAATTGCAATCGTTTCTTTTGATGCACTCCACACAAGCGGGTTAATAGTATCATTGCCACTATAAATATCACATTTATAAATACCTAAACCAGAATTATCTTTATTGCAGGAAGAGATTAGGAGAATTACTGCTGAAAGAATTAATAATGAAGAATAAATTTTTTTCACGTCCGTAATAAATTTATGGGTTAATGATGCCCGAAATTACGGATTTATTTTAATCCTCTTGTCCGGAAAATTTATTCCAGAAACTTTTCCATATGCTTCACCAAGTCAAGAGTGGAAATAATACCGGTTACTTTGCCATTCTCTACAATGGGAATAGCATGGAACATATTCACTTTAAAAAGTGCTATTGCATCTGATAATTTTGCATCAGGACTTAAAGAAACAGGGTTTGGTGTCATTAGCTTTTCAACGGTCAAATAATCCAGAATTACCTTGTTGATACCTTCGTTGTCAAAGGTTTCTCCTTTCTCAACAATTTCAGCGCCCAGTGTAACACGCAGAAAATCGGTAAGACTTATGATGCCTGCAAGTTTCCCGTCTTTCACTACCGGAATATGATGCAGATGATGATGCTCAAAAAGTTTTTTCACATCTTCGGTTTTGTTAGTGATGTCAACTGTAATGGTTGCAACCGACATAATTTCGCGTAAGGTTATGTTTTTCATGGGTTATTAATTTTATTGCAATATTTGTTCTATTCATTTACAAAATGAATGACAGTAGTCAATTTATAAACTGATATTTATCACAATGCAAAAATTTCCATTTTCGATTTTCTTCTTGTTTATCGCTTTTAACGCAGGAGCACAGGTTATTTATACCGATGTCAATCCCGACTCATTGGTAAGTTCAAACTATCAACTTGACCTTAATAATGACGGAAATCCTGAGTTCCTGATTGAAAAAACTACCGATGGAGGAATTGATATTGTGCAGGCAACAGGGCTTTCTAATCAGGATTCACTCATAGGTTATTATGCAGGCTTTCCGGCAATTACAGGATATCCTTCAGCACTGTCTTCGAATGAAGTTATTGATAGCACTTCAACGTTTGTAGATGAAGGAGTAATGGGTGGAGACCATGAGCTAATAATGGAAGATGCCGATTGGCCCGATGGCTTTAACCGTTATCTCGGTTTGAAATTCAATATCAACGGAGAGGTGCATTATGCTTGGGCAAAAATTAAAATCTCAACTGATTATGTTGCGTTCACTATCACTGAGTACGCATACAATGCAACAGCAGGTGCCGCAATTAATTCAGGAGTAGTATCAGTAGAAGAAAATACTTCTGTTACAGAAATGACGGTTTTTCCAAATCCTGTAAGCGAAAACGCAACACTCAGTTTTTATGTGAATGATGAATCGGAAATTGACTTCAGTGTTTATGACTTAAACGGCAAACTGATTTTAGCAGAAAGCCGAAAAATTGAAAAGCCCGGCAAGCAGGCTTTTCAATTGAATGTTTCGCAATGGAATTCGGGAATTTATTTTTGTCGTGTTAATTCCTCCACATTAAAATTAAGTGTGGTACACTAACGCACTACACTTAATTTTCCTGATGCTTTATGCAGGTTATTTCTGTCAATAAATTGCCAAGAGTAGAAACCTTGCGGTAAATTCTGCACAGAGAAATTATACGTTGAATTTGCTGTTGCATACACTTTTTCCTGCATCAGCATTTTTCCTGCAACATCATAAACCGTGAAGAAATATTCACCTGCTTCCAATTCATTTCCTAATCTGAGTGAAACAGTTTCAGCAGCGGGAACAGGAAATAATTCTGCATTTGCAACAGCTACATTTTCACTAAAACCAACAGTTCCCGGAGGAGGTAATAAAGTCCATTTAAATGTTTTAGGTTGGTCAAGACTATCGTAGTTCAGTTCAGCAACTGCAAGTTTCATTTGTTTTCCCAGCCATTGATAGCTGTAGGTTGTATCATCTTTTGTGCTGAAAACCGACCATGCAGGCGGGAAACCGATTGTTGGTAATATCCAGATGGTGTCTTTTCCGTGGTCGCTGCGTTTTACACGCAACACATCACTATAAGTGCCGTTAGGCGTTGTAATTGAACCCCAGCCATCGGTAACATCGGTAACAGTTGCCACACGTTTGTAACGAACCTGACTAACCAATGGAGAAATAACGCTTCCATTAATAGTAACATCAACAGCATAATTATCAGTGAACGAATTGTTGTATGTGCGTGGAAAATTATGAAGCTTTAAATCAGGATTTAAAGGAGCTACAATTGTATTCCCCAACATCAATAAATCTCCTGCACCGCCTTGTGTGGTCATGGTTGAGCTGTTGTGGTTTGTGTAAGCATAGCTTGCATTATCATTGGTCATTGCAACATTAGAATTTGAAAATTGTGCAGCATATGGTGTGCTGGCAACGGTAACTACTGAAGTGTTTTCGTTCAGAATATAAGTAGGATTTGAACTGATGGTAGTCATTGTCCAGGTTTGGTTAGCACCTGCCGGACCGGGACCGGTAATAGGAGTAAGTGTATCTGCTTTGCGGTTGATAACATCACCAATAACTGCAATATCACTTAAATCAATGCTTATCTGTGCAAAAGCAGAGAACGAGAAAATGGAAAGAGAAAAGAGTAATAGTTTTTTCATTTGTAGTATTTTAAATTTTGCGAAAGGTAGAAAAAAGTAAAGAGTTTATAACCTATTTACTCAAGAAAAACGTTTGATGAGTTAATCATTAAATTTGCGGCCTTTCCAATGATTTTCAGAAAACTTATAATCCTTTTTTCAGCCCTTGTTTTTTCGGGTACTGCCTTTGCAGCCAAACTAAGCGGACGTGTTTCTGATAAGAAGAATGAACCCCTTGCTTTTCTTACCGTAAATATTGAAGGTACCACCGTAAGCACCATGACCAACATTAATGGTGAGTATTTTCTGGAACTGAAAGATGGTTTTTATCACGTAGTGTTTCGCTACATCGGTTACCGTACTGAAACCCGCAATATGGAGATACGCGGGGATGATGTTACACTGGATGTTATCATGGAGCCCCAAGCTATTGTATTGGTAGAAGCAAATGTAAACGGTAATGGCGAAGACCCTTCTTATGAGATTATCCGCAAAGCACAGCAGAAGCGTAAATTCTATTTAGAGCAGGTAAAAAAATACTCCTGCGATGTGTATATAAAAGGAATGAACTATGCCGAAAATGTTCCTAAAAGTATTCTCGGTCGCAACATTGAAATTGATGGCCTGGATAAAAACCGCAGCGGAATTGTTTACCTGAGCGAATCGGTTTCGCGCCTGCATTTTGAAGCTCCCAACAAGCGGAAAGAAACAGTTATCTCTTCAAAGGTTAGCGGCAAGTCGCAGGCCTTTACCTGGAACAGCGCCATTGATTTTGATTTCAATTTTTATGAGCCCAACATTGAGGTAAGCTTTGCCGAGCGTAATTTTATTTCGCCCATAGCACCTTCGGCTATGCTGCATTATCGCTACAAATTGGTGGGTGCATTTTATGAAGACACGGTACTTGTAAATAAGATTGAAGTTATTCCGCGCGTAAAAGGTTCGCCTGTTTACAACGGGTTTATCTACATACAGGAAAATACCTGGCGCATACACAGCATTGAGTTTTACCTGACACGCGAATCTAACATTGAGTTTCTCGACACGCTGAAAATAAAACAGGTTTACATTCCCGTTACCAATGATGTATGGATGAAAGGAACGCAGAATTTCAATTTCAAATTTGATGTAAAGCTGCTCGGATTTAAAGGCAACGGTTATTTCAACGGAGTGTATTCCAAATATGATTTAGGGCCTGAGTTCAGCAAAAAATTCTTTAAAGCCGAGAAGGTAAAAGTGGAAGAAAACTCCAACAAGCGCAGCGAAGAATACTGGAACGATGTGCGCCTTGTTCCCCTTACTCCGCTTGAAGTTCAGGATTATAAACTGAAAGACAGTGTGGAGGTTTTAAAAGAAAGTAAAGTGTATATGGATTCCATTGACACGAAGAAAAATAAGTACCGTGTTTCTAATTTTATTTTCGGTTACACCATGCGGAATACGTTCAAAAACATTGACTGGAATATTCCCACACTGTTTGAGATTTTGCAGTTCAACACCGTTGAAGGAATTGTTCTGAACCCAACTTACAGTGTGGAGTGGGAACACAAAGAACTGAAGAAACGGTTGCGCATTGATAACACATTCCGATACGGTTTCAGCAGTCAGAAATTTTATGGCAAGCTTGGGTTTAATTACCGCTTCAATGCCATCAACCGCATGAATATCCGTGCTGAGTTTGGCAAATTTGTAAGTCAGTATAATGAGGCAAATCCGATAGCGCCTTTTATCAACACGCTTTACACTGTTTTCTTAGAAAAAAATTATCTGAAAATTTTTGAAAAGACCTATGCAAATGTCGGTTGGGGCCGCGAAATTTTTAACGGTGTAACATTAAATGCCGGTGCTGAATATGCAGTGCGCCAGCCATTGCTGAATGCAAGCAACCTGAGTGCCCTTTATGTGGACAGCAAGAACAAGGAGTTTACTTCTAACAATCCGCAGACCAGTGACTTAGCTGCGTTTGTTCCATATCGTGCGTTCACCTTCAATGCCAGCGTCCGCATCCGTTTCGGACAAAAATATTATTTGTATCCGCACGAGAAGTTCAATTCAGATTCGAAATATCCTGCTATCAGGATTGCTTACGAAAAAGGAATTGCAGGAATTTTTCAAAGTAAAACCAACTTTGATTTTGTAAAAATTTCAGTTGAAGATGATATGAAGCTGGGTGTGTTTGGTACTTCTGAATATACCGTAAGTGTTGGAAAATTCTTTAATACAAACACTGTTCCTTTTGTGGATTATCGCCACTTTATGACGAGTGAAGTTATTCTTGCTCCTCAACGTTTATCAGCGTTTCGTGCTATGCCTTATTATCGTTTAAGCACCACAGGCGAATACCTTGAGGCGCATTACGAACATCATTTTAATGGTTTTCTTTTCGGCACCATTCCCGTTTGGAAAAAGTTAGGGTGGCAGCCAGTTGCCGGCTCTCATTTGCTCTTGGATTTCCGGAATAATCACCAGTATGTTGAGGTAACTGCCGGACTGGAGCACATCTTCAAAATAGGCAGAGTGGACTTTGTGGCTGCTTTTGAAAACAACCAGAAACCCAGAACAGCAATTAGAATCAGTTTAGGATTTTAACGTCACCCTGAATTTGTTTCAGGGTCTCATAATTAAGATGCTGAAACGAGTTCAGCATGACGAAAATTAGTGATGATGCCCGCCCGGTCCGTGAACGTGACCATGTGCCAATTCATCTGCTGTAGCTGCTCTTACTAAAATAACTTCGCCTTCAAAACGCAGGTGTTGCCCTGCCAGTGGATGATTGAAATCCATAGTTACATCGTTGATTCCAACTTTTGTAACAACGCCACGCATGTGATGCCCTTCATTATCCTGCATCGGAATAATAGCACCTATTTTCAGCATGTCGCGTTGAACTTCTCCTTTCTCGTTTTTAAAAGCTTCAATAGGAAGGTCAACTAAATTATCAGGATGCTTTTCACCATAAGCATCTTCAGGTTTTACACTAAAATTAAATGTATCACCAATAGAAAGTCCGTTGAGGTTCGCTTCAAAACCGGCAATCATTCCGCCTGTTCCGAATAGAAAAGTAAGTGGATTGTTTTTTCCTGCCTCTTCAATAAATTTCTCTTCTCCGCCTTCCGGTTTTGAATTGAGCTTGTAGGTTACTGACACTACTGAGTTTGTTGTGATTTTCATGTTTTTTTGAATTTTTTTGCATAGATAAAGGTTTTTTTTGCAACCGGAAAATAATCAGCGTTCGTCATTGCGAGCGTAGCGAAGCAATCTCTATCTATTTTGAGATTGCTTCGGGTGAATAACCCTCGCAAAGACGAGATGATTTCCTACTTTTATTCCCGAAACAAAACGAGCGATGCAATTTCCAGGAGAAGTAACTTCACGACTACCCAAAACAGGTACCACCATATTTACAGTAATGTCAAAACTTGCCGCTGAAGTTGGTGCAACCAATCTTTCGCAGGGCTTTCCCGATTACAGTAGTTCGCAGGATCTGTTTGACAAAGTGCATCACTACATGATGAAGGGTTTTAACCAATATGCACCTATGCCGGGTTTTATTGGTTTGCGCGAAGCCATTGCAGAGAAGATTGAAAAACTGTATGCAACAAAATACAATCCAGAAACGGAAATAACCATTACAGCCGGAGCCACACTTGCCATCTATACCGCCATTGCAGCCTTGATTCGTGAAGGTGATGAAGTGATTGTGTTCGAGCCGGCATATGATAGTTATACTCCGTCAATAGAATTGAATGGTGGCATTCCGATTTATATTCAGTTAAAGCAACCCGATTTTCACATCGACTGGAATGAGGTGCGTAAATTAGTTTCTCCTCGCACCAAGATGATTATCATCAATAGTCCGCACAACCCAACGGGTAGTGTGTTAAGCGCATCAGATATGCAGGAGCTGGAAAAGCTCACCAATGATTCTAATATCATTGTTTTGAGCGATGAGGTGTATGAGCACATTATTTTTGATGGGCAACTACATCAGAGTGTGTGCAGATTTCCAAAACTTGCTGAACGAAGTCTCGCAGTTTTTTCTTTCGGAAAAACGTTTCACAATACAGGCTGGAAAATGGGTTACGTTGTTGGCCCTGAAAATTTAATGACGGAATATCGCAAGGCGCATCAATACATTGTTTTCAGTTGCAACACACCGATACAAATGGCGCTGGCAGATTTTCTGAAAGAAGAAAATAACTATTTAAGTCTGCCCAAATTTTATCAGCAGAAACGTGATTACTTCAATTCACTGATAAAAAATTCACGTTTTAGTTTTCTCCCTTCTGCCGGAACGTATTTTCAATTGGTAAAATACGACAGCATTTCAACGGAGAAGGATACCGACTTTGCAGTACGCATTACTAAAGAAAATAAAGTAGCCTCTATTCCTATTTCCGTTTTTTATCACGAGGGAGTGGACAATAAATACATTCGTTTTTGTTTTGCGAAAAGTGAAGAAGTGTTGAGTGAAGCAGCGGAGAAGCTTTGTAAGATTTAAAATTTAATTGAACCACATAGACACATAGAGCACATAAGAAAAGCACATAGAATCTATGTGAAAACACTATGTTTCCTATGTGTCTATGTGGTAAAAAAATAAAGATGACAAAGAAGTATTTAGACAACCTGACATATAAAGTAATCGGTTGTGCTATTGAAGTTCATAAGCAACTTGGTCCAGGTTTATTGGAAAGTGTTTATGAAAAATGTTTTGTCAGGGAATTGGCCTTGCAAGGAATAAATTACAAACAGCAATTATGGGTTCCAATTGAATATAAAGGATTGGAATTAGATACAGAATTGAGATTAGATGTGCTAGTTGAAGATATCTTATGTGTTGAATTAAAATCTACAGACGATTTTCATCCGATACATGATGCAGTATTATTGTCATATATGCGGATGTTAAAGAAGCCAAAGGGTATTTTGATAAACTTTAATTGCATCAACATATTTAAAGAGGGACAAAAGACATTGGTTAATGAATTATATGCATCATTACCTAATGAATAAAATATAAATGGAAGATTTAAAAGTAACACTCGTTCAAACACAACTGCACTGGGAAGATGTGGAGAAAAATATCTCCATGTTTGATGAGTTATTGATTAGTGTTAAAGAGCAAACAGATTTAGTAATTCTTCCTGAAATGTTCAGCACAGGTTTTACCATGAACACTTCTGTTTCTGAAACCATGAACGGAAAATCAATCGCCTGGCTGAAAGAAAAAGCAAAAGAAAAAAACTGTGTAATCACAGGAAGTCTGATGATTACTGAAAATGGTAAAAACTATAATCGTTTAATCTGGATGCAGCCTGATGGTAATTTTCAAACGTATGACAAACGCCATCTTTTCCGCATGGCTAATGAACAAAATCATTTTACCGCAGGAGAAAAAAAACTGATAGTAAAAATAAAAGGCTGGAATGTATCACCTCTCATATGTTACGATTTGCGTTTTCCTGTTTGGAGCAGAAATGCGGCAGCATCGCGGGGAGGAGCAGGCTGGTATGATTTATTGATTTATGTTGCCAACTGGCCTGCACGGAGAAGTCTTGCATGGAATACACTGGCTCCTGCACGCGCTGTGGAGAATCAAAGTTATGTTGTTGCTGTAAACCGTATCGGTGCTGACGGATATAATGTTGATTATTCGGGAGACAGTGCTGCTTATAATCCGCTGGGAGAAAAGTTAAGCACCATTCAACCGAATGAATCAAAACACGAAACGATAACACTCTCATGGAAAATTTTGCAGGATTATCGTGAGAAATTTCCTGCCATGCTGGATGCCGATGACTTTGAAATAAAATAAATGGAAGAAAAAATCGCGAAAATAATCTCTATCATTTTTCAGCCGCTGATGATGCCGCTGTTAACGCTGCTGATACTGTTTAACAGTGATACATTTATTGCTTTCAGCATCGCAGATGAGATGAAGACATTTATCTATTTTCTGTTTATAGCATTTACGGTTCTGTTGCCAACTATGATTTTTCTTTGGCTCATAAAACGCGGAGTTATCTCCAGCCTTGATATGCCTGAAGCATCAGAGCGAAAAATTCCATTTCTCATTTCCATTATCTTGTATTTTGCGTTGTATTATTTGTTGCGCAAACTAGCACTGCCGGAACTGGTTTATCTGTTATTACTCGGAACAATTTTATCCATTGTAGTTTGTTTTTTCATCACCATCATTTGGAAAATTAGTATTCACATGATTGCTGTTGGTGGTGTTATAGGAAGCCTGCTGGCATTGTCAATCCGTTTGGGCGCAGATTTTATTTTGCCGATTTATGTAGTAACCCTACTTGCAGGTTTTATTGGTTATGCGAGACTGAAATTATATGCACATACACCCGCACAGGTCTATTCAGGATTTATTCTCGGCACTGCTTTAATGGCTGGGATTGTTTTCTTTGTGTAATTCTCGTCATGCTGAACTTGTTTCAGCATCTCACTCTTAAGACCCTGAAATAAATTCAGGGTGACGTTAATCAGACCACAATATTCACAATCTTTTTATGCACCACAATCACCTTTTTTGGCTGTTTGCCTTCCAGATATTTTTGTGTCTGCTCCAACGCCATCACTTCTTTTTCTACATCCTCTTTTGAAAGTGCAACATCAAGCTCCTGAAAGAAACGCGTTTTGCCATTGAACGATACAGGATAGCTGAATGAATTCTCAACCGTGTGTTCTTCTTTGTATTCTGGCCATTCAGCAAACGTTACGCTTTCAGTATGACCGAATTTATTCCATAATTCCTCAGCAATGTGAGGAGCTAAAGGTGCAATCAACACAACCAAAGGTTCTAAAATCTCACGCTTATTACATTTCAAATCGGTGAGCTCATTCACACAAATCATAAAGGTGCTTACGCAGGTATTGAACGACAGCTTCTCAATATCATCGGTGATTTTTTTGATGGTTTTGTGAAGCACTTTTAATTCAGCCTTTGTTGCAGCTTCATTAGAAACGTTTTGAAATAATTTCCAGAATTTTTTCAGAAAGCCGGAAACTCCTGTAATTCCATTAGTGTTCCATGGCTTGCTTTGCTCCAGTGGACCAAGGAACATTTCATACATGCGCAAAGTGTCTGCTCCGTATTTTTCAACCAACTCATCAGGATTTACAACATTCCATTTTGACTTGGACATTTTTTCAACTTCAGGAGTGCATTTTATTTCTCCATCCTCATCAGGAATAAATATTGCGCCTTTGAATTCATCTTTCCAATTTCTGAAATCTTCAATGTTTAAAATATTATTGTTGACATAATTTACATCAACTCTAACCGCCCCAACTTTTAAAGTGCTTTGAAGTGATACATTTTTAGTAGGATATTCTTTTTCTAACTTAGATTTTATCTTTTCTAATTCACTGTTGATTGCTGCTTGTCTTTCTTTTGACAATTTGCCATTATGTAAATCATCAGCCCATGATTTTGAAATAAAAACTAAAGGAAAATATTTTGGCTCCAAATAAGTGTCAATATCATCCATTACAGGCCCAGAGCTTAAAATATATTGGTGAACAAACTGTGAGACTCCCTGTATCATCCCCTGATTAACCAATTTCTTAGCTGGCTCTTCAATCGAAATAAATCCGCGGTCTTTCAAAAATTTTGTCCAGAAGCGCACGTACAATAAATGTCCGGTGGCGTGTTCAGAACCGCCTAAATAAAAGTCAACATCTTTCCAATAATCAGCTGCTGCTTTGGAAACAAACTCTTTGTCGTTATTTGGATCCATGTAACGCAGGTAATACCATGAGCTTCCTGCCCAGCCCGGCATGGTGGTGGATTCGTAATCGTATTGTCCTTTGTATTTCCAGTCTTTTGCTCGCGCCAAGGGCGGCTCACCATCTTCGGTAGGTAAAAATTTATCCACATCAGGCAACACTACCGGTAAATCTTTTTCATCAACTGCAAACGGAATTCCGTCTTTGTAATAAATAGGAATAGGTTCGCCCCAATAACGCTGCCGGCCAAAAGCAGCATCACGCAAACGGAAATTTATTTTACCTTTTCCTAACCCGCGCTTTTCAATTTCAGGAATTATTTTTTTGATTGCTTCTTTCACCTGCAAGCCATTCAGAAAATCAGAATTAATCATTTTTCCTTCTTTGCTTTCGTTGGCTTCTTTGTCAATATCGCTGCCTTCAATCACAGGAATAATTGGCAATCCAAAATGTTTTGCAAAACTCCAGTCGCGTTGGTCACCACCGGGAACTGCCATCACAGCGCCTGTTCCGTAGCCTGCCAAAACATAATCACCCACCCACACCGGAATTTGTCTTCCGGTAAACGGATGAACAGCATAAGCGCCTGTAAACTGTCCGGTTATCTTTTTTACATCTGCCTGACGCTCGCGCTCACTGCGGTTTTTGGCGTAGTTTAAATAGGCTTCAATTTGCTGTTTGTTTTCTTCGGTTGTAATTTTTGAAACCAGTTCGTGCTCGGGAGCAAGCGTTAAAAATGTGATTCCGAAAAGTGTGTCTGGGCGTGTTGTGAAAACTTCGATAGTTGTTTTCTCATCCTTCTCAAGATTGAAACGTATTGAACACCCTTCACTTTTTCCAATCCAGTTCCGCTGCGATTCTTTAATTGATTCACTCCAGTCAATAGAATCCAAACCAGTCAATAATCTTTCAGCGTAATCAGTTATTCGCATGCTCCATTGCTTCATCAGCTTTCTTTCAACAGGATAGCCGCCACGTTCTGAAACACCGTCTTTCACTTCATCATTTGCCAGCACCGTTCCCAATGCAGGGCACCAGTTCACAAATGCTTCGCCCAAATAAGCAATGCGATATTCCATAAGCACATCGCTCTTTTCTTTTTCAGATAAAGTTTTCCAGTCAGTTCTTTCAGTCTCCAATTTCTGAATCAAAGTTTCAATCGCTTCCGCTTTATTGGTTTCGGGATTATACCACGAATTAAAAAGCTGTAGAAAAATCCACTGAGTCCATTTGTAATAACTAGGGTCAGAAGTTTTAACTTGTCTTTCCCAGTCAAATGAAAAACCTAATTTATCTAATTGTTCGCGGTAGCGTTTAATGTTTTGTTCAGTTGTTACAGCTGGATGCTGTCCTGTTTGAATAGCATATTGTTCAGCAGGCAAACCAAACGAATCATAACCCATCGGGTGCAGCACATTAAATCCCTGCGAACGCTTGTAGCGCGAATAAATATCTGATGCAATGTATCCAAGCGGATGGCCTACGTGCAGACCGGCTCCGGAAGGATAGGGAAACATATCCAGCACGTAATATTTTGGTGCGGCTGTATCTTTTTTTGGTGAGAATGTTTTTTTCTCAGCCCAGTATTTCTGCCAGCGCTCTTCTATTTCTTTGTGAGTGTATTCCATAACAAATCACTTCTTCTTCTTTCCGTAAAGTTCTTTTTCTTCCACTACCTGCACGGCATCGCCCTCTTTCAATAGTTTTGAAACCTGACTGTAAGGTGCGGTAATTACCTCTGTATTTTCTCCTAGTCCTGAAATTATTTCAATGTAATTATTGTCCTGTATGCCGGTTTTCACATACACTAATTTTGCTTTTCCGTTTTCCAGAACAAACACACATTCTTTAACTTCTGTTTCCGTTTCAGCAACAGTTTTTTTCTCACTTTCTTCCGTTGCATCAGCGAATTCTTTCTCTTTAAATTTTTTCTTTCCTTTTTCCTCTTCAGCATTTAAAGTGTCGTTTGCAGCGCGCGATGTTACAGCCTGAATAGGAACAGAAAGAATGTCTTTTGATGTTTTGGTGCGAATTTCCACTGTTGCCGACATTCCGGGGCGGAAAGGCGAAAGCAAAGGTTGTTTTTCGTTCACTAAGTCTTTATAGGATTCCTGAAGAATACGAATCTTTACTTCAAAGTTGGTAACCTGGTCAACCAATGCACCTGAAACATTTGCAGAGTTGGCAATACTGGTAACAACACCGCGGAATTTTCTGCCGATGTAGGCATCCACTTCAATATCGGCACTGTCACCAACACCCACGCGCACAATATCGTTTTCGTTTACATCCACATTAACTTCCATTTCATTCAAATTGGCAATGGTCATAATCTCTGTTCCCGCCATTTGTGATGTTCCTACAACGCGTTCGCCTTTTTCCACAGAAAGTTTTGAAATGGTTCCGTTAACAGGCGAAAAGATGGTTGTTCTGGTCAGGTTTTTCTTGGCTTCCTGCAATGCGGCATTTGCGCTTTTTACATTAAAATCTGCTCCGCTTACGTTCTGTTTAGCGGCTTCCACTTCATTCTTCGCCACTTCATAACTTGATGTGGCAGCATCATATTCCTGATCTGAAATTACTTTTTGTTCGAACAGTTTTTTATTGCGCTCATACAATGCTTTGGCGTTTGTAAACTGTGCATCAACCTGCGCTTTTCTTGATTTTGCATTGGCAAGATTGGCCTTTGCAGTATTCAAACCAGCTTCTAAACGTTCAACATTCGATTGCTGAATATCCGGATCTATGCGCAGCAGCAATTGTCCTGCAATTACTTTGTCGCCTTCTTTTACCGTGAGTTCAATAATTTCTCCGGGAACATCGGGCGAAATTTTCACTTCAGCCTCGGGTTGCACTTTTCCGCTGGCAGCAACGGTTTCAACAATAGTTCGTTTAGTAACTTTTTCAATGCTTACTTCCGTGGCATCGCTTTTGCCAATCCAGCCCTGCTTTTTACCAATGACTAAAGCTATAATAATAATGACGGTTGCAATGCCTGCAACAATCAGAAGTCTGTTGTTCTTCATGAAAAGATTTTTTTAAAACGCAGGCAAATGTAATGATGATTACAACGTAATCGGCTTGCCCATGTAAAAATCCAAAACCTTGGATTTGAAAATAAAGTTGTATTTATTTCGCAGTAAATCAGATTGTGAGTTGTTCAGCCTGTTTTTGGCAGTATTGTAATCAGTGCTGTTCAGCGCACCAACGTTAAACCTTTTGTCGGCATAATCAAAAGCCTGCGAAAGCGCCTCCACTGTTTTTTTTGTGGCATAAAATTGTTTCAAGGCACTTTGTGCATCTACATGGGCCTGTTCAATGGTTTGTCTCAGGTTTTGTTCACTCAGTTGCAAAGTATATTCTGCATTTTGCCTTGCAATCTTAGCGCGACTGATAGAGTTGTGGCTTTGCCATCCATTAAAAATCGGGATATTTAAGTTGAAGCCAATATTTTCGTTTACGTTGTTTTTTAATTGTTCGCCAAAAGGAGTTTTTTCTAAAATGGGACTTACAGACGAAGAAACAGAGTAGACAGGAACTGTATCGGGAGTGTATCCAATAATACTTGGTGTTCCCGGCTCAAAGCCTACTACTTTTTGGCTCAAACCCGAATATCCAGAACCTATGGAGCCACTTAATGTAAGGCTCGGATAAGCAGTTCCCTTTGCAATTTTTACGGCTTTCTCAGCACTAAGAACTTTCGTTTCAGCACTTTTTATGGAAGGTTGATTGTTTAATGCAAACTGATAAATCTGTTCGGGGTTTTCAGCCAGAATTGGGTTGGCAGGTATTTCTAATTGCGGCCTTACAATAGTAAAGTCGCTGCCAACTTTTATATTCATAAGTTGTGAAAGTGTAAGTAAAGCAATAGCTAATTGGTTTTCTGTATTTACAATAGTTAATTCATCTGAAGCAAGCTGCGCCTGCAAATCAAGAAGGCTACCCAGAGCAAGTGTTCCTGCATCCACTAATTTTTGCGTACGCGTAACCTGTGTTTCGGTAATTGATTTTTGTGTTTTTGCAACGCCTAATAATTCCTGTGCAAACAAAACATTGAGATAAGCAGTAGCTACGTTTAACACAATGTCATTTTTCATTTTCATAACATCGTATTTACCAGCAAGGTAATTCAGGCTGTTTTGCTTTAGCGTGTTTTGCAGTTGCAGTCCACTGAAAAGTGTTACCTGCGAGCTTATATAAAGATTATTGGAGCGCACTCGATTAGTCGCAAAGGTATTAGTGAAAGGGTCAATACGTTGTCCCCAGTTGTAGGAGTGCGATGCTCCGGCATTCAGCGAAGGAGCCATATTGGCGATACTCTGGTTGTAATTTTCTTTTGCCAAATCTGCATTCAGCTCGTTCTGCTTTACAGAGATATTATTTTCCAGTGCATATTCAATGCATTTCTGCAACGACCACGCTTCCTGCGCCTTTGCCTGAAAGGATATAAGTGAGAAACAAACAAGAACGATGAAAACAGATTTCATAAAATTTTGATTTATAGCGCGGCAAAGGTAATGATTGACTTGTATTACAGTTTGCATGAATTATTAAATAATGTTAAATACCTACTTTTGCCCGCTACAAGACAAAATGAGCAAGAAACAATTATTTGATACAGCGAAGAAGCAGGAGAAAGCAATTCTTATCGGTATGATTAACCAACATCAGGACGAAAAGAAGGTGAAGGAATACATGGATGAACTTGCTTTCCTTACAGAAACAGCGGGTGCAATTCCGGTTAAACGCTTCACGCAAAAAATGGACAAGCCTGATTCTGCAACGTTTCTGGGTTCAGGAAAAATAAATGAGATAAAAATTTTTATCAAAGAGAACGAAATCAACATTGCCATTTTTGATGATGAGTTAAGCCCTTCGCAACTGCGTAACATCGAGAAAATTCTGGAATGCAGGATACTTGACCGCAGCAATCTTATCCTTGATATTTTTGCTGCACGCGCGCAAACTGCACATGCCAGAACGCAGGTAGAGCTTGCTCAATACGAATATCTGCTTCCTCGCTTGACACGCATGTGGACTCACTTAGAAAGACAAAAAGGCGGTATCGGTATGCGTGGTCCGGGAGAATCAGAAATTGAAACCGACAGACGAATTATTCGTGATAAAATTGTTCTTCTGAAGAAAAAATTAGAGACCATTGACAAGCAGATGGCAACGCAACGCAAAAATCGCGGAGCTTTGGTGCGTGTTGCTTTGGTGGGCTATACCAACGTTGGGAAATCTACCATCATGAATGTGATGAGCAAGAGCGAGGTGTTTGCAGAAAATAAATTGTTTGCAACGCTTGATACAACGGTAAGAAAAGTGGTGATTGAAAATCTTCCTTTTCTGTTGACCGACACCGTTGGTTTCATCCGCAAACTTCCTCACCAATTAGTTGAATCATTTAAATCTACTTTGGATGAAGTTCGCGAAGCTGATATTTTATTACACGTTGTAGATATTTCGCATCCAGAGTTTGAAGACCAGATGCGCGTAGTGAATGAAACACTGATTGAGATTGGTGCAAAGGACAAAGAAGTGATTGTGGTGTTCAATAAAATTGATGCATTTACCTACACTAAAAAGGAGGAAGATGATTTATTGCCTTCCACAAAAGAGAATCTTTCGTTAGATGATTTGCGAGAAAGCTGGATGTCGCGATTGGGAAATAATTGTGTGTTTATTTCTGCAGAGCAAAAAATAAACATTGATGAATTCCGCGAGAAAATTTATGCGCAGGTGAAAATGATTCACACGAAGCGTTACCCGTTTGAGAATTTATTGTTCTGAAAAATATATTTAGTAACAGCATTTTGTTTAAAAATTGAATCGCTGAATTCAATTTGCTGTGATTCCAAAACATACTTTCGTTGCGAACTATCCCCCCCTAGCATCGAGTATGCCGCCAAAAGACAAAAACAAAAAGATTTTCGTTCTCGACACTTCAGTAATCATCTACGACCACAACGCCCTCCAGAGTTTTCAGGAGCACGATGTAGCCATTCCGATAACAGTTCTCGAAGAGCTTGACAACTTCAAAAAAGGAAACGATACCAAGAATTTTTCTGCACGCGAATTCATTCGCATGTTAGATGCACTTTCAGAGCACCACACCTTGCAGGAGTGGGTTAACCTGAACGGTTCCGACAAAAAAGGAAAATTCAAAGTGGTGATGAACAGTCACAGCACCATAGATGCTGACAAGGTTTTTGGCGAGAAAAAAGCTGACCATAAAATTCTGAATTCAGCACTTTCGCTGGTGAATGAATTTCCGGACCGCAAAGTAATTCTGGTTTCAAAAGACATCAATCTTCGTCTGAAAGCAAAATCGCTTAACCTCACTGCCGAAGATTTTGAAACAGGAAAAATAAAAAATGTTGATACGCTTTATACCGGCAGAACTATCGTTGATAAAAGTACCACCGAAGCCATCAACAAAGTTTACGAAACCGGAACCTGCGATGCTAAAGAAGCAGGAATAAAAGAACCGCTCACCAATCATTATTACATTCTGCGCAACGGAAAAACTTCAGCAATGACTTGCTACAATGCAGAATCAAAAATGCTGGAGCGTGTTGAAAAAAACAGTGCCTTTGGTGTAAAGGCGTTGAATGCAGAACAGGTGTTTGCATTGCACGCCATTATGAATCCGCGCGTGAGTTTGGTAACCATACAAGGCGTGGCAGGAACAGGAAAAACGTTGTTGGCATTGGCAGGAGCATTGGAACAAAAACGTGAATTCCGTCAGATTTATCTGGCGCGACCTATTGTTCCGCTCAGTAATAAGGACATTGGTTTTCTGCCAGGCGACATCAAATCTAAAATCAATCCTTACATGGAACCGCTGTGGGATAATCTGAAATTTATCCAGAACCAATTTCCGGAGGGCGGAAAAGAATTCAAGAAAATTCAGGACATGGTGGACAACGAAAAACTGGTAATCACTCCGCTTGCATATATCCGCGGCCGCAGTCTTTCCAATATTTTCTTTATCGTTGATGAAGCGCAGAACTTAACACCACACGAAGTAAAAACCATCATTACCCGTGCAGGTGAGAATACCAAAATTATTTTTACCGGTGATATTTTCCAGATTGATACGCCTTACCTTGATACGCAGAGTAACGGACTTTCTTACCTGATTGATAAAATCAGAAACCATCCGATTTGTGCGCACATTACTTTAGAGAAAGGGGAGAGGAGCGAGTTGGCGAATTTGGCAAACGAGTTGTTGTAGGTAATTACCTTACCAACGTAACAATACCCTTGTAATCCTGCTTGCGGTTATTTTTATCGCGAACGTAAATGCGCCAAACATATACATCGGAAATAGTTACTCTTCCGGCACCGCGCACACTGCCGTCCCAGCCTTGTAAGGGGTCGAACGTACTGAATACCTGATTGCCCGAGCGACTGTAAATACGCAGTTCATAATCTCTCCAGCCAATTCCTTTGGGCAGAAAAATGTCATTTACGCCATCACCGTCAGGAGTAAATCCACTGGGAACATAAATGGTAAACGAAGGGGTGATAACAACGGTGTGGCTTATGGTGTCGCTGCAACCGTATTGGTTAAATACCTCCAGCAATACGGTAAATGTTCCTGTGTCGGGAAAACTATATGTCGGATTCATTTCGGTTGAACTGCCTGTTCCTCCAAAATCCCAGTTCCATTCTGTTGGTGCGCCTGATGATAAATCGGTGAACGTAATTTCAGGAAAAAGAATTTCGGTGCGCTCAGGAAGAGCAAAAAACTGCGCTTCAGGATTGGGATGAACGGTTACAAAATTGCTTTGTGTAAGAGTTGTTACGCAACCTTCATCAGAAGTAACGGTTAGTGTAACATCATATAAGCCTGCGTTTGCAAAGGTTTGTGTAGTGGTTTGTTCATTAATGGGACCCACGCCTTCAATAGTCCACAACCACGAAACATTTGTACCCGATGCAATGGTGCTCAAATCATTAAACTGAACTTCCAGCGGAATACAGCCATCCGAAGGCACCGCTTCAAAACTTACAACCGGCAGAGGGTAAACGATAATGTCTTGAGTTATTGTATTGGTGCAGCCTTCATCAGAAACAACTGTAAGTTCAACGGTGTAATCTCCTTCAGTTAAATAAGTATTGGAAGGACTTGCTGCTGCCGAGGTATTAAGATCTCCAAAATCCCAACTGTAACTTGCTATTGTTCCTGAACTCACTGTACTTTGATTGGTAAAAACTGTTGGTTCACCCTTGCATACTGAAGTGGCTGAAAAAGCTGCCACAGGAATAGGATTAACAGTTACGGTTACATCATCGGAACTGGTGCAGTTATTAGCGTCAGTCATCGTAACCGTGTATTGTGTTGTTGTGGCAGGTGTTGCAACGGGTGTTGAAATATTCGGATTGTCTAATCCCGTTGCCGGGCTCCATGAAAACGAAACCCCGTTTCCTGTTGCTGTCAATGACATAGGGTCGCCTAAGCAGGCACTTGCATCGTTACCTGCACTTACAGGTTCGGCAGGAATAACCGTTACATCCACATCATCAGTTGAAGAGCATGAGTTAGCATCGGTAGCGGTAAGAGTATAAGTAGTTGTTGTTTGAGGACTAGCCGAAGGATTTTGCAAGGTTGCGTCATCAAGACCCGTTGCAGGGCTCCAAAGATAGCTTACGCCTCCTGCACCATTAAGAGTAGTGCTTGAATTCTGGCAGATGCTTGCATCTGTTCCTGCATCAGCAACCGGCAAAGGATTTACGGTTACATCCACATCATCTGTTGCAACGCAACCGTTGTTATCGGTAACAGTAACGGTGTAGGTAATATCTGCTGTTGCCGAGCAAACTGGTGCAGCAATATTCGGATTGCTAAGGTCTGTTGTTGGCGACCATGCATATTGTGTTCCACCACTTGCCTGCAAGGTTATTGAAGAGCCTGTGCAAACCGGAACATCCGCCCCTGCATCAGCAGGCGGCAAAGGATTTACGGTCACATCCATATCATCAGTATCGATGCAGCCGTTTGCATCGGTTACGGTAAGTGTGTAGGTTGTGGTAGCTGCAGGTGTAGCAACAGGATTGTTAATATTGGTTGCGCTTAATCCTCCGGCAGGTGTCCATGCATAGGAAACTCCTCCAGAGCCATTTAATGTTGTAGATAAGCCATCGCAGACATCGGCATCAGTTCCTGCATTTGCAGTAGGTGCTGCACTTACAGTAACTATAACAGCATCAGTACCGCTGCAACCATTCGCATCTGTTCCGTTAACGGTATAGGTTGTTGTTACGGCAGGCGTAGCAATTGGGCTGGCAACATTCGGATCATCTAAACCTGTTGCCGGTGTCCACACATAAGTTGAACCTCCGGTTGCAGCTAATGTTCTACCAACTCCGGGACAAATTGAAACATCGGTTCCTGCATTGATAGGCGCATTAGCTGATACGGTAACAGTAAGAAAGTCGGTATATGGGCAACCGGCAGCAGAGGTAATGGTAACAAAATAAGCTGTTGTTACTAATGGTGAAGCTGAAGGATTAGCAATGTTTGTTGCGCTCAAACCTGTTGCCGGTGACCATAAATAAGTTGCCCCTCCTGTAGCATTCAGTTGAACTGCGCCTCCGTTACAAAGTGTAACATCTGGTCCGCCTTCACCACCTACCGGGTTTACTGTAACCGTTATATCAGATGTGCCCTGACACGAATAACGGTCAGTTGTAGTTACCGTATAAGTAGTAGTAACATCGGGAGAAACAGGGGTTGATTGTGCATTAGGATTTGTAACGAATGTGGATGGTGACCATGAATAGGTATAAGGGTTTGAACCCAGCAAAGTTGTGGTAGTATTCAGCGTTGCCTGATCACCAGAACAAATAGTCTGGTCAGGATCGGCTGTAGTCTGGGGGCAAATGTTTACTTCTATCAGTGAAATACTCGAACGGTCGCAGGGTAAATCATTCCATTGTCCACCCCCGTAAATCTGTGTGCATTGTTCACCATTACTGCAACGGTATGAATCGCTGCAGAAAGGCCCGCCACAACCGAAGGTGCAACCGTTATACCCATTATTATTTGGTTCTCCGCCTGCCCAGTTCTGGTAAACGCCATTAGGCCCAGGAACATTAAAATTTCCGGTTGTTCCGTCCAAAGCATAAAAAGTGGCGGAACCGGTTCCAGTGCGGTGATAGCCAATCCAGATAGTAGCACCACTATATCCTGCAGCACTCAGACCTGCATCAACGTTTGTGTTTTCAGTTGCATCATTAAATACAACCATATGTGCTCCTAATGCCTGAGCCTGTGCTTCGCTTGCAGCAGCATCCTGTGAAGTAGGATTTATAAAATACATACTACAGGGCTGCCCTGAGACTGGGATTGGAATATAACCTGCACCCGTAAAAGCTGTGTTAATTGCATTGATATCACAATTATTCTGCGCCTGTGATAATAACGACTGTAAAAAAAGGCTGACAATAAAAGCCCGGAATAGCATTGTTTTCAAAATACAGGGCTGCCTGAGTGAATAAATAAATTCATTAGTTTGGCAAATGTAGTTCAGAAAAGGTGAAAAAACAACTTGTTTAAATTTATGAATACAATCCTCATTTTGCTTTTTGTATTTTCGCGCGGTCTAAATTTTTTACAATGAGCATAAAAACAGCTGATTTGTGTGACGAACACATCGAAAAACTGCAGGTAGCCGAAGATATTTTTAATGATTTTGGCGGCAGAAAAACGTTTAATGGTAAAATTGTTACCGTTAAGGTTTTTGAAGATAACACGTTTGTGCGCACTACACTTGAAGCAGACGGTATCGGGAAAGTATTAGTGGTAGATGGAGGAGGTTCGCTGCGTTGTGCATTGGTTGGAGGATTGATAGGAGCGCTTGCAAAAAAAAATAACTGGAACGGAATTGTAGTGTTTGGCTGCATCCGTGATAGCGAAGAAATTGCAGGAATTGATGTGGGCGTGAAAGCAATAGGCACTTGTCCGGTTAAAAGCGTAAAGCGTAATGAGGGACAAACTAATATTGCTGTGCGTTTTGCAGGAGTTAATTTTATTGCCGGTCATTTTTTATATGCTGACGAAGATGGGTTGGTGCTTTCTGAAAGGGCATTACATTAGAAAATATTTTTTCAAAAAACAGTATGAGCAAAGAACTTACAGAACTTGAAATCCAACGCAGAGAGTCGCTGGAAAAAATTAAAGCATTGGGCATTGACCCTTATCCGCAGGCGTTGTATGAAGTGAATGTTTCATCTGCCGATATTCATCAGCATTACACTGCCGATTCAACAAACTATACTAACGTGAGTATTGCCGGAAGACTAATGGGCAAACGCATAATGGGCAAAGCAAGTTTTGCCGAGTTGCAGGACAGCAGCGGGAAAATTCAGTTGTATATGAACCGTGATGAAATTTGTCCGGGAGAAGACAAGACTTTATACAATGATGTTTTTAAAAAATATTTGGACCTCGGAGATTTTATTGGTGTTACAGGTTATGTATTTATCACACAAGTGGGCGAAATTTCCATTCACGTTAAAACGCTCACACTACTTAGTAAATCATTGAAACCGCTGCCGGTTGTAAAAACCGATGCAGATGGAAATGTGCACGATGCATTTGGAAATCCTGAGTTGCGTTATCGTCAGCGCTATGTTGATTTAATCGTAAATAAAGGAGTGCGCGATACGTTTATTAAACGTACACAACTGATGACTTCCATGCGTGATACTTTTAATAAGCATGGGT
The DNA here is from genome assembly GCA_947479755.1 of Bacteroidota bacterium. Lineage (GTDB taxonomy): Bacteria > Bacteroidota > Bacteroidia > SXHM01 > SXHM01 > SXHM01. The sequence continues at coordinate 96,078 of CANKAM010000002.1, forward strand.
ATCTGGAAGTGGAGACTCCAATTCTGCAACCTATTGCGGGTGGTGCGGCAGCTCGACCTTTTGTTACACATCACAATGCATTGGATATTCCGTTGTATTTAAGAATTGCAAATGAACTTTATCTGAAACGCCTTATTGTAGGTGGTTTTGATGGTGTATATGAATTTGCAAAAGATTTCCGCAATGAGGGAATGGACCGCACACACAACCCTGAATTTACCGTGCTGGAAATTTATGTGGCATACAAAGATTATTTCTGGATGATGGATTTCACAGAAACTTTACTGGAAAAAATCGCAATGGATTTGCACGGACAAACGGTGGTGAAACTTGGCGATAAAGAAATTGATTTCAAGCCGCCATTTAAACGCATCACCATGTACGATGCAATTAAAGAATACACCGGCATTGATATTTCGGGAATGGACGAAAACCAATTGCGTGATACCTGCAAGCAATTGCACATTGAAACTGACCCCAGTATGGGCAAGGGAAAAATGATTGACGAAATTTTTGGAGCGAAGTGCGAGAAGAATTTTATTCAGCCTACATTTATTATTGACTACCCGATTGAGATGTCACCACTCTGCAAAAAGCACCGGAGTAAAGAAGGATTGGTGGAGCGTTTTGAATTAATGGTAAACGGAAAAGAAATAGCAAACGCTTACACCGAGTTGAATGACCCGATTGACCAGCGCGAGCGTTTTGAAGAACAAATGAAGCTCTCAGAAAAAGGTGATGATGAAGCTATGTTAATCGACCAGGATTTTCTGCGTGCTTTGGAATACGGTATGCCACCAACCTCAGGAATGGGTATCGGTATTGACCGTTTAACAATGCTGATGACCAATCAGGAAAGCATTCAAGAGGTTTTGTTCTTTCCGCAGATGCGACCGGAGCAATAAGCCTCCGTCATTGCGATGGCGCTTTTTTGCGCCAGAAGCAATCTCTCAATTGAAATGCTGCATATGATTATGAGATTGCTTCGCTATCGCTCGCAATGACGAAGCCTTTCGTCTTATACATCCTCCACCACGGAACCGCAGGGTTATCGTGGTGCTCGTAGTGATAGCCGAAAAAATAACAACTCACAAACGCCCACAGATGATTCTTGTTTTGTGTTCCGCTTTTGTGTTTGTTGTTATGCAATCCGCTGTGTGGCTCAAAGGTTCCGAAATAAAATAGTTGCACGGTGCTGAGGCACATCGGTAATACATAAAACAGCAGCAGATTCACAACGTATATTTTTAAACCGAACATCAACAGGTTGAAAAATATTGCGGTAAATAGAAACTGTTTCCATCCGATGTAGTGGCTGATAAATGAAATAAACCAAGGCAAAAATTTTCTGCTCTTGTGAAAATCAGGGTCCTGCTCTTCTCCATTGTATTGATGATGTGCATGATGATTTTTATACATCAGGTCAAAAGAGTTGAATGCAAAAACGGATGCACAGAAAATACCTATAGCGCGATTTAATTTCGGGTTTGCCGGATAAACAACTTCGTGAATAGCATCATGAGCAGTGATGAAAACTCCGGTAAATAATTCGGTGAGCAAAAGAACGAGCGGAATAGCCCAATAGCTTAATGATTGCAGGGGTTGCAATAGCGCAAAAACAAAAACCGCAAGCCAAAGAATAATAATACCTGCAGCAATCAGAATTCCTTTATTTCCGATTTGTTCGCTTGCAATCATTTTTGTTTTTTCTCCAACTCAAACAAGAGAGAGATGTAGCCCATGCGACCAATTCTCGGGCCTCCATAAACCTGAAATTGTTTGTTGTTGGTAAGGTTTGATGCTCCTAATTTTATGGTGCAATGAATTTTTGGAATGAATTTGTTAATCTGTGCATCCACTGCATAGTAAGTAGGCACAAAGCCGGTGAATTGCGGACTGCCTGTAAAATCAAAGCCCTGCACCCATTTGTAGTTGGTGTTAAAGCCCCAGTGGTGTGTTTTCCAGCCAAAGAGGTTGAGGTCAAAATCGCGGCCACTTATACCCGCATTGTATTTATGTGCAGGTGTGTTGAAGGCAGGAATAATAGGGTCGTTGGAACTGGATGCCTCATTCAACACGTTCCAGGAGTAGTTTCCGTTGACAGAGAAATTTTTTGCGAAAAATAAATTTCCACCGATGGAAAAGCCTTGTGTGGTTACAGCCCCTTCAGCATTACTGGCAACACGGTAGGCTTGTAAATAACTAAAATAGGCGGGGTTGTCAGGGAGAAATCGTATATCGGCTGCAAGTTTGTAACCGATAAAATCGGTGTAGTAACTGAAGTAATAATTCAGGTCAAAATAAAGCCGGTTGAATAAGGAAGTGCGGTAACCAATCTCAGCCGTTTTTACTTTTTCGGGTCTGATGGGGTCAATTTTAGAATATACTAAATCATTCGGATTTAATGAATTAAAATAAATAAGCAATGAAGGAATGGTAACCAGCGAATCGTACCCGGTAATATTTCCGATAAGTATAGCGCGACCTACATTGTAATAAAGGTATTGATCGGCAAGCGTGGGGTTGCGGATAGCGGCAGAAAAGGAAACACGCAGCGTGTGATTTTTATGCGGATTCCAGATAACGGAAGCGGCAGGCGAAACAAGGAAGTTGAAGTTCTTGTTTTTATCCAGGCGTGCAGTAAGATTAAACTTCCATTTATCTTCTTTCAGTTTCTTTTCAAGACCTACATAAATACCGTATTCGTAGTTGTAGATTTTTATGCGGTTGCTGTCGTTGTCCAGCGTGTCGCTGAAAATTGTTCCTTCGGAATTGGGTGCATACAACCTTCCGTTGGCACCCACAATAATATCCATAAACGATGGCTTGAATTTATATTCGCCATGCGCATGATACAAGGCCGATTTATCATAAAACAACGTGCCCCCTTCACCAAACGATTTGCGCGAAATGATGGCATTTTTCAAGCTGTCGAATGCTGCTGTTCCGGGCTCGTAATATGCATTATAACCAAGTGTAGCAGAGTTGGCATAATCACTCGCCTCTTGATGCCAGTTATTAAGAGAGTCCATATACATATTAAGTACAGCATTTGCCTGAGTAGTATCATAAGGAAATGATGATAGAGGGAAACCTGGTAAGTTACCGTTAGGTGCAAAGGAAGGAGAAATCAACCCTTTAATATTTTGACTCCAATAATTTCGGTAATCTGAACTCCATCTGATATTATCTTTTGCAGCATCTTGCATAAGGAATGCAGTGAATACTGCATCATAGCTTTTTCCTGCATCTTCGTTGGTTGCATATAGGCGGAAGAAATATTTATCGCGCTTGTTGATTTCAATACGGTTCTGAAAAAACAAAATGTCTTTCAAACTGTAGCGATTATCGCCCTGATAAACGGTTGTTCCTGTTCCGAAATTAGAAGCAACAATCAGTTCCACATCTTCTTTCAGGCGGTAGTGCATAGCTAGGGATGCTTTCAGGTTTTTGGAGTCATAGCTAACCAGATCTTTTTCCCAGTAGCCATCACGATACCATAATCCAAGCCCTGGCATTTGACTTTGCTGGCTTAAACTTGTTGCATTGTTTATTCCGCTAGTCAGGTTTTCATCGCCATATCGGTTAACAGCATCATAACCTCCCGGATTATACTTGCCCGCGCGGCTTGAAGTGGAAGGGTCATCATTATCGGCTTCCCAGTCATGTGCCTGCATGTAAAACAGGTTGAGCTTGTAGGCAAATTTATCTACACCCGCTTTGTTTTTAAATACCTGGGCATAGCGCACTGCCGTTTCTAATAATCCGCGCTCACCGGCTTTAAACTGCACGGCCAGTCCCGGTTTTATAAACGGGTTTTTGGTAGTCATGCTCAGCACCCCGTTAAAAGCATTCGGACCATAAAAGGCAGAGCTGGCACCTTGTATAATATCTACTTTCAATACATCAAGGTCTGATGCTCCCAAAAAATTGCCAAGCGAAAAGTTAAGGCCCGGACTTTGGTTATCAACCCCGTCAATAATTTGCAGCGAGCGCACTGGCGAGGTGCTGTTGAACCCACGCGTGTTAATGATTTTAAAACCGATACTTGCTGAGGTAAGGTCAACACCTTTCAGGTTGCCCAGGCCCTCGTAAAAGTTGGCGGCAGGGGTTTCTTTAATGGCTATAACGTCCATGCTTTCTACCGTTAGTGCGCTTTCTTTCTGCTTTTCTGAAATGCGTTGTTCCACTTTGGTAGCTTCTTTCAGGGCTATTTTACTGCTACCTAAACTGATGTTGAGGGGAGAGGAAGTTGATTGCAAAACCTTTTCCTGAGTATCATACCCTATATAAGAAATAACAAGCGTGTAGGGCGCTTTCTGGTCTTTGGGGTTGAACGAAAACTTGCCGTCAAAATCGGTAACGGCTCCTATGCTGGTGCCTTTTATAACCACACTGGCGCCAATCAATGACTCGCCCGAGGTCTGGTCTTTTATGGTTCCGGTTATGTTCTGGGCAATAAGCTGAACAGAAGAAATAATCAATAGGGCTAATAAACTCAGTCGCTTCATTCGGTTGGTTTTTTTCTTTGTGGATTGCAAAGAAAAGAAAATTTTGGAAAGTGGGCAGACGGGAAAGCCTAAAGCAAAAAAAGCACCGCTATTAGCGGTGCTTTTTATTTATTTCAGATTTTTTTTTCCCGTAAACCTTAACACCGCTTTGTCTTTAGGCACTTTTTTAAACGCAAACCCATCTAAAAACTCATAAGGCACGTTCATATCGGCAGCCGAGCGGGTATGCACATACAGCACTGCCAGTGCAGTGTTATCAACCCAGCCTTTTACGGCCCACTGCGCCCCGCGCTCGTCTTCCCAGAAATCAAGAATACCGTTGGCATCGGCATTGTAAGGATGCTTTTGTTCGCGGATATAACCAATGCCACTGGTAACATCATACGATAACTTCAAAAGCTGCATGTAGGAAACCAAAAGGCTTTCCAGTGTTTCTTTATCCGAATTAATGAAATTAGTGCCCAGCAAAACCACTTGCAGGCCGTAACGCTTTCCGTTGCTCGAAACCTCCATAGTGTACTCTTCCAGCTCACTGTTGTTCATAGAAACATCAGCTTTTCCCGGGTCGGCAGGAAAAAGAGCACCGTAGCCGGTGTTGTCAATAGCATAGTTTTTAAACTGTATTGTTTGCGCTGAAAGGGCGGTGAAGGCAGCAACGAAACAACAAACGAGGGGTATTGAATTTTTCATGTCGCACAAATTTTCGGGTCCGTTTAGTTCTATGCAACAGGGGAGAGGGATGTTACATTTTTTCGTTGAACGACAGGACCAACAACCGTTTGCGGGAATTATTGCCCCAACTCCTTCACAAACCAGAACGTAGCGTCTTTATACTTTCCACCTTCCAGCAGTTCGCGGGCTTTTTTAAGTGTATTAAATGGTCCCATATCAATAGTGGAATTTACCAGCCATGCCGGCACACTTCCGCCCGGATTTATTTTTGCGAAATATTCCACATCAACAAAGCCTCCCGCAAGCGGAGTAAGTGTCCATCCGGTTTTTCCTTCTTTAATTCTTACAATTCCGTCATTTTCTTTTACCATATCAACCACACAAACAGAATTAGTTCTGATAACCTTTGTAACGCTATCCTGTTTCAGTGACGAACGGAAAACCTGGTCGCGGTCGCTGGCCGGCCACGGTAAACCGGTATGCGTATAATAGCATTGCGCTGTGTCGCAAACAGCAAGTACCATTTTTGCTTCCACGCAGTTATAAGCCCACTCAGTATAGCCCGGAACATCTTTCAGTAAAGCGGTAAAAGCCGAAAGAGTTGTTTTTACACGCATGGTGGCACGCACCTCATCAAATTTAGCACCCTCGGGCAGGCGCGAATAAACTTTTATGCCGTCTTCATTTTTTTTGAGTGTCCACTCCTGCGCGTGGGAAGTAAGTAGCAGGCAGCAGCAGGCGGCAGTCATCCAATACTGCCACCTGCCACCTGCCGCTGCCAACTTAATTTTCTTCATGCTCTCAAATAAAAATCCTCACCCATACCAAACATATTTTCAATCATCACTTTTTCGCCTGTTGTCTTTTTCAGGTAGCCGTTGAAAAAACCATAAGGTCCCTCGTACTGACTTTTTAAAATCAGCAGATTTATGTTTACTGAAGTATGGATAACGGGCGTGAATTCCAGATTCACCATATCGTATTCATCACTTATCTGCCACTTGCCTTTTACACCCTCGGGGCGTTTTACTTTTATAGGCGGTAGCGGATGCAACTCACCACCAAACCACAAACAGTTCTCGTTGTATTTTTCCTGTTCTATCACCTGATTATTGGTAAGGTTAAAACCAATAATGCGGTTTTCTTTATCGCGCCCCATGCCCGTTACCCAATCATAAATGGTAGGGTAAGGATAATAACCTTTGTGGTCGTCTAATATCATTTGCGAATCGCTTTGCGCAAACTTTAAGTGCTTGTCGCCAATTACCAACTCTCCTTCCATCGGCATCAGGCATTTATGCGAATACATTACTCTTCCCGCAGAAAACGGATTGCAAACCACCATGGGGGTGTAGGTTGTAACATCGTGCAACCCGCTGAAGCGTGCATTCACATCCGGAAGATTTTGAAAGCCTTTTATCCAGGCAGTAAGTTCTAATTTATTGGTAGCAATATTATGCTTTGCCTCAAGCGAAAAGTTCTTGCTGGTGTACGAAGCAATAGAATTATACAACGTATCAGGCACCGTTAAATCCCACGAAGCCACCTTCTTTTCGTATTTTATTTTGTGGTTGTTTTTAATGTCGTAAACAATAAACTGCACCAGCGAAATTTTTTTGGCATTATAAATAGCCACCATCACAAAATGGTCTTTGCCCATCAGTTGAAAAGCCTGCCACTCGCGCAACTGCAATGCTTTCAGTGCACGCGGCAACGGCAATTTGTAAGGCGCAGGAAAATCCAGAAGGTTGGCCTGCTTCACAGGTGTGTTGGAACAACCAAGATTATAGTTTCCGTTCTCCACCAATTTTTCAGGAGCAGCGGTTATCGGGCGCGAGTAGGTTTTCATTCTGCAATTTTAATGATTTTGAAGGCTGTGTCCGGAAAATATATCTTTGTTGAAAATAAAATCCATGAAGAAACTTTTTCTCATTTTAGTAATTATCAATTGTCAATTGTCAATTATCAATTGTCCGGCTCAGATTGTCATCAACGAATTCTCCTGTTCTAACCTCAATCAGTATGTTGACGACCACAATGATTACAACGACTGGATTGAACTTTACAATACAACCGGAAGTGCCGTAAATCTTTCAGGTTATTACCTCAGTGATGATTCACTGAACAATACCAAATGGCAATTTCCTTCAGGTACTTCCATTGCTGGAAATGGTTACCTGCGCATCTGGGCCTCGGGCAGAGATGTTTCAACAGTCGGAAATTACCACACCAATTTCACACTCAAGCAAACAAAAAATAATGGCGAGTTTGTGGTGTTCTCCAATTCTTCAGGCGTTATAATTGATTATAAAATCACGTTCACAACCAAGGTAGGTCACTCATACGGGCGCACTACCAACGGCAACAGCGGATGGAGTATTTTCAGTACACCCACACCTAATGCATCTAATAACACCTCCACACCTTACAGTGCTTATTCCGTAAAGCCGGTAGCGAGTGTTGCCGCGGGTTTTTATACAACTACACAAACTGTTACGCTTACCACAACAGAACCCAGTTCTTCTATCCGTTACACGCTCAACGGAAATGAACCGCTCCAATCATCTACGCTTTATACCGGACCTATTACTGTTTCGGCTACTACGGTGATAAAAGCAAAAACCTATTCCACCAACGCAAGTATTCTCAGCAGTTTCATTCGTTTTGAAACGTATTTTATAAACGAAATGCATAGTCTGCCCGTAGTTTCTGTTACAGGTTCACAGCTTACAACACTCGCCAATGGAGACAACAGTCTGCGCCCTTACGGAAGCTTTGAATATTTTGATACTTCAGGAACCCGCACCGCAAAAAGCTATGGCGAGTTTAATAGTCACGGACAGGATTCGTGGGCAAACAGTCAGCGCAGTCTGGATTTTGTTTCGCGTGATGAAATGGGTTACAACCATTCGGTAGAAACGCCATTATTTAATACCACCGACCGTAATAATTTTCAGCGTGTGATACTTCGTGCAGCCGGTGATGATAATTATCCTGCAGACCATAATCCTTCTAATGCCGGTAGTGCTCACCTGCGCGATGCATTTATTCATAATCTAAGTTTGCAGGGAGGCTTAAATCTTGATGTGCGCAGAGGTTCTAAATGTGTTATTTACCTCAACGGTGCTTATTGGGGAGTATATGATTTACGCGATAATCCGGATGATCACGACAACACCAAATATTATTACAATCAGGATAAGTTTAACCTTTATTACATCGAAACATGGGGAAATACCTGGGCTGAATATGGCGGACAGGCAGCCCTTGATGATTGGTATACGCTATATGACTATATCATGAACAACGATCTAAGTGTGCAAAATAATTATCAGTATGTAGCCGATCGCTATGATGTAACTAGTCTCACTGATTATGTATTGGTAAATATGTTTACCGTTTGCTCCGACTGGCTGAACTGGAACACTGCATGGTGGCGCGGCACCGATCCCAACGGAACACATCTTAAGTGGGGATATGCACTTTGGGACAACGATGCCACATTCGGACACTATATCAATTACACCGGCATTCCCGATATTTCACCAAACGCAGATGTCTGTGACCCCGAAGGTTTAGATGGAGATTCTGACCCCGAAGACCACATTGGCGTGCTGATGAAACTGCGCGAGAATGAAGGCTTCAACGACTATTACATTTCGCGTCAGATTGATTTATGGAACACCGTTTTCAGTTGCGATAACATGCTGCCTAAGTTAGACAGCACAGCCGCATTGATAGAGCCGGAAATGACCCGTCACTCCACCCGCTGGAGCGGAACCTACAACGAGTGGACACAGAATGTGCAGCAGTTGCGAGACTTTATTGATGACCGCTGCACAGCCTTAACAACCAGTTGGACCGATTGCTATGCCTTAACCGGACCGTATGATATTACCCTGAAAACCGAACCTGCCGGTGCAGGAACAATTCTGTTCAATTCACTTAATCTGAATCAATTTCCTTGGACAGGAACCTATTTCGGAAATATAACTACCAACCTCACCGCAACAGCTAATACAAATTTTGTCTTCAGTCATTGGGAAACCGCTAACGGAAATGTATTAAGCAACAGCACACTCGATCCGCATGTTTTCACAGATTTTACAATAAGTGATACCATAACAGCTGTGTTTACCGACATTACCATCGGCATTAATGAGCAGGAATCATTTTTTGATTTCAATGTTTATCCAACACAAACGGGGGATGTGGTAAATATTGAGTACACATTAACCAAAGCAGAAAATTTAACCCTGCAATTGTATGATGTAAACGGACAACTATTGTATGACATTGGTAAATCAGAAAAGGCAATTCCTCAACCGGGAATAAACCGGTTAAGTATTAACCTTGCTGGCTTGGGACTGGCGCAAGGGGTTTATTTTATCCGCCTGCAAACTGAGCAACAACGGGTAGCAAAAAAGGTAGTGTTTATAGCGCAGTAGTTTTCAACAATTTATTGTCTGTTTCTTCGTTTTTTACCCAAAGGGCGTCTGAGATTTGTATTACTTTTAGGCCCTGATTTACCATGGTAAAAACCACCGATAATAAAAAATACGCCCGCCTCTTCTGGCTGCTCTTTGCATCACCTTTCTTGTTGATTGGATTAATTATTCTCCTCATTTCAGTAGGCTTGTTTGGCGAACTGCCCAGTCTCGAAGAGTTGGAAAACCCAAAAAGCATGCTTGCTTCGCAGGTTATTTCTGCCGACCAGAAAGTGCTTGGAAGCTACTACGCAGTAAACCGCACACAGGCACGCTATGAAAACCTTTCACCCGATTTGGTTAATGCGCTTGTTGCAACCGAAGATGCGCGTTTCTACGAGCATTCGGGTATTGACTTCCGTGCATTGATGCGTGTAGTAAAAGGCGTTCTTACCGGAAATACAAGCAGCGGTGGCGGAAGCACGATTACACAACAATTAGCGAAACAGCTTTTCAATACCCGCAAAGCGATGAACGGAGGTATCGTCATTGAAAAACTTTCGGAATGGATTATTGCCGTGAAACTGGAAAGACGTTACACCAAGCAGGAAATCCTGACCATGTACCTCAATGAGTTTGATTTTCTCCACAATGCCGTGGGCATTCAAACCGCAGCCAGCGTTTACTTCAATACCTCTCCCGACTCCTTGAAGATTGAAGAAGCGGCCTTGTTGGTAGGCATGGCTAAAAATCCTTCACTGTTTAATCCCCGCAGAAGACCCGACACTACCGAACACAGGCGCAATGTGGTGATGATGCAAATGGTGAATTACGGTTACCTCGAAAAAGTAAAGTATGATTCACTCAAACAAATACCTCTTAAACTCATTTACAGAAGTGTTGACCACAATGAGGGAAGCGCAACCTATTTCCGCGAATTTTTGCGTGGTGAATTGATCCGGTGGTGCAAGGAAAATAAAAAACCTGACGGCACCAATTATGATTTGTACCGCGATGGATTGAAGATTTACACCACCATCAATTCCAGGATGCAGATTTATGCAGAAGAAGCAGTGCGCGAACATTTATCGGTGTTGCAGGAATCATTTTTCAAAGAACATAAAGGCAGAAGCAAAGCTCCTTTCTATCAACTTACGGATGAAGAAATTCCGAAAGTGATGAAGCAGGCGATGAAACGCACGGAGCGTTACCGCAAAATGAAACTGCAAAAAGCGCCAATGGATTCCATTGAAAGATCATTCAATACTCCAACCGAAATGTCCATCTTTTCCTACAAAGGAGAAATTGACACAGTGCTCACACCCATGGATTCCATCCGTTACTACAAGCATTTTCTCAACACGGGCTTTATGTCCATGGATCCGCAAACCGGTTACGTAAAAGCTTGGGTTGGCGGAATCAATTACAAGCATTTTAAATACGACCAGGTGTATTACGGCAAACGTCAGGTAGGTTCTACATTCAAACCTTTTGTTTATGCGCTTGCTATTCAGGAAGGATATTCGCCTTGTTATAAAGTCTTGAACCGGCCTTACACATTTGAAAAAGGAACCTTTGGCTTACTCCGAAACTGGACCCCAAAAAACTCTGACCACAAGCACGAAGGCGAAGAAATTTCGCTCAAGTTTGCCTTGGCACAATCCGTTAACTATGTTACCGCTTGGGTAATGAAACAATACGGCCCCGAAGCAGTAATTAACCTTGTTCGCAAAATGGGCGTTACTTCACCGATTGATCCGGTTCCTTCTATTTGCCTTGGTACGCCTGACATTTCAGTGTATGAAATGGTGGGCGCTAATTCAACCTTTGCAAATAAAGGAGTTTACACAAAGCCGGTTTACATAACCCGCATTGAAGATAAAAACGGAAACGTTTTGCAGGAATTTGTTCCGCTGACTAATGAAGCCATGAGCGAAGAAACTGCTTATGTAACATTGAATTTATTGGAAGGTGTTGTGCAGGGAGGTTCGGGTGTAAGACTCCGCTACCGCTACAAAATGATGAACCCTATTGCCGGAAAAACCGGAACTACACAAAACAACAGTGATGGCTGGTTCATGGGATTAACTCCTAATCTGGTTTCCGGAGCATGGGTAGGTTGCGAAGACCGTAGCGCACACTTCAGGGGAATGGCTTTGGGTCAGGGCGCTTCCATGGCATTGCCTATCTGGGCTTTGTATATGAAAAAGGTTTATGCCGACCCAACACTTGGTATTTCACAGGGCCCTTTTGAGCGACCATCAACACCCATAAAAGTGGAATTAGATTGTGTGAGATACGGCAAGGAAAAATTACAGAATAAAAATAAAGACAATCAATACGATTAAGATACATGAATAAAACAGTAAAAAATGCTGACGAAGCACTGGCAGGACTGGAAGATGGAATGACGCTTGCGCTGGGCGGTTTCGGTTTGTGCGGAATTCCTGAAAACAGCATTACGGCTTTGGTAAAAAAAGGAAAGAAGAATCTGACCTGCATTTCAAATAACGCGGGAGTTGATGATTTTGGCTTGGGATTATTGCTGCAAAAAAAACTGATTAAAAAAATGATCTCCTCTTATGTGGGCGAGAATGCAGAATTTGAACGCCAGATGCTGAGCGGAGAATTAGAAGTGGATTTAATTCCGCAGGGAACATTGGCCACCCGCCTCATGGCAGGCGGCTACGGAATGCCCGCAATTTTTACTCCCGCAGGTGTAGGGACAGAAGTAGCAGAAGGAAAAGAAGTGCGCAGATTCAAATTCAATGGTGAAGAAAAAGACTACCTGATGGAATATGCCTTTGAACCTGATTTTGCCATTGTAAAAGCCTGGAAAGGTGACACCATGGGAAATTTAGTTTTCAGAATGACTGCAAGAAATTTTTCACCTCTTGTTGCCATGGCAGGAAAAATAACAGTAGCAGAAGTGGAAGAATTGGTGCAGCCGGGAGAACTAAATCCGCAGGAAATTCATTTGCCGGGAATTTACGTTACACGCATTTTTCAGGGTGAAAAATACGAGAAGAGAATAGAGCAAAGAACCGTAAGAAAAGGAAGTTAACTACTACTTCATTGTTTCTATTCTGCAACGTGCATCCTTTATAGAATAAGGCTTGCTGCGAATATTCCAGACATAAATCACTAAGCTGTGCGCTTCAGCAGGCAGGTTGTGAATAATTGAGTTTTTCACAAAATTGTGTGGCTCACCGTTGTACTCGCTTTGCAAAAAATCAAATTGCAGCCACTCATAACGCAACGATTTATTGTCTTTGTCGCTGACGGCAGCAATCACCTGCGCTGTAAATGGATTTTCATACGCCAGCAATGATAAATCATAATTAATGATAAGCGTTTTCCCGGCCAGCGAATCAACCGTTCCTTCATAAAGATTCCAAAACTCATTCGTGTAATTTTCACCGGTTGCAAGTCCGCTTCTATCAGAAACCAAACTTAAAACAGGTGCTGTTTTTCTTTTCAATAGCCATATTTCAGAGTACTTATCATAATCCAGCGAGTCGTAGTATTGCAGCCAGTCGCTACGGTGTTCCATGAGTGCCAATTGAAAATCGGCATTTACATCCGGATAACCTTCATAATGTATCTGCGATAAAATATTGCCCCTTCTGAAATTGATAAAATTCCAGGCATAGCCCCGCATTTTATAACCGGCAACAGTTGGCGGAGGTTGACCCGGAATCACATATTCCTTCACCTTGTCGTGAAAACGATAAGGTATCCGCAGATTTTTCCAAAACGAAGCATACGAAACATTTATATTCAGAAAAAAGTGAACGGTAAGTAGCAGCGCAGGCGCTGCAATCACAGCACTTATTTTACTGTTAATAAATCCTGAAACATCATCTGCAAGGAAACAAAAGCTGCCCACCAGCAAAGGAAAAAAATACATGGCAGCACGGTCTTCGGGATAATTTACGTTGAAGAAATTACCAAGAAAAAGTGTGATAAAAAGATTACCCAGCAGCAAATAGAAAAATACAAAACGTGAATTATGAAAAAATTTCAGGCTCTTGTCTTTTAAAAAAAGCAAAACAAAAAACAGGCAGATTACTGCGAAGAAAAAAATCACATAATAACCAATCAGCGGGTTATCTGAATTGGTAAAAACAAGGGTGTTTGATTTTATCGTTACCTGCCAGAAACCATCGTGAGTGCCCACATCCAGCAATCCGCGTATCTGTAATTCCATGGCAAAACGCGCAAGCAAGCCAAGAGGAATTATGCCCGTAAAAAGAATAACAAGTGACTTAAGAATTATATTTTTCCAGGCTGTGTTTTTAAATTGCAAGAGCAAATTCATTCCCAGCAAAAAAATAATCAGCGCATTGGAATTGATCAAAGTAAGATTCGCCATACTTGCCATTGTAGCAAACAAAAGGCAATACAAATAATTCCTTGTTTCATTTGTTTTTACAGCCTGCATCAGAAAATATACTGAAGCAACCAGCGAAGCCATTGCTATTCCATAACCTCGACACAAGGCAAAAAATTCAATAAAATAATGCGCAAAACACAAGACAATAACAAACAACCAACGCCAAATCAGGTTTTTTATTTCCTGTGAAAGTTTGTAAACAAAAAGGAAAAAAACAGGAAAAAATAAAAGGTTGGGCAAACGTAAAATCAACTCACTAACTCCGAACAGTTTGTAAAAGAAAAACGCCAGCACCGTATTCAGTAAATGGTTGTTGGCATACCAATGCATATTCACAAACGGAATAAAGCGCTCGGAATGGATGTAATGAAAAAAGGTTGCTATCTCGTCATGCGAAAATGGAATCAGTGCAGCACGAAGCCACAAGTATATCCAGAGAAAGAGAAACAGGATGATATAGACCCATCGCTCATTCCGGTTTAATGTTAATGATGATTGCATAGAATTCAGCAAAGAACGCAAAGATTTAGTAATGAAGCGACAAACTTTATATTTGCAGCAAAATCATTAATCGTGTTAGACAAAAACGGAATCGCAAAACGCATTGCGAAAGAAATTAAAGACGGATATTATGTAAACCTTGGCATTGGTATTCCAACGCTTTGTGCCAACTATATTCCTCAGGGAGTGAACGTGGTATTGCAAAGTGAAAACGGAATTCTGGGCATGGGACCATTTCCTTTTGAAGGCGATGAAGATGCTGATTTGATAAATGCAGGGAAACAAACTGTAACACTTTTACCGGGTGCAGCTATTTTTGACTCGGCTTTAAGTTTTGGAATGATACGAGCACAGAAAGTAAACCTTACTATTTTGGGTGCAATGGAAGTGAGTGAAAATGGTGATATTGCAAACTGGAAAATTCCCGGTAAAATGGTGAAAGGCATGGGAGGCGCAATGGATTTAGTTGCTTCTGCAAAAAATATAATAGTTGCTATGCAGCATGTAAATAAAGCAGGAGAATCAAAACTATTACCTTCATGCACGTTACCCATTACAGGTTTGCGCTGTGTGAAAAAAATTGTGACTGAATTAGGAGTTTTAGATGTATTGCCCGAAGGCGGGTTTAAGTTGCTGGAGCGTGCTCCCGGAATTTCTGTTGAACATATTCAGAATGCAACTGCAGGAAAATTAATTGTAGATGGAGAAATTCCTGAAATGATTTTGGACTAAATTTTAATGAGAAAAAAACTTTCTGTCATTATTCCCATTTACAATGAAGAAGGAAACATTCCTGCTCTTTTTGAACGCCTTAGTTCAGTGGTTTCAAAAATGGATGTGGAGCCCGAATTTCTTTTTGTGAATGACGGCAGCCGCGATAATTCCATTGCACTAATAAAGGCATTGGCAGTAAAAAATACATTTGTAAAATACATTGACTTCAGTCGCAACTTTGGTCACCAGGTGGCTGTAAGTGCGGGATTGGATAAAGCTTCAGGAGATGCAATTGTAATTATTGATGCTGACCTGCAAGACCCGCCAGAACTGATTATTGAGATGTTCGGGAAAATGCAAAACGGGTTTGATGTAGTGTATGCAAAACGCAGAGCACGTAAAGGCGAAAGTTTTCTAAAAAAATTTACCGCAGGAATGTTTTATCGCATTCTTGGCAGCATCACTTCGGTTTCTATTCCTGTTGACACCGGTGATTTTAGGATTATGAGCAAACAGGTTGCTGACATTGTTAAGAGTATGCCCGAGAAAGAAAAATTTCTGCGCGGACAAATTTCGTGGGTAGGTTTTGAGCAAACATTTGTAGAGTATGACCGTGACGAAAGGCAATCAGGAGAAACAGGATACACTTACAGCAAAATGATTCGTTTTGCGTTGGATGGAATAACATCGTTTTCCAACTTTCCATTGAAGTTTGCTTCAGGTGCAGGTTTTGTTGTTTCAGGTTTTTCTTTTCTGATGATTTTGTATGCGCTGTATTCGCGCTACATTTTAAAGGTTTATGAACCCGGCTGGACATCGCTGATGCTTGCCATTACTTTTATAGGTGGAATACAATTAATCTCCATCGGCATCATTGGTGAATACATCAGCCGCATGAGCGCCAACATTCGTAACCGTCCGCTTTACATTATTAAAAACACAAACATAGATTAAGCTGATGTGCGCTAAAAAACTTTCCATTATTATTCCAGCATACAATGAAGCGCGAACTATTCATCTTATTTTGGATAAAGTAAATGCCGTGCAACTGATTGGTGGTTTTGAAAAAGAAATAATTATAGTGAATGATTGCTCAACAGACGACACAAAAACTGCATTGGAGAAATATAGTACGGCACATCCTGAACTAAATATTCAACTATATAATCAGGAAATTAATCGGGGAAAAGGCGCTGCCATTCACAAAGGAATTCAGCTTGCAACCGGAGATTATTTGATTGTGCAGGATGCCGATTTGGAATACAATCCTCAGGAGTTTAATTTGCTGTTGCAACCTATAGTTGATGGCTTTGCTGATGTGGTTTACGGCTCACGTTTTATGGGTGGAAATCCTCACCGCATTTTATTTTTCTGGCATTCCATCGGAAATAATATTCTGACATTCATGTCTAATATGTTCACCAACCTTAACCTTACCGACATGGAAACGTGCTACAAACTGTTTGACAGCAAAATGGTAAAGAGCCTTAACTTAGTGGAGAACCGTTTTGGATTTGAGCCGGAGGTAACTGCAAAAATTGCACGCATAAAAAACATCCGGATTTATGAAGTGGGAATTTCCTACTACGGCCGCACCTACGAAGAAGGGAAAAAAATAGGCTGGAAAGATGGCTTCCGCGCTATCTATTGCATTCTGAAATATGGGTTATTCAACGCAAAATAAATAATGGGTTCAATTCTGAAACCTTTTGCCCTCGGAGTTTTGGTGCTGCTTCTTGCCTGGGGTGCAAATATTCTTTTTCAGAATAAAACGGTTTACGACAAAACAATCGGCAAACACATTCGCCAGATACAAAAGGTGAATGGTGAAATAACTGCTCCCGACAAAGCGTTTGAAAAAGTAACCAACGAAAACCTCATCCGTTGGGATGCCGTTCATTATCGTTTTATCCGTGATAATCATTACGACCAAAACAAAGTTGGCGATTATATTTTCGCATTCTTCCCTTTGTTTCCGCTTATTTGGGAGGTAACAGGATTATCCAACATCGGTATCAGCATTTTAAATTTTCTGCTGTTTATTTCAGGGTTGATATTGCTTTTTAAAGCGCTTGATATTTCGTTGGACAACAAAGAAAATTTGCTGAAATACATCACGCTGCTCTCTCTGCCGGGCGCGGTTTGTTTTTTTATTCCTTATACCGAGTCGGTTTTCTTTTTTACGATGTGCCTTGCTTTTTATGGTATGATGAAGGAGAAATACCTATTGTACTTTACAGGTATGTTGTTGTGTTCTATGACACGCCCTGCTGCACTGATAATAGGCGCTGCCGTTGTGAGCAAAGATGTTTACATGTTTGTTACCACCAAAGAATATTATTCACTGCCGAAAAAGATTGTGCTGAATGTCTTGCCAATGATAATTGGCACATTAATAATTAGCGCGGTTCAATATTATTACGACCCTTCGCAGTTTTTCCATTTCTACCATGTAAACAAATACTGGGATCACAAACTGCAGGTGCCGCATAACCTGCGCGACTGGTCGCAGGAAGGTTTTGGTTTAAACATTGCTTCGCTTTTTCTGCTGGTGCCCCTGATGATTTACCTGCTGGTGAAAAATGTTTTTGTGAAAAACGCAACACTGAACAGACGTGATGAACTTTTTAATTTCTCACTATTTTATTTGTTGGGCGCAACGTTCTTTATTCTGCTTTTTCAGGGCGGAAACCTGCACGGGTTGTTTCGTTATGTACTATGTACTCCTTTCTTTTTTGCTTTCTGTGTCTTGAGCTTTGAACGGTTCTTAAAATTAGAATCAAACCAAAAACTTGCACTGTTTGTGTTTACATTTTTACCAGCTTTATTCACGTATTCATTTTCTTCTTTTTTGGGTGAGTGGGAATTTTACAGCATGGGATTGTTGCTGGTATTTCTGAATTTTGTTTTCCTGTTTTATTTTCAGCCGTATA
Source organism: Bacteroidota bacterium (assembly GCA_947479755.1). Taxonomy (GTDB): domain Bacteria; phylum Bacteroidota; class Bacteroidia; order SXHM01; family SXHM01; genus SXHM01. The sequence continues at coordinate 114,232 of CANKAM010000002.1, forward strand.
AAAATGTGTTGAGCAAAATTGTTTTTGCTGTGGTGCTGCTCTTTAATATTGTGTGGAATGTTTTTATGCTGAACTGCTATTTGAATGACGGCTGGATTTTTACTTAAAGCCTCACCCCCTGCCCCTCTCCGAGGGAGAGGGGAGCAGAGGGCTAACACAACAACTGAATATTAGAAAGAAATTATGGCACTTATAAAACCTGTAAAAGGAATTGAACCCAAGTTTGGCAACAACTGCTACTTAGCCGAAAACGCAACCGTGGTAGGCGATGTGGTAATGGGTGACGAATGCAGTGTGTGGTTTAATGCCGTGGTGCGCGGTGATGTGCATTACATCCGCATGGGCAATCGGGTGAATGTGCAGGACGGTGCGGTTATCCATTGCACCTACAAAAAAGCAGCAACTACCATCGGCAATAATGTATCCATCGGGCACAATGCGTTGGTGCATGGCTGCACGGTAAAAGACAATGTGCTGATTGGCATGGGTGCTATTGTAATGGATAATGTTGTGGTGGAAGAAAACAGCATCATAGCTGCCGGTGCGGTGGTTCTGGAAAACACGCATGTGGAGAGCGGCTGCATCTATGCCGGTGTTCCTGCCAAAAAAGTAAAAACCTTAAATGCCGAACAAACCGCTACCCTTATTAAAGGCATTGCCGAAAACTATGTGATGTATTCAGGGTGGTTTAGAGACTAAGCAATGATGTTACCCTTATAGGGGTTAGGGTGTAAAAATAATTTCAGCAAATCCTTAGCACCTCCATTTGGGTTCCAAAAGGAGGTTTGGGTGGACAAGGAATTCTCATTTTGGTTTCAAAATGCACTTTCCATGGAAGGTTAAACCCCGTTTTGAAACCCAAATACGCTTTCCAAACTATTGGAGCAGCTATTTTGAAATCAAAATGCACTTTCATCCGAGGAGAAAACATCATTTTGAAACCAAAATGCAGTTTCCATAAAGAGAGAAACATCATTTTGAAATCAAAATGCACTTTTACCCGAGGAGAAAACCTCATTTTGAAACCAAAATGCACTTTCCGTGGAGTGAAAACCCCCATTTTGAAACCCAAATAGCCGATCTAAGGATTCGGAAACCTCATTTTGAAATCAAAATGCACTTTCCATGGAGGGGTAAACCCAATTTGTAAATCCAAATAATCGATCTACGGCTATATTAACCGAGACAGGTTAGTTGTTAAGTGCATTAGCAAAGCCCTCTCCGCCTGAGGCGGAAGGGTTTGAGTGGGGTGGTCTTTTACTGCGCCAGTGTAAACCTCAACGCTATCCCCGCATTGGTATTGTCGGTAGGGAAGGAAGAAGAGATAACCGGCTTGGTAATAATCCGGTCGTAGAAAGCGCGGATGTTAAAGCGCGGGCTCAGCACATAGTCAGCCGAGAATTTAATGGTGGTCAGTTTTTGTCCGGCCGTTGGCTGGTTTACATCGTCCTCAATTTTGCGGATAATGGTTCGGTTGTCGCGTATGCTTAAATCAACACGCACGTTTACATCACTAACCGGTTTCTTTTTGCCTTTAGCCAACTTGATAGGGAACTTCACATTCTTGAAACGGTAGCCCAATCCCATCACCCACTCCTCACTTTTTATTTCGGTTACTTGTGTGTTTACCATACTTAATGAAAGTGTACGGCTTTTCTTCAACTCAAATTTGGCAATCAGGCTGTTGTTAAACGTCATGTCAATACCAATAAAGGGACTGAATTGCTCTGAAATAGTAATGGTTTGTATGGTGCGTTGCGGAATAAAATTCTGGCTCGAATCTAATCCGTTGTTCGCAGGGTTATAGTTAAGGTTAGTCATCCATGACGAAACCGCGTAGGTAGAACGGTAGGCATGACTGAATACAATGGACTTAAATATTTTCTTCATGAAGGGAAGTTTGCCCAACCCGTCATACTTGGCACTCCAGTTTATTTTAGGCATTGCCGGGAAGGGCGACAACCCTATTTTATTGACATCCGTTTTAGAATAAGCAGCAAGGAAGGCAGGAATTAAAACATCCTGCGAAGTTTGAGTATAACCAATCGGGAAGCCTTCTGAGTTTACTCCGGATGAACCATTGATAGCTGCAATCCGGTCGGCAATAGGTTTGCGGTTAGCGCGCAATTGCTCAAACGCTGCCGAAGTAAAATCATCGCTATTGCCCTCAAATGCAGTACCGAAGGTGTTCCACGAAACGCTGTAACTACCATTGGTCATAGGGCTGTTGGAACGGAAATCCTGCAACGTATCAATCCACTGGAAAAACTCGCTGTGGTTTTCGGTTTCGCTGTAATTCATGGTCAGGTCAACCTTCAGGTTGGGCAAAGGTTCAACCGTAGCCCTGCCGTTCCAGGTAATGGCTTTGGTGGTAATGTATTGTCCGCTTACAATATCACTTTGGCTGAGCCAGTTGTTATCCCTTGCGCGGTAGCGTATATCGTTCTGGCTTCCGAAAATAAAATCCCAGCCCGGAGCCATTCTGTCACCCCAGTCCATACCCATGTAATCCGTTTGAGGACGATAGCCCGGCAACACCGTACCGTTGGTTTGATTGTAAGTGAACGAAGCATTTTTAACCGAAATCAGCAGGCGCGAAAAGGTGATACCAATACCATCCAGAACCTTAGGCGGGTCTTTAGGTGCTTTAAGTGAATCGGGAACCGGAGCCTTAGGATCTTTAGGCTTGGGCTTAGGTGCGGGCTTGTTAGACTGCGGCTGTCCTGCACGTTTAAAGTATTTTACCTTGTTGTAAAGCTGTGTAAAGTTCAGGTTTACATTTCCTGTTTTGGTGTTGGAGTTGGAGATGGTATTACCCAGACTTAATGCCGCCAGCGAAGCAGCGTTCCACATATAGGTAGAAGAGTAGCCTACGTTGGAGTTTATGAAATCAAAGATAGGCAGCTTGTTAATAGGCAAGGCATAGGTAACGTTGGTAGCATTTTGATACATAACCGTTCTTCCTCCGGTCTGCACGTTGTTCCACACACTGTCTTTCCAGTAATCGTAACCTTCTTTGTCATCTTTATCCACCTTGCCGGGAGGCTCGTCAATACGGGCATTGTTGGTGGCGGTGAAATCTATTTTAAGTGCCTTGGTCAAATCATACTTAAAGGTGTAATATCGGTTCCACAGAAATGATTTGTTGTACGTAGCATCAATAATCAAATCATCGGTAGTGGTGTTGCGCAGTTTCTGTTCGGCATAATCGCGGAGCACATCGTTACGCACACCAAAGTTGCTGGGCAGGTAATTGAAGTTGAAATCTTTTATCGGTTTCAGGTAGCCCGACTTAAAGTATCGGTCCGATGCCTTTACAAAGCGGTCTTTTTTCCTGGTGCGCAATGCCAGCTCGTCTTCCGCTTCTTTCAATGCCGAAGGTTTTTTATTGTCTTTCTTCAAACTGTCAACAACGGCTTTGGCATCTTTTTCCTTTTTCTTCTTGTGTTCAATAATGCTGTCCGAAATCTTTTTCATGATTTTCAGCTTCGCAAAAGGGCGCACGTTCTTAGGGTTAGGATTGTAGGCATAGTTGAGCGAGCCCCGATGCGACTTATCATTATTGAGCTCGTAATTAATGTCGCGGCTTTCCATTTCGGTATAAGCATACGTTGCCGAAAAATTAGAAATGTCAATCGGTGTCGGGAACCCAATACCCTTGCCCCGCGTTCGCATCACGTTACTGAAGTTCAGACTTTGCCGCTTTACATAGCCCTGCGCAATTTCTTTTACCCGTGCCTGTTCGTCAGGAGTTTCATTTTTCAACTCAATATCCGGGTTCAGCGGGTTGTAGTGCGGATTGCTGAACGACTCGGAAATACTGTAGAACATCGGCAGTTTCACGCCAATCTTTTGCGGAATAAATTTGTCGAGGGCAACGGTAGTGGCAATATCGTAACCCACACTGTCGGTCCAGCTGCGCTGGTTCAATTTTTCGTGTACCTGTCCCCAGCCAAAGGTGTGCAAACCTGTACCTATGTTTACGGTTGCAAAATCAGCAAGCGTAATTTTTGCCTGCAGTCGCGCTGCCGAGCCACTCTCATTATTGAAATCGGTAAGGCGCATTTCATTCACCCATATCTCGGCACATTTTTCTTTGCCGTCATCGGCATTTGGGTTTGATGCCTTAGGCGGGTTGCGGATACCAATCATGGCGGTGCGCACATTGGCAAGGTTGGGGTTACCCACAATGGTAATTCTGTTATCGGGCTTATTAGGGTCGAAGGTGTAAAAAGGCTGCACCTGCGGAACGCCATTTGCTGTGCGCTCCTGCTTGGCTGCAAGCAGTACCTCAAACGGGAAATCAAAGAAATTGGAATCAGGCCATATTTTGGTGGAGTCGATACCGGGGTCGCCAAGTGGCGTAAACTTTAATGGTATCTCGTACTCGTAATAGTTGTTTACATAATCTGTTCCGAAACGGATAAAGCAGGTAAGGTCGCCATCGTTCACAATCTCTTCTCCACGCTGTTCTGCGTGTACAAACATTTTAAAGCGTTTGTATCTGCGCACATCAAACTGCACATTTTTAAAAGCTGCACGGGCATCACCATCATTCAGTCCGCATACACGCAATGAAAGCGATTGCTCGTTCAGCTGGCGCAGTGTGTTACTGTTACCCTGATTGATTTGCTGACGCTGAATTCCGGGAGGCAGTTTATAATTGATAGGAATACGGTTTGAGTTCTGCTCAATGTTTACCGCACCCACATCAAACTCGGTATCATCGCTGTTATCAACGGGAACATACTCACCCGGCTCCAGTAACGAAAAATCATAAGGGCGCCATTCACCGCGCACCAGTTCCATTTTGGCAAAACGGCAAACAACGCTGTCTTCAAAACCGCGCATAAACAAACGCATGAAACGGATGGAACGGAAATCAGAAATACTGCCCACCACTTTATCGGGCTGACGAACCGGAATACGAAACTGATACCAGGTAACTTCATTGCTTTGCCCGTTCAGCAAAGGAGGATTTACCGTAATCTTATCGGTGATGTAGTTTTGTCCCACCACCATGTCCTGCGGGCGCAGACTGACTTTGTACTGGTAATACGTTTCCGATTCACTCAGTGTATTGTCTTTGTTTACATCCTCAGCATTGGGAACTGTTGTTGCCGAAGTAGGGAAATCTTCGTTGGCAGATTCAGAAGCGGGTGAGTTACCCTCAAGATTGTTGTATTCTTTATAGCGCCATAAAATAGAACGTTGTTCCGCATCGTATGTATCGTTGCGATAAAAAGTATAATCGTCTGAAGAGGGATCGCTAATTGCTTTGGTATAGGCTTCGGAATTCATTCCGTAAAGCGTAACTACTTCATCAAGGTATTGTTGTTTGAAAAATGTATTCTCTGCTGTATCAATTAAACCATCCAGACCAATATCCTGGTAAGGGCGCGAAGCAGGGTCGTTGTCAAAAGCGTTTACAATCTGCTGCACGTTGGGAACAATTCCCCAGGCGGTTGTGTCGGTCGAATTTCCGTTAGTAGGTGCGGGCAACCCGTTTTCAAAGGCTTTGCGTGAGTCGCGCAAAATATCTTCCGAAGTATTTCCAAGGTTCATATAAAAATCACCACCGGTAGTGTTCATCTGATTTACACCATCTGCTAAAGCAAACGGGTCCATCATCCAGAACTGAACAAACTGAATGTTGGCCGCTTCAAAATCGTTAGGGTCAATTTTGCGCATGATACCTCCCCAGCGCGATTCCGGATCGTTAAGCAATCCCGCAGAGTTGATACCCGCTGAACTTACAAATCCGCTTTGCGGTTTCGAGTCAAAATTGTAAGGACCTTTTTCTCTTGGATAATACGCCAAATCAAAAACGGTAAGCGCATTAATTTGTCCTGCCGCCACCTGTTGGTTAGGGAACACTTCGGTTACCTGAACCATACGGGTAAAGTGATTACTCTGGTCGTCTTTGGTAATGTGGTCGGGTGTTAACTGGTTTCCATCCTGAATAAATAAAGGGTCAATGATGTACCAGGCAAGTTTCGCGCGGTTCATACCGTAGCGCAAATCGTTGGAGAGGCTTGCCTCGGGGAACAAATCAGGCTGCCCCTGCGGAGTTGAAGCAATACTCCAGGCTTGCACGTTTTTGATGTCAATGAGGGTTTGGGTTCCTTCAAAATCATCCATATATGAAATGGCACTTCCGTCATCCTCTTGAATTGCCCTTGCATTGCCCGGAAGCAGTTGCGCAAACTCTCCGTTCACCGCAATGCTGGAAGGAGCTTTGGTATTGATGAGCGGAATTTTGTCAACCAGTTTGGTGAGCAAACGCGATTCTTTTCTCCAACTTCCGTCCAATCCCCAGATGCTGTTTGCGATCGGCTCATCACCAATGTTTACTTTTTGAGTAAGCGGGCGCTCATTCATGTGCATGAAGGTTCCGCCCAATCTGAAATCTTTGTTAATCGTGTAATCTAAATGTGTTCCATACAAGGTTTTGGTTTGTATGTTGAACATACTCTGACTCTCCAAGTTAATGCTGATAGGAGTTCCTGCATTCAGAATACTCTGGTTGATGATTTTTACACGACCCAGTGTGTAGTCAACGGTGTAGTCAGCGCCTTCGGTCAATGTTGTTCCGCCTGCAGTAACGCTTACCGAACCTTGGGGAACGTTAATCGCATTCAGCGGAATCTCTGAACCCGATTCGGATTTATAACTTCCGGAAATTAAGAAGCGGTTGAGTTGCGGCTGCTGAACGGCTTTCTGGTGGGTGGAGTCATACAGTATCTGGTAATCAAACTGGTCGGCCAGTTCGGGGTGAGGACCTGCTAAAATCTGCTGGCGCAAATGACTTCCGAATGGTTCTACAACCGGTAAAAAAATTCTTCCCGTTTGTGAGTTGATGGTTAAGCCTTCCACATAATCAAAGAAGCCATCAGGAACAGGATCGTTGTTTACGTTCAGCTTGTCCACGTTCATTACCTTCAACAGGATTTTGCTGCCGCCTTGCCCGTCAGCGTTAACAATGGCTTCGTTGGGCAGGTAGTTCAGTCGCGTACCGCTGGCAAAGTTGTCGTACAATATATTCAGTGTAAAATCTTCGCGGTTCAGTTGGTAAGCACCTAATGAGTAAACGTTTTTCATCATCCAGTCCCACATCGGCAAACGGGTGTTGAGTGTGGTACTCTTCAGCATTTTAAGGATAAGCGCACTGGGTGAGGCAATACCATCGGTTGAAAATTCACCCACCTGGTAAGTTGTTCCGTTCAGAGTGTATTGGAAAGCTACGGCAAGCACCTCATCCGCATTCAGCGGGGTGCTTAATGAGATGTAACCAAGTCGGGTGTTAACCGTGTATTCAGAGTTTTCGGTAAGTTTTCGGGCATTTTCAATTACCTCGTAATCGCGCGAGTTTTGCAGGCCTGTGCTGAGAAGTGTACTTGTAATCTGATTGATGTTACGTATGGCAGAATAGGTAGAGGTAAGTTTACTGTAAAGGTTGTTGTTGTTATTGAAAGGGTAAGGTCCGCCCTGATTGTTTTGAATAAAGGTTTGTCCGTCAGGATATTTTGAATTGTAAACAGCTATGTTTTCGCCCAGACCCTGGAATGGAACAATGTTTCTGGTGTTATCGAATATGGAGGTTTTGTTGGTTACATACACTTCCACTCTCGTAATGATTGCGTTGGACGAAACAATAGGCAGATTTGCCAAAGCCACATCGTAATTGCTGCGAAAATACTCGGCAAGGAAATAGTGTTTGTTGGCTTCGTAATTATCGCCTTTGACCTCAAACTTGGTAACCTGTGCACCGCCCTGCACATCTATGGTTTGAGATTTACCACGCTGTTGCGAGAAGATGCCGGTAACGGTAAGTCTTCCGAATTTCAATGCTGTTTTTATACCAAACAAACTCTGGCTTCCCTGAATAAGACTTCCTGTTAGCGGCAGATTTACGTTACCTGCTTCAATCAACTGAATGATATCGTCTTCCTCGCCCTGATAAGCCAGTTTCATCTGGTTGTCGAAGTCAAAGGTGGCTTCGGTATTGTAAGAAGTGGTGAGTTTCATTTTGCAACCGATGTTTCCGGTTACATTCATCTGAATCTTCTGGTCGAAATTGAAGGTGGTGTTTTTGCGCTGACGGATTGGAAGCGCTGGGTTGTTTACCTTGGAAGTGTTCCACCCGAAAATCAACTCGGCAGAACCCTGGGGTTTTATTTCAATAGGGCAATCACCAAAAATTTTATCAAGCACTTTGCTGTTGATGTTCAGTTTTGGTATCAGTGGTTTTTTAGCGTTGGCGCTTTCTTCTGCTGAGCGCGATTCCCAGTATTCCTGCTCCTGCTTTTCTGATACATATCGCTGATACTCATCAAAGGTCATGTAGGTGGGTGGCTTGGTGTTTTGTCCGCCTACTGTTTCGGTAATGATGTAAGTGTTGGTTTCGGGATCGTACTCCACATTGGTCTCCACGTTTGAAGGGTTTGCCATTTGCAGACTCGGTGTACTATCGTTTCCGGGTTGCGGAGCATAATTATCGGAGAAAGGATATTTGAGGGTATCAACGGGAGGCGTATCTACGAGAAAGATTTCGGGTTCGATTGTTAAACTCAACGCAGAAGAAGCTTCGGCAATTTCAAAAAGCATTTCTTCTGGAAGCACAGCCGCGCCCGAGAACCAAACCACAGGCAGCAGGGCAATAACAGGAGCAAAACGAAGAATGTTTTTTGAAAGTGGTTTCAAAAGTTTTTTCTGTTTTTAGAAGTTGAATAAAGTCAACCTTTAATTTTTTTATGGTTTATTTTTCGCTGTACTTCGTTGTCGTTTTTGCTGAGAGAAGCTCTGCTATCAGCTGCAAACTCCGCCTCGTCCAGCAAAAAATATCCGCATAAAAATTCTGAAATCCTGACTTTATACAACTTCATAGATTATTCAACGCTGTTTTAATAATGTCTTCCACCGGTGCTGTGTTTCCTTTTTCTTTTAGTGCTTTGTCCACTGCTTTTTCGGCAACTGCTTTTGCAAAACCAAGCATCACCAAAGCCGATAACGCCTCTTCGCGCACTTTATTGTGTGGCCCCGAAAATATTTCTGAAGGCAGACCTTCTTTCGCCAGTTTATCCTTCAAATCAATGAGGATGCGTTCGGCAGATTTTGGTCCTACGCCTTTTACAGCGCGCAAACGGTTGAGGTCGCGGGTAACAATGGTTCTGTGCAGTTCTTCGGGGCTCATGGACGAAAGAATCATCCGTGCGGTAGCCGGACCAATTCCGGAGACAGAAGTTAGCTGCAAAAACAGTTCGCGCTCGGCTTTATCGGCAAAACCGAAGAGCACGTGTGCATCTTCGCGGATAGCGAGATGGGTATAAAGTTTCAGTCTTCCGTTCTCAGGAAGTTTTGAAAATGTATTCAGGGAAATGTTAAGGAAATAGCCGACACCATTACAGTCAATAACCGCATGGGCAGGGGATTTTTCCACCAACACACCTTCAAGATGGGTGATCATGAATTTATCAGTTTTTTAGCTTAAAACGGGTAAAGGTTCAGATCGATAAGTGAAGGATTTAGGGTTAGTTTTCGGGTCGTTTTTCTGAAAAGGGTTGTAAAAGTAGTAAAAATATATATCCTGCCAAATCCGTTGGGCAGGGTTTTCGGGGTTTTCGACTAACAAAGGATTTCTTTGAGGAAGACAGACTTGTCCTGAAAACAGGTTTAGGCAAAACTTAAGACAAATGCGAAAAATATGTAGATTTCAGACTTACCCAGCCTTGATTTTTTATCAGGGCAAGGAAGTGCTGAACGTTTTGCTCCTTTTCACCCATTAAAATGAAACAGCCAACGATGTTGTTATAAAATAATTTTGTGCGGCCGGTTTGTTGTCCAATGAAAAGATGTTGTCTTTGCTTGCAAATGCTCTGCCTTCAATTCTCCACATAATGTTTTCACGAAACAGGTAATCAACGTTAAGTGAATAACCCAGCGTTTGAAAACCATTGGGAGTGCCTGTAGCAATCAGTACGCCTTTTGAATCGCTGTAGTATTCGCCTCTTGCAGCTATATTGAACGTAGAAGAAGGACTTACTTTCAACATCAATACGGGTGTGTACCAGGTGTTGTAATCACTGCTTGCATTTGCAGTTTGTTCGGCACCGAAATCAAATCCGGCAGTTATTGCAAATTTTTCGTGTACCTGGAAGATGCCATAAAAATTATGGAAATAGCGCATCTGTCGGGTGCTGTCGGGTTTGTCGCTGCCAATGAATGAACTGCTGTTGAGTGTAATTTTTGAATTGGGTTTGAAGGTAACCTGATGTCCGAATGCGGGCATGTTATTTCCGTTTACTCTGTAGATGCGCTGCCATCCGTTAAGCACCAGAGCACTTAAAAACCATTTTTCGTTATCGGAGGTGTAGCCGATTTTTATACCGCTTTCGTAGTACGGTGAGTTATCTGCCAAAATACCTCGTGTTAGATTCCAGCAATCTTTACCTATGGCACTTTCAAAGCCAATGTGTGAAGCGAAAATACCGGCATCTACCCACAGATTTTTCTTTGCTGAAATTTTTATACCTGCATTTGCTTCCAGAATATTTTTCAAAACTCCGGGCTCTGCGGCAAGATTATCATTGCTGTAAGTTCCCGCCATCAGTGCAATGTTGGCTCTTACTCTGCCTTTGTTGTATGCCAGTTTTACGTAACCGAGATTTAAATTAAATTCATTGTGGCGGTTGAATGAATAAGCAAAAGGTTGGCGATTGTGATTGCCGGGATTTGCAAAATCATAACTGTAATAGGTTTCTATATATCCTGAAAAAGATAGTGACCGGGTGCTGTCTTTTTGCGCATTTGCAGAATTAGAAATTGAAAAAGCAGAATTGAAAATTATAAGTGCTGCGGTGATTTTATAAAGATTTTTCATGATGAAAATTTATTTAAAAATCTTTCGAACTTCTTATCGCGCTCTGCTTCTTCCTTGATTACTTGGCGGTATATTTATTCCTGAACTTGCGGTAAAGTTGTTTCTGGTGGTTATCAAGGTCTAACTTTTTGCCATTAATAAAAGCCATTTCCACATTGTTAGTGCGCATGTCCAGCGCATCGCCCGAGGAAACAAAAAGGGTTGCGTCTTTGCCGCCTTCCAGCGTTCCTGCTGTTGCATCAATGCCCAGAATTTTGGCGGTATTGAGGGTAATTGCTGAAAGCGCTTGTTCTTTGGTAAGTCCGTATGCAACGGCAGTTCCGGCTGTAAAGGGCAAGTTGCGCATTCCGGCAGTTTCCATTCCGCCCATGTAACTCAGGCAATAGAGTACACCTGCATCCTGCAATATTTTCGGGGTTTTGAAAGGAAGGTCAATATCGCTGTCGGGAGAAGAAGGTAAATCGTGAACACGGTCTAAGACCACTGCCACATTGTTGTTTTTCAAAACATCGGTAACCAATGAAGCGTCTTTAGCACCAACAATAACCAGATGTGGAACGGCAAATTTTTTGGCAAAATAAACTGCTTCAATAATGTCTTTGGCAAGTGTGGCATTGATGAATAATCTTTTCTCACCACTAAATATGCCTTTCATGGCTTCCATGCGGATGTCTAATTCGCTTTGTCCGTTTTGACTGTAAGCTTTTGCATCGGCAAAAAATTTCTGAAGCGCTACAATGCGTTTCTCATATTCTTCGTTTTTCTTCATTGGTTCGGGTTCGCCCCACCAGCCGCCTGCGGAGTAGCGTGCCGGCCAGTTGACAAAAATGCCGTCATCGGTTTTGTAAACGGCATCTTCCCAGTTCCAGCCATCAAGAGTAAATACGGAAGATGTTCCTGAAATCAGTCCACCCCGCGGAGCAACCTGTGCCAGCAAAACCCCGTTGGTGCGGATGGTAGGAATGATTTTAGAATCGGTGTTGTAAGAAATTTCGGAGCGCACATGAGGATTGATATAACCCACATCTTCAAAATCGCGGGTGGCACGTGCCGCTTCAATTTCAACTAATCCGAGCGTGGTAGAAGGAGCAATAAACCCGGGATAAACCTGTTTTCCTGTGATGTCAATTACTTCATCACCCAACTGACGGGTGTAATCTTTTGCATCGCTTACAAATAGGAGTTCACCGTTTTCAAAACCAATTGCCGATTTTTCAATAACAGTTCCGTTGCCGATGTGCGCTGTTCCGTTCAGCAGAACGATTTGTCTTTGCTGAGGCTTGGCAGGGGTTTGAGCGTGTGAAGTAAGAAGGTGAGAAAGTGAGAAGGTGAGAAGGATTACTATTTTTTTCATATTCATGTTGTTAATCTTTATTAAACCTACCATTTGCGATTCTCAATTATTTTATTTGTAATAATGCTATAACCTATTGGTTTAAAATGTCTATCGTTCTTCCAATATAATTCTGCTGCATTACCCTGTGACTTCAGAGCAGGCAAGCAATCCACTACATTGGTGCTATCTATCTGTCTTAATGCATTAAGCAATTGAACATACTCCAAATTAGTTTTCTTCAATTCATAGTCTAATGGATGAACTACAAATAAAGCATTTACACCAGCTCTTTTTGACCACGGAATAATTTCATTTTGAATTAGTTTTGCTATTTTTTCTATTGCTATATTGTTTCTTTTAATCAGTTCTTCTGATGAAAACAGATTAAAATCACGATTAAATACATTGTGAACAAAGAGTCGAAATACAAAACTGACAGCATACACAGGTTCCCACCAGGGTTGTGAATTATTTTTCAGCAAACCATTTGTACAAAAACGATTATTTCCGCCACGAACAGCTATGTCATTAATATCGGTTGTATTCATTAGAAAGATAATCTGTTTCAACGTGTATTTACTTTCTAATTTTTGTACCATTTTCCAATCAAAAAAAATGTCGTTTCCGGAAATTCCTGCATTCAACACATCAAGTGAAGAATCTTTTGCTGTAATATATTTTCTGAGCAGTGCCGGACAAGAACTGTCGGCAGGAGCACCTGCTCCTTCAGTAAATGAATCGCCCAAAACAAGAATTATTTTTTTATTCTCACTTGGAAGTCTTCCCCTAAAACCAAGCGCATTACAGGTATCATTTGCATACTGATAGTCAAAACAATTATTATCTCTTATTTCTCCCGAATCAAATTCCAATGTGTAAACATCTTCTCTTTTATCTATGTATTTGAAATGAAGATTATCCTTCAACGCATATCTATCAACCATAGTATAGCCCCCTCCATTTTGTTCGGAATAACTGAGGGGATATTTGATTACATATCGAAGGGTGACTTCTCCTGCAAATAAACTTATAAGAATGGAATACACCATTAATGAACTATTTGAGGATACTTGAAACTTATTAAACAAGTAATAAAACAAAAGTGCAATCAGAACATATGCATAGGTAGTAGTAAAGAAAAAAGAAACACCAAAATAAAGAAGAAAGAATACAATTCCACTCCAAAATATAACTATCCACAACAGCAATTTTTTAATTCTGTTTTTCTTAGTTTTTAGATTGGGCATTGAGCTATTTAACATTATAAGTCATTTTCGTTTTCCATTGTATCGCAGTGATACAATTTCTCTTCTTTCTTTTCAGGTTTTTTTGTTTGCTCACCGCCTTTTTTTGCGGCAATCATTTTTTGAATCAGTCGTGCACGTTCTTTGCGCACTTCATCTCGCAGTTGTAAATCTTTGTCTGCATCGTAGTAGCAAATGCCATCTACAAATGTTTTTTCCGCACGTGCGTAAACAGAAAGCGGGTTGTCGCTCCACAGCACCACATCGGCATCTTTGCCTTCTTTGATACTGCCCATGCGGTTATCCAAATGCAAAAGTTTCGCAGGATTAAGCGTTACCATTTTCAAAGCATCTTCTTCGCTCATGCCTCCGTATTTCACAGACTTTGCAGCTTCCTGGTTCAGCCTTCTTGCCATTTCGGCATCATCGGAATTGATGGCAACTGTAACACCTTGTTCATTCAGAATTGTTGCGTTGTAAGGAATGGCATCAACTACTTCGTATTTATAAGCCCACCAGTCGGAGAACGTAGAAGCACCCACACCGTGCGCTTTCATCTTGTCAGCCACTTTGTAGCCTTCCAGAATGTGCGTAAAGGTGTTTACTTTAAAACCCATTGAGTCGGCAACGTGCATGAGCATATTTATTTCGCTTTGCACGTAGGAGTGACACGTGATGAAACGTTTTTTATTCAGAATTTCAACCAAGGCATCCAGTTCAAGATCTCTGCGCGGAGCAAGCTTCGATAGAGTTTTATCGTTAGCACTAAATAATTTTTCATACTCCTTAGCGCGAATAAACGCATCGTAATACACCTGCTCAACGCCCATTCTGGTTTGTGGGAAACGAACAGTTCTGTCATCACCCCAGTTGCTTTGCTTTACGTTTTCGCCCAATGCAAATTTTATGAAGCCATCTGCGTTTTCAATTTTCATTTTTTCGGGTGCAAGTCCCCATCGAAGTTTTATCAATGCACTTTGTCCACCAATAGGATTTGCAGAACCGTGCAGCAGTTGCGAAGCCACCACACCACCTGCCAATTGACGGTAGATATTTATGTCTTCTGAATTTACCACATCACCAATACTCACCTCGGATGAAGAAGCCTGCGCACCTTCGTTTACTCCTTTGCTGATGGCGATGTGCGAGTGTTCGTCAATAATTCCGGCAGTAAGGTGTTTGCCGGTTCCGTCAATCACTTTTGCATTTTCTGTTCCCGAAATATTTTTTCCGATTACAGCTATTTTTCCGTTTTCAATCAGCACATCTGTGTTTGCCATTTTGCCTGAGCTCTCGTTGGTCCAGACGGTGGCGTTTTTGATTAAAACGGTTTCCTGTTTGGGTTGCTCGCTCCAGCCAAAAGCTGTGAAGGGATAAACTAGTTTTCCGATTTCTTTTGGCTTGTTATCGGTGCTGTCTTTTTTTACTTTTTCTACAAATGCATCTTTGTAAATCGCTTTCCAGTCGGTCCAGGTTCCGGCAGGCAGCTGGCATCTTCCGCTCAATTGTTTTCCTTCTATAACACCGCTCATGCGGATTAAATCTGTTTTCCCTTTTTCAACAGGAAATGAAAGCGAAACCATTTTTTTATCCACTGAAATATCGCCTGAAGTAGGAACTGTATCAGCGTAAAAAACTTTCAGTGATGGTTTGCGTTCCTCGCCTTCAATTTTCAGTTTGTAGGTTACGCTGCCACCGATTGTTATGTCATACGTTCCACGAATATCCTGCACTTCCAATGAGTTTACTTTGTAAGAAACTCCGTCTACCCAGTTTTCGAGAATGATATTTTTCTTATCGAAAAGATTGGTAGAAGTTATGATGAAATTGGCTTTCAATCCTGCTTTCAGACTGCCGACAGTATTTTCAACACCAATTAATTTTGCAGGACTGTAGGTAATTGCTTTAAGTGCTTCGGTTTCTGAGAGCCCGTATTCAATGGCTTTGCGCATGTTTTTCCAGAATTTGGAAAGGTCTTTCAAGCCATCAGCAGTGATGGCAAATGGGATTTTGTTTTTTTCAAAAGCGGACAAATTGGTTGGCGCCATTTCCCAGTGTTTCAAATCATCAAGGTTTACAATCAGTGCATCATAGGGGTCTTCCACATCATATGGGTCAGGGAAATTTAGTGGTAAAATGAATGAAGCATTCGTTGCTTTTATTTCATCCATTCTGCGGTATTCGGTGCCGCTGCCTTTCAGAATATATTGTTTGCCAAACTCATCGCCTACCTTGTCTGCGCGAAGCGCAGAAAGAAAATCATCTGTATCAAAAATCTGGGGAAGCGATTGAAGCTCGTTCCATGATTGCAACGAAAGATTTTTTTCAGCTGTAGTATTCTGAGCATACCATTGCGCATCAAAATAAGTCTGACGCAACAAGGCAATTGAGCCCATCAGCGAAGAAGGATAATCCTGTGTTGAATTTCCTTTTTTGAAAGAATAACAAGCTGCTGCTTTTTCTTTCAATAACAGTTTGTTATCCTTTCCTTCGCCCAACGAAACAAATGCGGAAGTGCCGCGCGCAATGCCATCCTGCTGCAATGTAAGAACAGAACCGAAACCGTTTTTTCTTAGTTCTTCTGCTTTTTTTGTATCAACAGAAAATACGAAAGCAGCATTGAATTCAGGCTTAAGCGACTGATTCCACGCGTAAGCACCTTTTGTTTTACTTTCCATTTGCGGGCCGGGACCTGCGTTTTCTTTTTTCGCTTCGGGTAAGCCGTAAGAGGTGTAAATATCTACCAACGAAGGATAAATGAATTTACCTTTCAGGTCGTTGACCACAGCGCCTTCCGGAATTTTAATGCCTTTGCCGGCAGCTTCTACTTTACCTTCTTTGATGAGCAGCGTTGCGCTGTCAATTCTGGTCTGATAATCAGTGAAAATGGTGGCGTTGGTAAACGCATAGTACAGTTTGTTGTTCTCGCGTGTTCCGTTCACGGGGAAAGTTTCCTGTGCGGATGACAGCAGGCAATAAGCAGGTACTAGACAGAGAGTGAGAAGAATTTTTTTCATTCGAAAAAATTATTGTTGAAGAGCCAAAGATAGAATTTGAAAGGAATTAGGGCTTGTTAAAAAATGCAAAAACCCTTACCGGTGTTAGTAAAGGTTTTTGCAAAAAAATTAATGATGTAAGTATTAAAGAATCAACATTGCATCTCCATAGGTGAAGAAGCGGTATTTTTCTTTTACTGCTTGTCTGTAGGCTTCCATCAGAAAATCAAAACCCGCAAATGCAGAAACCATCATCAGCAAAGTTGATTGTGGTGTATGGAAATTGGTAACCATACAGTTTGCAACACTGAAATCATAAGGAGGAAAAATGAATTTGCTGGTCCAGCCATCGTAAGGTTTTACGTGACCTGTTGTAGCAACCGATGATTCAATCGCACGCATTACTGTTGTTCCAACAGCACAAACTTTCTTCTTGTTATCTTTTGATTTGTTGATGATATCACAGGCTTCCTGAGTGATGATTACTTGCTCGGAATCCATTTTATGTTTGGTCAAATCTTCTACTTCTACAGGACGGAAAGTTCCTAATCCAACGTGTAAAGTTACTTCTGAAAAATTCACCCCTTTCAATTCAAGGCGTTTCAGCAATTCGCGGCTAAAGTGAAGACCTGCAGTAGGAGCTGCTACAGCACCTTCATGTTTTGCAAACACAGTCTGATAGCGTTCTTTGTCATCTTCTTCGGGCTTGCGTTTAATGTATTTAGGCAATGGGGTTTGTCCAAGGGCTTCAATAGTTTTTTTGAATTCCGGATATTCACCATCAAACAAAAAACGCAAAGTTCTTCCGCGTGAAGTTGTGTTATCAATTACTTCGGCAACTAACGAATCATCATCACCAAAATATAATTTATTTCCTATGCGGATTTTACGCGCAGGGTCAACTAAAACGTCCCATAGACGGCTTTCGCGGTTCAGTTCGCGCAACAGAAATACTTCAATATTTGCACCGGTTTTTTCTTTGTTTCCGTAAAGACGGGCAGGAAAAACTTTAGTGTTGTTCAATATCATTGTATCGCCATCTTTGAAATAATCTTTGATGTCTTTAAACTGTTTGTGCTCGATTGTTTTCTTTGCACGGTTCAACACCATAAGGCGAGCTTCGTCCCTGTTTTTTGCAGGGTGCATTGCTATAAGGTCGTTGTTGAATTTGTATTTAAACTGGGATAATTTCATTTGGGTATAATTTGTTTTTTAGAGGTCAAATGGCTTCAACATGCTATCATCTTAATATTAGCGGAGCATGTTGAGGTCATATTAAGTTACGGCTTAATTTTTAGTGAATAATTTTGAAAAGGGGTGCGAAGATAATACAAGAAAAAGCCAATGGCGGAAATATTTTATAAACTGCTATTTTCCAGTGGGGTTACAGTTAAATTTTGCCTGAAATCGTCCATGGAAATGGCATTTTCAAGCCTGAAATTTCCTGAGCGGGTACGGCACAGATTTTCAAGGTAGCCACCGGAGTTTAATGCCTTGCCAAAATCAAAGGCAAGCGATCTGATATATGTGCCTTTTGTACAAACTACCCGAAAATCAACTTTAATCAGTTTTTCTTCTCTATGTATTGCAGTGATTTCAAATTCACGGATGGTTATTTTACGTGCTACCAGTTTGGCTTCTTTTCCTTTACGTGCAAGATCATAGGCGCGGTTGCCTTCTATTTTCAGTGCTGAAAAAATAGGAGGAAGCTGTTCTATCTCACCTAAAAACTGCTGGATAGCTACATATATATTTTCATCCGTAATGTGTTCTGTAGGAAACCATTGGTCAATGGGGTTTTCCAGATCATAGCAAGGTGTGGTTGCGCCAATGGCAAAAGTTCCGGTGTATTCTTTTTCGTCTGCCTGATACTTGTCTGCGTTCTTGGTTTCTTTTCCGGTGCAGATAATTAAAACACCTGTGGCAAGCGGGTCAAGTGTTCCGGCATGGCCGACTTTAGGGCGACCCAGTTGCCCTTCCGCAGGCAGCTTCTTAATCATGTTGCGCACTTTATGCACCACATCAAAGGATGTCCAGCCCAAAGGTTTGTTGATGAGGATTACTGCGCCTTCTCTGTAATTGACAGGCATTACATGATTTTAAGTTCGTAGCCCATGGCAAGCAGAACAAGCAAGAATAAGCCAAGGACAATTCTATACCAGCCGAAGACTTTGAATCCGTATTTGGTAAGAAAAGAGATGAAAAATTTAATGGCAAGCATGGCAACAATAAACGCTACCAGATTTCCGAAAAGAAGAATATCCAAATTGTCGGTGGTAATTTCTTTGTAGCCTTTCAACATTTTATAGGCTGAGGCGGCAAACATGGTAGGCACTGCAAGAAAAAAAGAAAACTCAGCAGCGGTTTTGCGGTTAAGGCCTTGTGCCATTCCGCCAATGATGGTTGCTGCAGAACGCGAAACACCGGGTATCATGGCGATACACTGAAAAAAACCGATGGCTAATGCTTTTTTGTAATCCACTTTTTCTTCGTTTGAGGATTGAAACCATTTGTCAACGAACAAGAGAATGATACCACCAATCAATAAAGAAGTAGCAACCACCCAAACATTTTCCAAAAGACTGTCGATAAAATCACCGAGTAGAAAACCAATGATAGCAGCAGGGATAAAGGCAACTAATAGTTTATAATAAAAATCAAGTGATTGAAAAAAGCGTTTCCAATAGAGAACGACCACTGAAAGAATGGCTCCGAACTGAATATTTACTTCAAAAATTTTAACAAAAGAACTTTCGTTAATGCCCATAAATGCCGAAGCAATAATCATGTGCCCGGTGGACGAAACGGGAAGGAATTCGGTGATTCCTTCTACGATGGCGAGAATAAGTGCTTCTAAGAATGACATTGGCTGTTACCCTCTCCTTTGGAGAGGGTAGGGTGAGGCTTTAATCTTTCGGTTTTTTCATGATTGCAAAAATCTCAATCACAAAACCGGTAATTACAACGATTGGTGCAAGTGTAATTCTGCGGAAAGAAAAAATCTCTTCGCTGAAAACATTAGGGTCTTCAGAGCCACCGCCTGTCATGAGGATAAAGCCGGTTACTATAAAACCTAAACCTACTAAAAGCAGGATATAGTTTTCTTTACCGAAGGCAAGGTCAGATTTTTTGTTGTCAAGTTCTTTAGCCATTTGTTTTTGTATTTATTGTTACTGCCCTTCGACTACGCTCAGGGTGACAGTTTTGGTTAATAATATAAATCGTCTCCTTTCAGTTTCAGGTATTTCCGGACTGCGAATGTAGTGGAAAGCCATGAAATAAGTGCACCGGCAGCAACTACGCCTGTAAACAGGATTGCAGTGATTACAAATTCCTGCAAAGCAAAAAGTTCGGGTGCCGATTTTCTAACAAAAAGAATTACAAAAAGTAACATAATGTTAGCTATTCCCGCCCCAATTAACCCTCTGATAATCCCGGTTATTACAAATGGTTTACGGATAAATTCCTGCGTTGCTCCAACCAATTGCATACTCTTAATAATAAAGCGTTTTGAATACACCGAAAGACGGATGGTGTTATTAATTAACGCCACCGCTACAATGCTCAGCAGGCCGCAGAAAATTAAAATGACAAAACCCATTTTGCGCACGTTGCGGTTGATGACTTCTACTAACGATTTCTGATAATAGACTTCATGAACTTTAGGGTCTTGCATTAGTTCGGCTTCCATTTTTGCAAGGCTGTCGGGGTTGGCATAATCGGCTTTAAGGCGCACATCGATGGAAGGCAGGAGCGGATTGTATCCTAAGAACTCAACAAAGTCTTCACCTAAATCTTCTTTCAGGCGAATGGCTGCTTCGTCTTTGCTGATGAATTTGGTGGATTTTACACTGGGTCTTGCATCCATAAATTTCTGCAATTGCAGCATGTCAACTTCCTTGGTATTGTCTTTCATGATAACGGAAAAGCCTATGTTTTCACGTACATAAATGGAAAGCGTTTGTGCATAAAGCATTATGAGTCCCAGAATTCCGATGAGGAATAAAACCAATGAAATACTGACTACTGCCGAGATATTGGAATTACGGACTTTTCGCTGATGCGCTTTTTCTTCGTCTGTCATGTTTTTTTAAGCGCGGCTAAATTAGGAAAGATTCGTCATTGCGATGGCGCTTTTTTGCGCCAGAAGCAATCTCTCAATATTGTTCTTTGTTCAATCAGGAGATTGCTTCGCTACGCTCGCAATGACGGAGAACTATTTCAACACCTTACTCTGGCAAACAAAATCCGATTTAGGAATATCGGTTTTTGCAATGGCATTGAAACCACCTTCCACTTCGGTGAAGTTGCGGTAGCCGCGTGCCTGCAAAATACTTGCTGCTATCATGCTGCGGTAGCCTCCGGCACAGTGCATAAAAAAATGCTCGTCAGGATTTATGTCTTTTACCCAGTCGTTGATATAAGCCAACGGCTTGCTGTAGGCTTCATTAATATGCTCGGCTTCATACTCTGTTTCTTTACGGATGTCCACTACTTTGCTTTCACCGTGTTTGTATTGATCTGCAAATTGTGCAGGTGTAATGCGGTTGATGGTGTCGGTTTCTTTTCCTGAATCGAGCCAGGTTTTGATGCCGCCTTTTAAATGCCCGAGTATATTATCAAAACCAACACGGCTAAGACGGGTAACGGTTTCTTCTTCTTTGCCGGGGTCGGTTACCAGCAGCAAAGGTTGCTTTACATCGGCAAGCAAGGCGCCTACCCAGGGAGCAAAATCACCGTTCAGTCCTATGCTTACTGATTGCGGAATAAAGCCTTTCCAGAACTCGTTATTGCTGCGGGTATCTAAAATCAATGCGCCTGTTTCTTCGGCTGCTGCTTCAAACTCAGTGGCTGAAAGGGCACGCATTCCGTTATTTAAAACAGTTTCAAAACTGTCGTAGCCTTTTTTGTTCATGGCCACATTCATTCCGAAATAGGCAGGAGGAGGAAGCAAACCATCGGTTACTTCTTTCACAAATTCCTGCTCGGTCATGTTGGCGCGTAGGGCATAATTAAACTGCTTCTGGTTGCCAATGGTGGAAACAGTTTCTTTACTCATGTTTTTTCCGCAGGCGCTTCCCGCACCGTGTGCAGGATATACAATCACATCATCTGCAAGGGGCATTATCTTTTCGTGCAATGATTTATATAGCGTGGCAGCTAACTGTTCCATAGTCATGTTGGCGGCTTTCTGTGCCAGATCGGGGCGACCAACATCACCTATAAACAAAGTGTCACCTGAAAAAATCGCATGGTCTTTTCCGTTTTCGTCAATCAATAAAAAGGTGGTGCTTTCCATAGTATGACCGGGTGTGTGCAGCACTTTTATTTTCAGTTTTCCGAGTTCAAATACTTGTCCGTCTTTAGCGCTGATGCAATCAAACTCACAGGCAGCATTAGGACCATAAATAATAGGAGCACCTGTTGAGCGGCTCAGGTCAACATGTCCGCTTACAAAGTCGGCATGAAAATGTGTTTCAAAAATGTATTTCAGTTTTACGCCATCGCGTTTAAGGCGGTCTAAGTACGGCTGTACTTCTCGCAGCGGGTCAATTATGGCCGCTTCACCATTACTTGTTATATAATAAGCACCTTGAGCAAGGCAGCCGGTATAGATTTGTTCAATGTTCATGGGTTAATCAGTTCAAAGTTGAAAGTCCAAAGTTGAAAGTTTGTAGTACAAAGGTGCAAAGATGTTTTGAAACGGGCAGTTACATTTGTTACAATTATCGCAACAAGGAATTAAAACTTCCCAAACATCTTCTCCACAGCCACGGTGCGAAAATCAAAAATTTCTTTCAGTTTTCCTCTTATAAAAAGTGCGTTGGCTATTACTCCCAGAAATCCCAAGGGTGGCTGATAGCTCACAATATCAGTCATCAGCACACCGCCTTCAATGGTTTCAACCTTGTGCTGATGATGCCACATGGCATAAGGTCCCATGCGTTGCTCGTCCACAAAATAACGGTGATTTTCTACATGCGTTATTTCGGTTACCCAGGTCATTTTTATTCCCAGCAGCGGACTAACTTTATAGGAAATAATCATTCCCGGATACATTTTTTCAGGAAGGTTAGCACCTGTTATTTCAAAGCCCATGTAAGCAGGTGTAATCTCTTTCAGGTTTTTTGGTGAGGAGATAAAATCCCATACCTGCTCAACCGAGGCGGGTATTTTCTGTGTTGCAGTAAACTGGTAAAATGCCATATTTTTTTAACGGTTAAGGTACCAAAATGCTGCATTAAGCAACGATGCAAAACTTACCCATGCCAGATAAGGCAGTTGCAAAAAAGCAGCTGTTGGCGAAAGTTTGTGAAACCGTATAATCATATTCAAAATACAACCCCAAAGCAATGCTATTTCTATAAGTGCTATATCAGTACGATGGAAATAAAAGAACAGAAAGCTCCAGCTGAAATTAAGAAACAGCTGAACCCCGAAAATTATAAGCGCTGTTGTGCGCAGGTTTGATTTTGGTGTTTGCAAAATCAGGTAAAGTCCTATGCCCATTAATATGTAAAGTGTAGTCCATGCCGGACCAAAAACCCACGAAGGTGGATTGAAAAATGGTTTTTGCAGTGTATCAAACCACCCGTTCATGCCGCTTGCAGTGGCTATGCCCGATGTAAATCCTACAAGTAAAACTCCTGCTATGCAGGCTGTCAGTTTAAGCCATTTGATGTTTGCCATAGAGCTGTTATTAGTAAAGGTAAACAAACAGGGTGGGGGAATGTTCAGGGGCTGAGGTTACACCTTCTCAATCAACACCACCGCATAAGCCGAAACACCTTCTTCACGGCCTACATAGCCCAGCTTTTCTGTGGTGGTAGCTTTAATGGAAAGGTCTTCTTCGCTGATGCCCATTACCTGAGCCAACACCCGTTTCATTTCAGGTATAAACGGGTTTATTTTTGGGCGTTGCAGGCAAATGGTGCTGTCAATATTGCCGATGGTATAGCCTTTTTCGGTAATCAGTTCCACCACTCTTTTCAGCAGAATTTTGCTGTCAATATTCTTGAACTCGCCAGCGGTATCAGGGAAATGAAAACCAATATCGCGCATGTTGGCTGCGCCCAGCAGGGCATCGCAGATAACGTGAATAAGCACATCGGCATCGCTATGACCAAAGGCACCATGGGTGTGGGGTATTTGTATGCCGCCCAGCCAAAAGGGGTGTCCTTCTCTCAGTTGGTGAACATCAAAGCCGAAGCCGGTACGGATTTTTGCCATAACTCTTTTGGGCTTAGTTTTATTGCCCATGCAAATATAGATGTGAAGTTGTAATAACCAAGATTGCAATCTGGGATTACTCACCTATTTATATAAACTGCGTTTTCCGTTCAACCATGTCATTTTCCGTTCAACTACCCCTTTTTCTATCAAAAACCTGCTTTTTACCTCCAAAAGCACTCCTTTCAGAGGTGCGGACACTCCTTTTGGTAGTGCGGAGGCTCCTTTTACAGGTGCGGACACCCCTTTTACAGGTGCGGAGGCTCCTTTTGGAGGTGCGGACACTCCTTTTTCAAGTGCGGACATTACTTTTAAAAGTGATTATGCCTCTTTTTTATGTAAAAAGAATACTTTTTGAAGAAAAAGGATAACTTTTTACAGAAAAGAGCTTCCTTTTGCTAAAAAATGTTAAAAAACAGCCTCAAAAGTTAAAATCTGTTAAAAACGGGAGGGTGTTTTTAAAACTGACCTGAAAACGCTATTCATTTGTAGCATATAAACCAATTAACACTATTTAATTATGAGAAAATCAGAAGTAAAACCAATTTTTAACCAATCGTTTGCCGACCTGATGCAGCTTGGCGACAAAGCAGATGATTTAATGGAGCGCGATGCCGTAGAACTTCTGCCCTACGGTGTAGATGCCACCTTTCGCAGCGACACGGCTACACTTACCCAAGACCTTAAAGACTTTCCCACCGATGAGGAGTTGCAAGGTGCAGCAGCTGAACAAACAGAAATCAAAAACGAAAGTGCCGATGTTGTAAAGGTTCTTATTCGTTCAGTAATGGTAAGAGCTAAAAATGCTTTTGGCGAAAGCAGCGCAAAATACCGCAGGTTTGGCACTAAAGGTTTGGACGAATTAACGGATAATGATTTGCTCAAATGCGGCAAAAGAGTAGTGCGTACAGCCACCCTTTTTCAGGTGCCCCTTTCAGCAAAAGGTTTAACTCCCGCTATGATTGCGGCTTTAAACACTAAGGTAACCACCTTTGATGATGACATTGATGCACAGGACGATGCCATCCGTCAGCGCGACAATGCTACTGAAGACCGCATTGAACTGGGCAATGCGCTCTACAAAAAAATTACCGAACTCTTTGATTACGGTAAGGATTATTGGATAACCCGTGATGAAGCTAAGTACAACGATTACGTTATTTATGACCAGCCCGCAGGCAACGACCTGTTTTTTGATGGCACTATTGCAGGCATGACCACTGAAAATGTGCTGGACGCAACTGCGGTAGATGAATATCTAGTTGGTGTGCAACTGCGTATAAAAAACACTACAGCAGGACCTGTTATTGGAGGTTTGTTTTTCTACACCGCCATGAACCCCGGTGATGGCTGGAGTGGCTTAGGTCAAAACCTGAACCCCGGTCAGGAAGCCACCATTACTTTAGGTGCAGCAGATTACCGCCCGTATTTTAATATACAAAACCAAGGACCAAATGAGCAGACTTGGGAAGTGGAGATATTATAGTAAGTGAGTAGAAATAAAAAAGCCTCGCAATTTTGCGGGGCTTTTTTATTTATCTGTTTGAGTGAAACTTACTCAGCTCCGCCTTCTTTATCTTTCTTAGCCTTTAGGTTAGCAAAATCAAAGGTAAGGGTAAAGCGCAGCGTGTTTTCAAGAGGGTGGCGTTGCTGTGTAGGTACTAAATAAGCAAAGTCAAGTCCGAACACATTGTAGCGGATACCTGCACCCAGCGTAAAATATTTACGGTTACCTTTTGAAGCATGCTCGTTAAAATAACCTGCACGCACCGCAAACATTTTATTGTACCAATATTCCATACCAATAGAATAGGTTAATTCACGAAACTCTTCGGCAGCTCCACCGGGAGCATCACCAAAGCTTTGAATAATTCCGGCAGGAACACTTACGTTGGGATTTTTTCCTTTATCAATTTGATAATAGCCGTTTCCATCAGGTATTGGATTGCCGGATGAATCACGAGCTAAAGTAGGTGGTGTAGGCACTAACAGTTTGTTGATGTCAACCATAACCGCAAGTGAGTTAAACTCATCAAAATTGATTTTGTAAGAAGGGCCAAGGCGCAGGTTGATTGGAATAAAATCTTTCTCCGAAGTATTGGTGTAAGAAACCTTGTTGCCGATATTAGAAATAACTAAACCAAAAGCAAAGTCAGATTTCATATCGCCAATCTTAATGTTTGGCTTGGTAATGTACAGACCCACATCACCGGCAACTGCGTTGGCAGCTTTGGTGGCAGCACCTTCCACGCTAATTCCTCCTGTAAGATTTGAGTTTACATAACGCAGGGCAATACCCATAGAAATAAAGTCAGAAAGTTTGCGCGAATAAGCTAAATCCAATGCAAATTCATTCGGGCGGAAATTGCCGATTACGTTACCAACGTTATCGGTAAACGTAATATCTCCCAAAGAAAAATAGCGCAATGAACCGCCAATGGTTTGCAGTTTCTTCTTTCCGAAACGTCCGTAGCCCGAAAGGTAAGCAAGGTTAATATCGGGAACCAGTTTGCGCAACCATGGAGTGTAAGAAACAGCAAATCCCATGTCATTTTCAACAAAGGCAAGTTTACCCGGATTCCAGTGAATAGAAGCTGCATCAGGTGATGATGCAACACCTACATCTCCCATTGCGCCTGCTCTTGCATCGGGAGTGATGGCTAAGAACGGAACCGCTGTGGTTATGGTGTTAATCTGTATCGTTTCGGCTGTCTGATTCTGATTTTGTTGCGCAAGAACGTGTTGGCTTCCTGCGCAAAAAGTAAACGCTGTCAGGGCTGTTAAAACAAGTTTGTTTTTCATCTGATTTTTTTTGAAGGATTGCAAAGATAGATTTATTTGTGATTTTATTTGTTTTTGTTTTGGAACGCGGATGACGCTGATTTGGCTGATTTTCGCTGATTTTAAATCCGTTTTTATCCGCACAATCCGTGTCATCTGCGTTCCATTAATTAATTCAGTATTACTAATTTTTCAAATGCCTGTGCCGAGTAGCCTTCAGGTGTGCGCACTTTTATGCGATACACATAAACACCGTTACCTATTTTCTGGTCGTAATCATCACGCCCGTTCCAGGCAATGCCTTCGGCACGGAAACCATCGCAGTTTACTTGTTCGTTAATAGTTTTAACCACTTTTCCTGAAACAGTAAACACCTGAATATTTACATCCAGATCGGCACAAGGTCGGTTATGCTCAAACATAAATTGAGTGTTGGTGGTAAATGGATTGGGGTAGTTCAGTACATGGCTCAGCGCTAGCTCTGCCGACTGCGAAACCACAAACTCGGTATAAGCATCAGACGAATTATTGTAAACATCCCACACTTTCATTTTCAGGGTGTGGTTGCCTTCACTCAGTTCAGAGAAAGGGTAGCGTATGGTTCCGCTCTGATAACTGTTCAGGTCGGCCTGGTAATACTCGTTCAGCACGATTGTTCTGTTGGTGTTTTCGTCCAGTACGGCAGCAACATCGTGTCCTATGCCGTTACCCACGGTGTTAATTCCATTGGGGTCGCTTACTACGGCATATAAAAGAGGATTTTCGTTGGTAACGCCACCAAAAACAAATTTATCATCGTTCAGGTAAAGATTTACCTGCGGACCGCTTACATCGTTTGCAACGTTATCGGCAGAACCACCTATAATCACATTTTCGTAATTTCCGTTGGCATCCGTAACTCCGTCATAAGCATAATAGCTGATGCGCCCGTAACCATAATTATAGGATATGTCTTTGGGTACAATAAATGTGAACGTAAAATCGCCATTGGTAACGCTTGCTTTGCCTTTATAAAGAATGTTTTTCTGCAGTTTAAAACTTTCAACACTGCTGGCAGGGTCGTTTGCAAGCGTATTAATGGTTGCTGCCTTATCAAAAACAGTAGGGTAAATCAATCCGTTGAAGTTGGCCATTTTATTGCCATTGCGGTCGCGTACCTCGCCTGTTACGGTTACCAGTCCAAGCGCTTTCAGTGTATCGGCAGTTCCGCCCACCGGGTTTCCGTTTACCGAAGTGGTAACTACATTGTTTACCGGATAAGCCAAACGCTGTGCGGGGTCGCCCAACAACGAGAAGTTGCGGCTGTTCTGGATAACTCCGTTAGTGCCTTCGTTCACGGTTTTGCGCATTACCTCGCCCATAGTGGGTATAGGTTCGCCATCAACAGGGAATAAATGCTTGTAAAAATTTTTGTTCAGTGTAAAGTTAGGTGCTGAAAAAACCAATCGGGTGGTAGTGAACAAAGCAATTCCGCCACCATTCGGGTTTAATAAAACAAGTTCGCCTGCTGAGGTTCTGCCCGGATCTTCAAAGCGCGAAAACTCGCAGGTGGCAGTAACAAAAGCAGGAAGATTTTCAATGTTGGTCCAGCTGTTAATGTCCGAAACTTCTAAAACACGTTCGTGTGCCCAGCCCACTTCACCACCATGTCCGGTATAGTTTACAACCAATGCGCCTTTCAGAACACGGTTATTAATAGCGTCTTTCACCGAAGGGTAACGTTGTCCGCCCGGAGTAGATTCCTCCACAAAGGCATCGAAATAGATTTTGTCGAGGTTGTAATTATTTTGCGTGGTATCCAGCCCTTTTGCAATGGCATCGGCCTGATCAAAATGTTGATTATTATCTTCATCATCGCCTACAAAGCAAATCCAGTTTTTCCAGTCGGGTGATGAAATACTTACGGTTTGTGCCGTGCAAAGGCTTGGGTTTGTTTCAACGGTGGCAATACCTTCATAGTCGAGAATTTTAGTTACTACATTGGTTGCTTCCTGCAAAGTTTGCACTGGCAAACGCCCTATTCCGATGTCGAGAAAATGAGGGTTGCAGCTGTCGCAACCTTCTACCCAAACGCCTTCGTTGCTATCAAGAAAACCGAAAAAATCATCGGAAACATAAGACGAGGTGGGACTTAAAGATTGTGCACTTTGATAGGTAACAATGCGGTTAGTGTTATTGTCAAGACGGTCGCGGTTATCGTAAGAGCCATCGCCAAAAAGCAGAAGATATTTTGGTAATTCATCATCGTTGGTAGCGCGGTCGTAAAATAGTTTCATCATGTCACGGATGGCTGATACATCCTGCGCTCCCGAAGCAAATTCATTATAAACCTGTTGAGGTGTAACAATGGCAACCGTAAGCGGACTAACCACATTGTTGCGGTGAAAATTAGCAAGGCGCTCGGCTTCGCTTAAATATTCGGGATAAGCTACAATAACCATATCCACTTGCGGAAGTGCGTGTATATCCTGATTGGCAACAAAACCTGCGCTAACAGGAGTTAAATAAGAAGAACCGTCAAAAGCAACATACTCATGCAACGTTTCTGCCGATGCCCTGAAAATATGGTTAGAACCTGAAAGCGCTGCATCCTGTTTGCGGATATTTAGAGGGTCAGTTACATCCCAAATGGTAACTGCAGAACTTGAATTGCCGAGTGAAAACTCTGCAACATTACCTGTGCCAATACTGCTTGCATCACGGAAAATGGTCTGACCTCCTGAAACGGCTAAGCTTCTGCGCACATTCAACTCAATATAGTTAAGCCAGGCAACAGCCGTTGAAAATCCGCTTTTATTATAGGTAACCGTTACATTAAGTGTTGAACTTGTTGATGTGAAATCGGCATTTGCCGTTGCATCCGAAGCCTGTGCGTTGGTATAAACACCCGTTACATTCTGAAATGGAATGTTTAAAGGCGAGCCATTGTTAACCTTTACATTAAACGAAGTGCTGGTACCCGAACCGCAGGCGCATTGTCCGGCACCTGATACTTTTATGTTTGCAGGAGTTGATGCATCAATATTTGGAAACGAAAATGAAAAGTCATACGCATTCTGAATGTCAAAATACTCACCATACCATTGTCTGCCCGATTTGATGATATTTTTTTCATCGCTTTCATGGAAAGCATAATCGTTAAAGCTGCTAACATTGTGCGTTGCCGGTTGGTCAGAAGAACCTAAAGGCGAAACTCTTTTTCCTGCGCCAAGGTCAGCAGAAATAAAGTAATAAGTATTGTCTGAATAGTCGTTTAATACGTGTTCAAATTTAGCAGTAGTGCTGTTGTAAGTCCAGCGGTGAGGTGATTGTCCGTAAAACAAAACATAATCACCACTTGTAAAATCTCCATCACTTTCGCCAACAACTACAATGGCATTTTCCTGTAAATCATCGTGGCGCAAATCAGCATTTGCTTTGGGTAACATGCCACCACCGTTTCCATAAACACGAATGTTCCTCGGATCTATATTCTCAACATTCATTCCCAGTTCCTGCAATTGCTCGTAGGTAAGTTTGTAGATGCCATCCGCATTTACAGCAACTTTATACCAGTTACCCGATGCCAGAACAGAACTAGAAGCAGTTGTTGCAGTTGACTTAGGCTGAAACGACTTAAAATCGGTAGCCACCACCTGCAAATCAAAACTCACTAATTTCTCAAACTGACCTGAAGACGCATTTTTGCGAACAGGAATAAATGAAACCACAGAAATTTTCTTCTTCCTGTCATAAGCCACCGAAGCGCTCACTTCAATTTCGGAACCTAATTTATCAATTCCTTCAATTTTTAAAAGTTCGTTTGTTTCAAAAGGTGCGTAAACAGGATTTACAATAAATGCTTTAATCTGTGAAGCATTATTTTCGGTTGCTCCTTTATAAACATAAACCGGCAAATTATTAGCTGCGTCATAAACAGCGCCTTCAAAATACAGGAATGATTTTTCCATCCCTTCTGCCGGACTTTCCTTTTTTACAGCACCCCATTTTATTTCTTTTTTACCTGAATTGCGTTGTTTCGCATATTGCGAAAAGGCCAGTGATGGCAGCAGAAGCAAAGCTAGTGCTAAAAGATGAAGTTTAGTTTTCATTCTTCCGGTTTTTATGTGACAACAAATAAAACAGCATTCCTGTTTTAAAAATTATCGGTTATTAAAATTGTAATCTTCACGCTTGCCTTTTTTCAAAAGAGAAAACCGGCTTGTTTAATCAAAAATCAGAGTAGAAATCTGCGATATGCGTGGTATAAAGAATTGAATTAAGGAGGGCAAAGATAGTTTATTTTTGAAAAAACCAAATCTCGGGTGAAAAAATATCGATAGATGACAACATTTTCAACCCATTACCGTTGCAGCCAAAAGTTTATTGCTCTTAAAATGAGGGCACACAATAAAAATCTTTTTACCACGTTTTCTTATTAAGAATAATATTCTCTATATTTGTTACCCTTATAGTCGACCGTAAACGCAGTATTTATAAACACGATATTAACTAAATCTCAATAATAGCATGGTAAAGCGATTACTTTTTATCTCCCTGCTTGCACTATCACTAATAGATAGCGCAAAAGCACAAGACCCGCAATTTACCCAGTTTTACGCCAATCCACTCTATTTAAACCCGGCTTTTGCGGGAACGGCAATATGTCCGCGTATTATTATGAATTATCGTAACCAATGGCCTGCTATTTCGGGAACTTATGTTACCTATAGCGCTTCTTACGACCAGCATTTTGATGGCTTGCATGGTGGCGTTGGTCTCTTAGTTACTAATGACAGAGCAGGAGAAGGAACATTGAATACTTTGGGAATTAACCTAATGTATTCTTATCGTTTGGAAGTCAGCCGCAAGTTTTCAATGAAATTAGGTTTGCAGGCAAGCTATATGCAGAAGAAAATTGATTGGAGCAAACTTACCTTTGGCGATCAGATTGACTCTCGTTATGGTTTTATTTACAACACAAATGAAATATTCGGAAAAAACAGCAGAGGTTTTCCTGATTTCTCTGCCGGACTTCTTGGTTTCAGTGAGCGTTTTTACGTGGGTTTTGCAGCTCACCACCTTACTCAACCTGATGAGGGTTTTCTTGGTGTAAGCAAACTTCCAATGAAATTAACCGGACATATTGGTTTTGTTTCTTATTTCAACAAGAAAAGAAAAGATAAAGGAAACTGGTCGCTTAACGTATTGTATCAGCAACAACAGGATTTTCAGCAAATCAATTACGGATTTTACATCAACAAAGGTGTTTTTGTAGGTGGATTGTGGTTCAGACAGAACTTTTTTAACGCAGATGCGTTTATAGCCCTTGTCGGATTCCAGTACCAAGGATTTAAATTCGGCTACAGCTATGATGTAACTGTGTCAAAACTAAGTAATGCAACTGCCGGTTCGCACGAATTTTCGGTGGCAATGCAATTCCCTTGCAAGCCTAAGAAGAAGAAATTCAGAGCTATCAGTTGTCCTTCGTTCTAAAAATAATTCTATCAGCATACAATAATAATTTTTTCGCAGAGTTATACAATTAAAACCAATTCATCAATAACATGAAAACATTAAAAGGAATAGCAATTAAATTATCGGCTATGTCTTTAGTTCTGGCAACTGTTACTTCGTGCCAGAAAGAAACATCAAGCACCACAGGTTGGGATTACAACAATTCAAAAAACGGAGGTTTTGAGGTTGTTGACTACGAAGGTCAGGAAACCGGACCCGGTCTTGTGTTTATTGAAGGCGGTACTTTTTCAATGGGACGTGTTGAACAGGATGTGCGTTACGATTGGAACAACGTGCCAAGAAGAGTTACTGTTTCTTCCTTTTATATGGACGAAACCGAAGTGAAAAACGTGGATTACCGCGAGTACCTTTATTGGTTGACACGTGTTTTCTACGAAAGTTATCCGGAGGTTTTCAAAAAAGCATTACCTGACACGTTGGTGTGGAGGGATAAGTTGGCTTATAATGAGCCTTATGTTGAACTTTACCTGCGTCACCCATCTTATCAGTATTACCCGGTTGTAGGTATCAACTGGTTGCAGGCAACTGACTATTGTGCATGGAGAACTGACCGTGTGAATGAGATGATTTTGATTCGTGAAGGTATTTTACGTGTAAATCCAAATCAGGTGGATGATGACAATTTTAATACAGAAGCATACTTAGCAGGACAATACGAAGGTTTGGTAAAAAGCGATTTGTATGACCTTGACCCGAATAAAGACACTCGTAAAGTGCGTATTGAGGATGGGATTTTCCTTCCTGAATACCGTTTGCCAACTGAAGCTGAGTGGGAATTTGCTGCACTTGGTTTAATTGGAAACACTGTATTTGAAAGGGTAACAGAACGTAAACTTTACCCTTGGAATGGAGAAACAGTTCGTAATCCTGAAGAAAATTATAAAGGCGATATGTTGGCCAACTTCAAAAGAGGTCGTGGTGATAACATGGGTGTTGCAGGTAACCTGAATGACAATGCTGATATTCCTGCTCCGGTTGATTCATACTGGCCTAACGATTACGGTCTGTATAACATGGCAGGTAACGTTAGCGAGTGGGTAATGGATGTTTACCGTCCGCTTTCTCAGGAAGATGAAACTGACTTCCGTGCTTTCAGAGGTAACGTTTATGAGACTCAATTAAGAGATGAGGAAGGTGCGATTGCAGAGAAAGACAGTTTGGGTCGTGTTATCTGGAGAGGCGTAACAGAAGAAGAAAGTCTTGATAGAAGAAACTACAACAAATCTGACAATATCAATTTTGTGGATGGTGATTTTGAATCAAGTATTTTCTATAACAATGAGGAGTTTAAAGACGATGCAAAAACCGATAAACGTATGTATGACTACGGTATTACATCATTGGTAAACGATAAAGCCCGTGTTTACAAAGGCGGTTCATGGAAAGACCGTGCTTACTGGATGGTTCCTGGAACACGCAGATTTTTAGATGAAAAGCAAAGCACTGATTTCCTAGGTTTCAGATGTGCAATGACCAGAGTGGGAAGTCCAACAGGATTTTAACAACTTAGGTTGATAAATTAAAAAGCCCTGCCGCAGAATTGCGACAGGGCTTTTTTACTTTTACGGCATGACAAGTATTTCAGAACTCTACGAATTATTTCTGCAAAACTCTATTGTTTGCACCGACACGAGAAACATTATTCCAGGTTCCATTTTTTTTGCACTGAAAGGCGAGAATTTTAATGCAAACACCTTTGCTGCTGAAGCTATTGAAAAAGGTAGTGTGTTTGCTGTTATTGATGAGCCGGAATATAAGAAAGGCGAAAATTTCCTGTTAGTAAATGATGTCCTAAAATCTTTACAGAATTTAGCAGAGCATCACCGCAGGCAATTGAAAATTCCTGTAATTGGAATAACAGGAACTAACGGAAAAACTACAACAAAAGAATTAATCAATTCTGTTCTGAAAGAGAAGTATAAATGTTTTGCAACAAAAGGAAATCTGAATAATCATATTGGTGTTCCGCTTTCACTTTTGTCACTTACTAAAGAACATGAAGTTGCAGTAATTGAAATGGGCGCAAGCAAGCCGGGTGATATTGAGGAACTCTGCAATATTGCTTTTCCTGATTATGGTATAATTACCAATATAGGAAGAGCGCACCTGGAAGGAATGGGCGGATTTGAAGGAGTTTTGAAAACAAAGACAGAATTATTTAAGCACATTAAATTACACGGCAAATTAGTTTTTGTGAATGTAGACGATGAACTGCTTATGGAGAATGCAAAGGGATTTGAAACTTTTACTTGCGGAAAAAATGAAAGCGCAGATGTGGTTGGTGAACTTGTTTCAGGTGATGAGGAATTGGTGGTGAAGTGGAACACAAAAAATAATATGGTTGAAACTATAGCTAATTCTCATTTACCCGGTAGCTATAACTTTCCTAATATAATGGCTGCCATTTGCATCGGAACTTATTTCGGATTATCAAAAGAGCAGATTAATAAAGGAATTGAAAATTATATTCCAACCAACAACCGCTCGCAGGTGATTAAATCTGGCAGCAACACCATTTTGATGGATGCTTATAATGCTAATCCATCAAGTGTTGAAGCTGCTCTTGAAAATTTTAATCGAATAAAGGCAGAGAAAAAATCTATCATTTTGGGTGAGATGCTTGAACTAGGAGAAACTTCTCAAAAAGAACACGAACACATTATAGCATTGATTGAAAAAATGGAGTTGACTCAGACCTATTTTGTGGGCAATAATTTTCTTTCACTGCGCGAAAAGTTTCAGAAACATTCTTACTTCAAAGATGTAAGTGAATTATTGGAGTTTCTGAAGAAGAGCCCAATTCACAATTCCTTTATTTTAATAAAAGGTTCGCGCGGAAATAAGCTGGAAAGATTATCAGAAGTTTTTAATTCCACAGTCTGAAGAAAGACTGTTAAAAAACGTTAAACCCTTCAAGCCCAAAGAGGTTTAGACCTATTTTTGGGCAATGAACAAAACCATTATCCGTATTACCATTGTTTGCATGGCGCTTGCGCTGATAGGGCTTACAGGTGTGCAGGTTTATTGGATAAAAAATGCCATGGCATTGCGCGAAAAGCAGTTTAATCAGGCTGTGAGTGAGGCGTTGGGCAATGTTGCCTACAATTTTGAAAAGCAGCGTGTGGCGCAAAATCTTTCGCGTCAGGTTGATTTACAAAACAGAAGAATGCAACTTTTTCGCAAACTGGATTCTATCGGTGCGGCAAATGTAATGAGCTTGGACACCTTGAATAATAGCTACAGCTTTGGAAATAATTTTCCCTTTTCAGGTGGTGAGGAAGATTTTGAGTTGAATATTACCGAACAGGTGGTAGAGGATTCGAGTGGTTATTTATTAACCAGAACACGAAAAAGAAGTTTTGGTCCGAGGGGTTTGAAAGAGGCTAAGACAGTTGTAGAAAATAACCCGGAAGCAGATTTGGCTCGTGCGATACAAAGTAAGAGTAGCCAATGGGTTGCAGAAAAATCAGAAATTCTGGATGACATTTTCAAGGAAATGCTTTCGTTCAATGCGTTTGACCAGGAAGAAAATTTAAATCCAAAAATATTAGATTCTCTGATAGCGGAAGAATTGACTAATAAAGGTATTGAAACGGATTATTCATTTGCTGTTCTTGACCCGTTTAAGAATATAATTTTTGCGCAGGAAACTAATAAGACGGCTGAAGCAGACCTGATTAACTCTACGCACAAGGTCAACCTTTTCCAAGGAAATATTTTTGCAAATCCTAATTACCTGTC
The DNA here is from genome assembly GCA_947479755.1 of Bacteroidota bacterium. Taxonomy (GTDB): domain Bacteria; phylum Bacteroidota; class Bacteroidia; order SXHM01; family SXHM01; genus SXHM01. The sequence goes on from CANKAM010000002.1 coordinate 149,956, forward strand.
ACTATTTTTCCCTAACAGGCAGCAATATATTTTAAAAACATTATGGGCCATGTTGCTCACTTCAGCCCTGTTTATGCTCGTTATTATATTTTCATTTTCCTACACGGTTTCCACTGTTTTTAAGCAGAAGAAATTATCGGAAGTAAAAAATGATTTTATCAATAATATGACGCATGAACTGAAAACTCCAATCTCTACCATTTCACTTGCCTGTCAGGTTTTAGAAGATCATGAAGTGGAAAAAACTCCGGCAATGGTTGAGAATTATATCAGAGTGATTAATGAAGAAAATAAACGATTGGGTTTGGTGGTTGAAAGTGTGTTGCAAACTGCCATTATTGACAAAGGAGAACTGAAGCTGAAAACCGACATCGTAGATATTCATGAAGTGATTGAAGCATTAGTTAACAACATGAAAATTCAAGCGGATAAAATGGGCGGTGAAATTTTTATGGATTTGAAAGCTGAGAAATGTATTATTCTTGCTGACAAGGTTCACATCACAAATGTGATTATGAATCTGGTTGACAATGCCTTGAAATACTGTGAAGAAAACCCAGTGGTGAAAATTGCAACTAAAAGTTTCAGCGAAGGCATTTCAATAGTAGTAGAGGACAATGGAATTGGTATCAGTCCTGAGAATCAGAAGAAAATTTTTGATAAACTTTATCGTGTACCAACAGGAAACATACACAACGTTAAAGGCTTTGGTTTGGGATTAAGTTACGTGAAAGCAATTGTTGATAAGCATAAAGGAACTGTAAACCTTGTAAGCGAAACAGGGAAAGGAACCAAGTTTGATATTTTCTTACCGTATTAAATAAAAAATAACACCATGCAAAAAGCAACACCGGCCCTGAAAGTTCTTTTAGTTGAAGACGATCCAAATCTTGGATTATTGCTGAGAGAATACCTTAATGCAAAAGGCTACGAAACCACCTTAGCTATCAATGGTAAAAAAGGTTACGAAGCTTTCTCAAAAGGTGCATTTCAACTTTGTATTCTTGATATTATGATGCCCGTAAAAGATGGTTTTACATTAGCAGAAGAGATTCGTAGAACGGATAAAACTATCCCGATTATTTTTCTCACCGCAAAATCGTTGAGTGAAGATCGCATCAGCGGATTTAAAAAAGGAGGTGATGATTACATTACCAAGCCGTTCAACATGGATGAATTGTTGTTGCGTGTGAAAGCAATATTGCGCAGAGTGAATCCCGAAGCAGTAAGCAGCGAACCTGAAAACAGGATTCATAAAATTGGAAAATTGCGCTTTGATGTTACGCATCAAACACTTGACGGGAAAGATTACAATCAGAAACTGACCACCAAAGAAGCAGCTTTACTGAACCTGCTTTGCGAAAACAAAAAAGATGTTTTGGAGCGCTCTTATGCTTTGAACAAAGTATGGGGCGATGATAATTATTTCAACTCGCGCAGCATGGATGTGTATATCGCCAAACTGCGTAAATACCTTTCAGCCGACTCTAAAATTGAGTTGGTAAATGTGCATGGAAAAGGATTCATGCTGATGGATTAAATCAGAGACAAGCTGTTCTTCCACCATCAACCGGTAAATTAATTCCGGTAATATAACCGGCAGCTGGTGTTGCGAGAAAAGCAGCGGCAGCAGCAATTTCAGAAGGTGATGCAAAACGTTTTGCAGGAATTTCATGCTGCATTTCCAGTTTTACCGATTCTTTACTTACTGCATTTTTTTCTGAACGCTTATCTATAATTGCTGTAAGGCGTGAGGTTTCTGTTGCTCCCGGCAACACATTATTTACTGTAATTCCAAAAGGCGCTAATTCCACTGAAAGTGTTTTTGCCCAGTTTGCCACCGCAGCGCGTATGGTGTTTGAAACTCCTAATCCGGGAATTGGTTGTTTTACTGAAGTAGAAATAACATTGATAATTCTTCCGTAACCCGCCTCTTTCATGCCAGGTTCAACCGCCTGAACTAATACCTGATTGCAGAGTAAATGATTATTAAACGCCTGCACAAATTCATCCAGCGAAGCATCAATGGCTTTTCCCGATGGCGGTCCGCCTGTGTTGTTAATGAGAATATGAACCGTTCCGTTTTCTTTTATCCAGGTTTCAATTTTTTCTTTCAGAATTGCGGGATGTGAAAAATCTGCGCAGATATAATTGTGTTTTTGTCCTTTTGAAGTGCTGAGTTCAGAAAGAGTTTGTTTCAGTTTTTCTTCGTGACGGGCAATTAAAATAACTTCCGCACCAAGTGATGAAAGCTCAATGGCTATTGCTTTTCCGATGCCCTGTGTGCTGCCGCAAACAAAGGCTTTTTTGTTTTCAAGATTTAAGTTCATGTTTCAAAATTAATTCTTATTGCGGAATTTCTTTACTTTGTCTGACAAACTAAATTTCCTGACATGAGTATCAGACGCCCTTTTAACCTCAAAAAATGGATTGATGAAAATCGTCATCTTCTGAAACCACCTATTGCCAATAAAAATCTATATCCCGAAGGCACTGATTACATTGTGATGATTGTTGGAGGACCAAATGCACGGAAAGATTATCACTACAATGAAACAGAAGAATTATTTTATCAACTCGAGGGTGAAATAAATGTGCGAATTCAAGAAGATGGAAAGCCGGTTGACATTAAACTCGGACCAGGTGATATGTTTTTGTGTCCACCTAAAACGCCACACTCTCCGGGTAGAACAGAAGGTTCAATTGGTTTGGTGATTGAGCGCGTGCGTAAAGGAAAAGATTATAAAGATGGGTTGTTGTGGTTCTGCGAAAAATGTAACAACAAACTGCACGAAACCTATTTTGAGTTGAACGATATTGAAAATGATTTTCTTTCACGTTTCAGAGAATATTATGGCTCTGAAAAATTGCGCACCTGTAAGCATTGCAATTATGTAATGGAAACAGACACTCGTTTTGTATAGCGCATGCTGACGATAGATATTCATACGCACATTCTTCCTGAAAATATTCCCGACTACGAAAAGAAATTTGGCTACGGAGGTTTTGTAAAACTGGAACACCACAAGCCTTGCTGCGCAAGGATGATTAAGGACGGAAAGTTTTTCCGCGAGATTGAAGACAATTGCTGGAGCGCTGAAAAGCGCATGCAGGAATGCGACCATCATCACGTTGATGTGCAGGTTTTATCTACTATTCCTGTAATGTTTTCTTACTCGGCAAAACCGAATGATGCGCTTGAACTTTCACAATTTTTAAATGACCATATCGCAGAAATTGTGCAGCGTTATCCCAAACGCTTTGTTGGTTTAGGTACTGTTCCAATGCAATCGCCAGAACTTGCAAGTAAAGAATTGGAACGTTGTATGAAGATTGGTTTGCGTGGTGTTCAGATTGGTTCACATGTGAACAATTGGAATCTGAGCGCACCTGAATTACTTGAATTTTTTAAAGCAGCAGAACAATTGAATGCCGCTGTTTTTGTTCATCCATGGGAAATGATGGGTGAAGAGAAAATGCAGAAATACTGGCTGCCCTGGTTGGTAGGAATGCCTGCCGAAACTTCGTTGGCAATCTGCTCTATGATTTTTGGAGGTGTGTTTGAGAAGTGTCCGAACCTGCGCGTAGCATTTGCACATGGAGGAGGCTCCTTTCCTGCAACCATAGGCAGAATAGAACATGGTTTCAACTCTCGTCCTGATTTAGTAGCAATTGACAACAGCGTAAATCCGAGGGAATATCTTGGAAAATTCTGGTTAGATTCTTTAGTGCATGATGAAGAAATGCTGCGCTATATAATCAAGCTTTTCGGTTCAGAAAAGATTGCATTAGGTTCTGATTATCCTTTTCCTTTGGGAGAAAATGAGCCGGGAAAACTAATCCGCGATTTGAATTTTGATGCAAAGACAGCAGAAGATCTGCTGCATAATTCAGCATTGAAATGGCTGGGACTTGATAAAAAAATCTTTATTTAGATTTCTCCTTGTATTCGCGGTAAAGCTGCCTGATTATTCCATCAGCTAAACCTATTTTAGGAACATAAATTTTGCTGCTGCCACAGCCTTTCATTATGTCAAGGAAAATTTCTGAAGCAGGAACAATAACATCTGCACGGTCAGGATTCATTTCCAGATTTTTTACGCGCTCTTCCAGCGAATAGGATTTTATCAATTTATAAACCTGCGTTACCTGACCAATTGTAAGTGAAGCATTTTTAGTAGCCTTTGTTCCACTGAGCTTAAAAATTTTATTGATGTTACCGCCAGAACCAATCAGATAAAGTGGTTTGTGTCTTGCAGTGGTTTTCTTCACCCACCTCTTCAGTTCCTTTTCATCTTCTTTTTTTACAATTCCTTTCAAATAACGCACTGCGCCAAGGTTGAATGAACGAGAGTCTACTAATTTGTTTTTTGCAAATAAGGTAAGTTCTGTGCTGCCTCCACCCACATCCACATACAGATAAGAGTTTTTGTGGTCCAACATTTCTTCAACGTGGGTTGAATAAATAATATCGGCTTCTTCTTTTCCGTCAATTACTTCAATTTTAATTCCCGTTTCTTTTGCAATTTTTCTAACCACAGCAGCACTGTTTGTCGCTTCACGCATAGCGCTTGTAGCACAGGCCCGGTAAGAAATAATTCCCGTTGCATCCATCAGGTATTTAAATGATTTGATGGCAAGCAGCAGCGTGTTAATTTTTTTTGCACTTAATTTTTTCTCAGAAAAAGCCTCATCACCCAATCTAACAGGCACACGAATAAGTGTTGTCTTGCGGAATACATGAGTCTTCCCGTTTTCTATCACGTTCATCAATAGCAAACGCATGGCGTTGGAGCCAATATCAATTGCTGCAAACGTGAGAATTTTCATCGCAAAATTATTTTCACAAAAATTGAATTTTAAAACGATGAATCAACCCTATGTTGAAAAGTATTGGAAAAGTAAAGACTTAGACTTTTCCGTGTTTTTCTTTCAGGTAATTGTAAAAAGCAACCTGCGAACGAATCTTTGTATTGGTGCTGCTGCGCTTATAGCGGTTAGTCTGAAACTCATCAATGATACGGGCTTTCACGTTTCCGCTCAATTGTATATTGAGCATTGTTCTTAATTCCTGCTGTAATTCTTTAGAGTAAACAGGACAGGTAACTTCAACACGGTAATCGAGGTTGCGTGTCATCCAGTCTGCAGATGAAAAATAATACAACTCATTTCCGCCATTACCGAAAACAAAAATGCGTGAATGTTCCAGATATCGGTCAACAATACTTACTGCTTCAATGTTTTCGCTCATTCCTTTTATGCCCGGAATAAGTGAACAAACTCCGCGTATAATCATGTTTATTTTTACACCTGCTTTGCTTGCCTGATAAAGCTTTTTTATGAGTTCCATATCAACAAGATTATTCATCTTCAAAATCATGTAAGCAGGTTTCCCCGCTTTGGCATTTTTAATTTCGGTGTTGATATGCAAAATCATTTTCTTTCGCATGGAATGAGGCGAAACAACTAAGTGTTGATACTTATGAGTATGAAAATTATTTTCGAAAAAATCAAAGAGTTTATTTACTTCTAACGTAATTTCTTTGCGTGAAGTAAACAGGCTGTGATCGCTGTAAAGAGTAGCTGTCTGTTCATTAAAATTACCGGTTCCAACACTCGCATAGTAAGCAAACTTTCCGCCTTCTTTTCTTTTGATGATGCACATTTTGCTATGCACTTTTAATCCCGGAACACCATAAATAACTTTCACGCCTTCTTCCTGCAAAGCATTGCTCCACTGTATGTTTGCTTCTTCATCAAAACGCGCCTGAATTTCCATTATTACCGTAACCTCTTTTCCGTTTTTTACCGCACTGATCAGTGCATTAATAACGTTTGATTTTTTCGCCAAACGGTAAGCTGTCATTTTTATGGAAACAACATTTGGATCAATAGCTGCTTCGCGCAAGAGGTCAATGAAAGAACTAAAACTCTGATATGGGTAATGCAGCAGAATATCTCGTTTCTTCAGCACGTTAATAATGCTGGCTGTTGGATTCAGATATTTATTTGGAATTGCGGGCGAAGGATGATATTCAAGGTGTTTTCCACCTACATTCGGGAAACTGATAAAGTCTTTGAAGTTGTGATAGCGTCCGCCCGGAATCAAATTATCTGCATTGTCAAACTTCATACTTTTAGTAATGAAATCAAGTAACTGGCGCGGCATGGTACGGTCATAAACAAAACGAACAGGGTCGCCTTTTTTGCGTTGCTTCAGACTGCGAGACATTTTTTCTACCAGACTTCGCGCAAGGTCATTATCAATGTTTAACTCCGCATCACGTGTTATTTTTATCGTAAAGGCTTTATCAAATTTCAGTTTCAGAACTTCAAAAATTTCCTGCATCGAAAAACGGATAACATCATCAATGAGCATAATGTACTTTTTACCGTCTTTCTCGGGTAACACAATAAAACGTGAATGAACCGTAGTAGGAATTTCAATCAGTGAATACGGATTCTTTTCACTCTTTCTGCCAACAAAATTTACAGCCAAATAAATAGATTTCTCACGCAGGTAAGGAAAATCAGCGAGCTTGTAAAGCATGATGGGAACCAGCGTTGGTCGTATTATGCGGTGAAAATAATCTTTCACAAAAATTCCCTGCTCTTTTGATAATTGTGTTTCGTTGAGAATGAAAATATTTTCTTTTTTAAGTCCTGCTAAAATGTCGTTGTAGATTTCAAGTGAACGTTCCTGATGACGGATAACGATGTCATGAATCTGACCCAACAACTTTTTAGGTTTTGCTCCCAACAACTCTTTTGCACTTTTACCGAAATTTAAAATACGATTGATGGTAGCAACGCGTACGCGAAAAAATTCGTCCAGGTTATTAGAGAAAATGCCAAGAAAACGAATGCGCTGTACTAATGGAACCGTTGGATCGCCTGCTTCCTGCAGCACACGTTCGTTAAACGAAAGCCAGCTTATTTCACGGTTAATTATTTCCTTTTCCGGTTTCATTCTTCAGTTGTCTTCTTCTCTTTTTTAGGACTTTTCAGGAATAAGAGTTTTCCACTTTTGGTTTTAAGTTCCTTCCATTTTTCTACTTTGAAATTGATTTTAGCAACAGACGATGTGGGCATTTTTTCCAATGCTTTTCCAGTCAGGTCATTCAGAAGGTATGTAAATGCGGGGTCGTGTCCTACCAGCATGGCAACATCGTATTTGTCATCCATATTTCGCAATAAAGGAAGCAAGGCGTCTTTGCTGAAATCATAAACAATTTCGTTAATCACGATGCGATTGAAATGATATTTCAGTGTTCGTGCAAAAATAAGTGCAGTGGTTATTGCTCTGACTGCCGGACTTGTAATAAGTATATCGGGTGATATTTTCAGTGATTTCAGTTTCTCGGAAACTTCAATGGCATCTTTTACTCCGCTTCGCTTTAATGGACGGTCGATGTCTGAAATATCAGCATCGTTCCAACTTGATTTGGCGTGACGAACAAGTAAAAGAGTTTTCATAATAATGTGAAAAATAAGAAGTATTAGAATTTAATGCTAAATAATTGCCAAAACTTAACTTTAACTTAACGTTGGACTTTTCTACCCAAAGACACTAAATATACCCCAACCGTAAACACCATCAGCGCACCAAACTGATGCAGCGAACCTAAGAAAACAGGATTAAGGTGCAGATTTAAAATGGTAATAATACCCAGCACTACCTGAAACATAACAATCAGCATCATCAGTTGCACAGCGCTCTGCAAAACAGGATGTAATTTATTCCGCAGTGAATAAATCCAGAGAACTATCACCATCAGCGTAAGCAAGTATGCAATGTTGCGATGAATAAATTGCAGCGTAATCGTATTCTCAAAAAGATTAAGCCATGCCGGTTGCAGCGTTCCCATTTCAGAAGGAATAAAAGTGCTGCCCATCTTCGGAAAGGTATTATAAATATAACCTGCTTTTGTTCCGGCTACAAAGGCTCCGTAAATAAGTTGAAGTAAAATAGCAAACAAAATAATCCAAGAAAAATTGCGGACAAACGCAGGAGTATTCAGTTCTTCTTTTGTCATAAGAGAAAGCGCAATCCACAGCGTATAGCCGAATGTGATAAAAGCTGTAACAAGGTGCAACGCTAATCGGTAATGTGCCACAAAAGGATTATCAACCAATCCGCTACTCACCATATACCAACCGATAAACCCTTGTAAACCTCCAAGAAAAAAAACAATTACGAGCTTAGGAATTAAGCTGCGCTCTAATTTTTTGCGAATTAAAAAATAAAGGAAGGGAATAAGAAAAACCAACCCGATACTGCGACCAACAAGTCGATGAAAATATTCCCACCAGTAAATGTTTTTGAAATCGGTTAATTCAAAATGCGAATTAATTTTCTGGAATTGCGGAGTAAGTTTATATTCATCAAACTCCCGCATCCATTGTATTTCATTTAAGGGAGGTAGTGTTCCGGTAACTAATTTCCATTGCGTAATGGAAAGTCCCGATCCGGTAAGGCGTGTGATGCCGCCAATTACCACCATGGCTGCAATCAGAAAGCAGCCTGTGAGAAGCCAGATGATGATGGGTTTGTTGTTGTTCATTTATTATTCCCGTCATTGCGAGCTCAGCGAAGCAATCTCATACGTAAGATTGCTTCGGGTGAAAAACCCTCGCAATGACGTTCCTTAATTTACGCCAGAATACTCTTCCCGATAACCAACTTCTGTATCTCCGAAGTTCCTTCTCCAATGGTGCATAGTTTTGAATCGCGGTAAAACTTCTCCACCGGAAAATCTTTGGTATAGCCATATCCGCCAAAAATCTGAACCGCTTCAGTAGAAACTCTTACTGCAACTTCTGATGAATAGTATTTTGCCATTGCACCTTCTTTGGTCATGCGCTCGCCTCTGTTCTTCATATCGGCAGCCTGATAAATCAAGAGTTCTGCAGCTTCAATCTGAGTTGCCATGTCAGCCAGTTTAAAAGAGATAGCCTGGAAATTAGAAATAGGCTGACCAAACTGATGGCGCTCTTTTGAATATTTAACAGCAGCTTCGTAAGCGCCTTTTGCAATTCCTAAACCAAGAGCAGCTATGGAAATTCTTCCTCCGTCTAATACTTTCATTGCCTGAATAAATCCTTCACCTTCCTGTCCCAGCATCTGGCTTTTGTGTACTCTGCAATCCTGGAAAATCAATTCCGTTGTTTCGGATGCACGCATTCCCAATTTGTTTTCTTTTTTGCCTGAAGTAAAACCTGGTGTTCCGCGCTCAATAATAAAAGCACTCATACCTCGTGAATCACCTTTTGCACCTGTGCGAACAATTACTACAGCCACATCACCTGATTTACCGTGCGTGATAAAATTCTTTGCTCCGTTTATAACATAGTGATCACCATCTTTTTCGGCAACGGTTAACATACGCGCTGAATCAGAACCGGTGTTGGTTTCCGTTAAACCCCATGCTCCTATAAATTCGGCAGTAGCCAGTTTTGTTAAATATTTTTTCTTCTGCTCTTCGTTACCGAAATACATAATGTGTCCAGTACAAAGTGAGTTGTGTGCAGCCAATGAAAGTCCGATAGAACCGCACACTTTAGCTACTTCAACAATAGCAGTTACGTATTCAAAGTATCCGAAACCTGAACCTCCGTATTCTGTTGGCACAAGAACACCCATCAATCCAAGGTCTCCCAGTTTCTTAAAAACGGGAACAGGAAATTCCTGGCTCTCGTCCCACTCCATCATTTTAGGACGAATTTCTTTATCTGCAAAATCACGCACCATTTGCGCAATCATTTTCTGGTTTTCGTTTTCGGTAAATTCCATGTTTTTATTTTGTTTATAGAACGCTTATTGATTATGGTCTTTATGATTTAAGATGATGCAAAATCATAATTAATCTTAACCATCATAAAAATCTGCGTTCCATCTTTTTAATAATTAACTAAACTGATTATTTCTTTTGAATATTTTTTCAATCGCTCATTGCCGTTTAAAAAATCTAAGCCTACAATAAAAGCAAAACCCGAAACAGTTCCGCCCTGCATCTGAATAAGTTCTGCAGCAGCGCATGCTGTACCTCCTGTTGCCAGCAAATCATCGTGTACCAATACATTCCATCCGGGTTTAATTGCATCGGTGTGCATTTCTATTGTTGCGCTTCCGTATTCTAAATCGTAGGAATAAGAAACTGTTTTGTAAGGTAATTTCCCCGGTTTGCGTGCAGGAATGAAAGGAACATTTAATTGCTCTGATAACAATAGTGCGAAAAAAAATCCGCGGCTTTCAACGCCAACAATTGCATCTACAGGTGTTCCGTCAATGCGTCTGATAAATTCATTTACAATATCGCGACACAATTTGGGATCCATCAGAATGGGAGTGATGTCCTTGAAAAGAATTCCCGGTTTAGGAAAATCAGGAATGTCGCGTATGGTGGCTTTTAACTGTTGGTCTATCACAGGTTATTCAATCGTCAAATAGGGCACAATTTTACGGAAGATATCCTCAGTAACCAAATGAGATTTCTTTATTCCTTCAACACTGTTAAAACGCCCGTGTTGCTGACGGATACTGACGATTGAATTGGCAATGTTATAGCGGATATAAGGATGCGCTTTCAGTTCGTCCAAGGTTGCGGTGTTAATGTTTAGTTTTTTCACCTCAAAAGGGTCAACGGTAAGAAAGGGTTCAATTTCAGCATATCTTGCTGAATCAACTCTGTAAACTTCGCGTAATTGTTCTTTGCCATAAAAGCCCCCGAGTTTAGTTCTCAGTTCAATAATTTTCATGGCGGTGTAAGGTCCAATGCCTTTCACCTTTATCAGCTCCAGAGAATCGGCAGTGTTGATTTCAACAAGCACCGTTTGTTTTGCAGGATATTCCTTTTTCTCGAAGTATGTTTTCTTGTGAGAATAAATTTTCTCTTCCTGCTTTTCTTCGGGAACTACAATAAATGCTTCCAATCGTTCATACTCATCTTTGCTGATGGTGTACATTTTTGCAAAATCTTCTTTCTTGCGGAACTTGCCGCCTTTGTTGCGGTAGTTCAGAATTCCGGCTGCCTGCTTTTTACTTAAACCAAGTTTTACAAAATCTTCTTCGGTTGCAGTATTGGGATTGAAAATAAAAAGTTGCGCAGCAGGTTTTGAAGGACTTGCTATTTCATCAGCAATAAATCTTTGTGATGAATCATTATCCTGTTTTATTTCTGAGCTGGCAAGAAATTCATCTAACTGTTTTTGAAATGCAGATGTGTCGGGAGCCGCCTGACTATTATGGAAACGGTAAGAAAGTGTCAGAACAGTAAAAAAAAGAATCAGTGCAAGAATTGCAATGATTCCGTTGCGCTCTTTTTTATTGAATATAAAATAATCGCGAAGGAAATTGCTGAAAGAAGAATGAACCTCTTTCTTTTTACTGTAAGATTTTTTGTTGAAAAAATCGCTGAGCCTTTCTTGAATTGACATCGCTGTGTTTTTAGCACAGCTAAAATAGAAAAAATCCGGTTATACTTTCTTTAGTTGCGCATCCAGAATTTTTAAACCTTCTTCAAATGAATGTGGTTTGTAATCCAGTTCACGGTAAGCTTTGTTAAGAATAAAGCCTGTGCGTGGAGGGCGTTTTGCGGCTTGATACAAGGTGTCTGACTTTATCGGCTTCACAATTGATTTATCCAATTTCCAGAAATCGGCAACGCGGTAAACCAACTCCAAAATGCTCATGATGTCTTTTCCTGAAACGTGATAAATACCTTTTGCGCGTTTGTCAGCTGTGCTGATGCAGGCATCTGCAAGGTCTTCGGCCAATGTTGGCGAACGAAACTGGTCGTCAACGACATTGATGGGTTGTCCTTTTTCTAATGCGCCTTTTGCCCAGAGCACTACATTGCTGCGGCTCATGTTATCAACTATTCCGTAAACAATAATGGTTCGCAGTATTGCCCAACTTATGTTGCTTTTCTGCAACACTTTTTCTGATTCATATTTTGAAAGTGCGTAGTAGGAGAGTGGATTAGGTTGGTCTTCTTCTTTATAAGGACCGGCTTCTCCGTCAAAAACAAAATCGGTGCTGAGGTGAATGAAATGAATAGCTGAGTTGCCAATTGCGTCAACAAAATTTTCAACAGCGGTAACGTTTGCTGCCCAACATTCTTCTCTTTTTGTTTCGCAGTCATCAACGTTGGTCATGGCTGCGGTGTTGATGATTACCTGTGGTTGAAAATTTTCAATTGCTACGCGAACATCTTCCAACTTTGAAATATCAAGATTGATGTAGGTATAACCATTTTTTTCGCGCAGTCGATTTTCGCCTTTTGAACCAGCAACAAGGTTTACATCGCTGCGTTGTAAAAGTTTGTAAATAATTTTTTGTCCAAGCAAACCATTGGAGCCGGTAACAAGAATAGCTGTCATTTTCTAATCTTTTTGTCTGAATTCTTTGCGCAAATTGTTTATCTGTTCGTGCGAACCTAGGATGAATATTTTTGAGTCGTGTTTAATTATTGTGTCGGGTGAGGGGTTAATGACATATTGCCCTTCAGAAGATTTGAACCCGATAATATTAGCACCGAATTTATTTCTGATTTCAAGTTCACGTATAGTTTTGCCGCGAAACTCTTCCTGCAATTCCTCTCCGCTGATTTCGTCAAGGTGAAATTCAATATCACCGCCACCTGTGAGCACATCAATGAACTCAACAATATTTGGTTTCAAAACCAATGAAGCCATATGAGCTCCGCCTATCTTGTCGGGCATTATAACATTGTCGGCTCCGGCTCTTTTTAATTTAATATCGGAGTGTTCATCTGAAGCGCGACTGATAATTTTTATTCCGGGGTTTATTACACGGGCAGTTAGTACAACAAAAAGATTATCTGCATCTTTTGGAAGCGTTGTGATTAAAGCACGTGCATGTTTTATTCCGGCTTTAATAAGCACTTCGTCATGAGTTGCATCACCTACAATTATTAATTCTCTGTCAATGTCAGTAAAAGAATCAATGCCGGCTTCATTACTTTCAATTAAAACAAAAGGGGTTCTATGTGCTTTCAAACGACTGGCAGCCTGCTTTCCGTTTCTTCCGTAGCCGCAAATAATTACATGATTTTTCATTTTACTTAGTTTTTTATCGGATCTGTAGTTTCTGAAAACCCTTTGAAACTCACCATCTATAACGTATTTTGTAATACGTGTGATGGCAAGGGCAAATGTACCAATACTTGTAATAATCAGAATAACGGTAAACATTCTTCCTGAAAGGCTCAGCGGTTTTATTTCGCTGAAGCCAACGGTGGCAATCGTTATTACAGACATATACAATGCATCGAAAAAATTGTAATCTTCGATAAGCATATATCCTGCAATACCGAAAATAAAGATTAGCAGGATTAGTGCTAAAGGAAGATAAAGCTGCCTGAATTGCGAGAAAATCATGAACCCGATTTCAAAGAATTAGTTCAAAGATCCCAAATTCTTTTCGGCTGCTGGCGCAGGCTACCGGGTTTGAAATACTCTTTATGTTCCAGAATGAATGAGAAAATAAAATAAATAATTACGGGAGAACCGAACGTAAAGAATGACAAATAGATAAAGTACAGGCGAATGGTTGCACTCTTGATTCCCAGCTTTTCGCCAAGCCAGGTGCAAACACCAAAAACATTAAACTCTAAAAAGGATTGTAGTTTTTCTTTCAATGAATTCATTGTTTTAGTTTTTTAAAAGTGAAATTCCAATGCCGCAATTTAAACATTTTTTATTGTTACAGTATTCGTTTTTCAGTTCGAGGAGGCTTTGTGTGTTTGCAGCATTTAGTGGTTTTATTCCCAGTTGAATAAAATTTTCAATGATGTTATTCTTTTCAGATTTGAGTTGTTCCAGCAATGAAACGGCTTTGTCTTTGTAGTCTTCAATCCCGCGGTAGTCAGCATAAACAAACATAAACGGAACAACCGTATTGATAATGATATTGTCAATGGCAACGTTTCCAAGTTTCTTATTTTTAGAAGGGGAAACAGTATCAAATGTGTAATGTGTATTCCAGTATTCTGAGGATTCAGCGCTGAGTAATTTTCTCATGTCATGAATAGTTGCTGCTTCCATTACTTTTGAGAACATGCCTGAAGAGTGGTGAATAAGTGAAGCCAGCTGTGCAATTCGTATTGTAGGAAAGTTGACAGGACGAAGACGAAGAAATTTCCAGAGATGACCTTCAATTGGCAGAAGCGAGAATTTTTTTTGAAGAAATTGATATTCTTTTTTTAGTTGATTCGGGTATTCGTCTTTTAATTGTTTTTCTAGCAAACCTGATTGCCCGAATAAAAGCGCTTCCACCTGAAACAGACTGCTCTTGTGTTTGCCGAGAAAGGAGTTGGGTGCTGATTTTGCGAGCAATTCAAAAGGAACTGCGTTTACTTTCATCCCGAAATTGCGGGCAAGGTGGATGTAAAATGTTTCTTCGAGGTTGTTTTTGTTCAGCTCAAGCAGCGAGGAAATTGTTTTTGCTTTTCGCTGCAGACGCTCAATTAATAAACGCTCTAACCAATTGTTCAGTGAAAATGACGAAACAGTGTTCAACTGATTGGCACATGGAACCCATTGCTTTGCAGTCATCAAGGCTGTATATCTGCTGAGCAGATTTTCATCAATCAGTGTTTTCAGTTCTGCTGTGGCAACGGGTTTTCCGGTGTGTGAAATATCTTCATCGTTTTCATAAACGAGATGCAGAATCAGGTTGCTGTAATTATCGTTGTTGATATGAGCGTGCTTTCTCCAGTCACTGGATTTGAGGTGTAGTTCAATGTTGCCTGCCCAGGTTGTGTTTCCGATTTTGAGTCGTGCGTTGAAGAAGTCAGGGCCTGCATCCTGATTGTGTTCACCTGTTTTAATAATCTGAATAGGCTCGCCTTCCAGCGTTTTTAAACCGGAAAGATTAAATGCTTTATATTTCCAAACGAAGTGGAGGAAATCTTCGGTCATTTTGTTTAGTGGACTAAGGTCACTGTTCCCACATAATCCTGTATGCGGTTCAGTTTATCGCGCACGTAAACACGCCATACATAGACATCGGGCATGGCATAGATTTCTGATTCGCGGACTTTTCCGTTCCAGCCAATTAAGGGGTCAAAGCTCGTGAACACCTGATTGCCTGAGCGGCTGAAAACTCTTAATTCATAATCGCGCCAGCCAATTCCTTTAGGGAGAAAAATATCGTTTACGCCATCATTGTTTGGTGAAAAAGCATTGGGAACGTAGATGGTGAAGGACGGTGTTATAATTACGGTGTGGCTCACGGTATCGCTGCAACCAAACTGATTGAATATCTCGAGCACAACGGTAAACCTTCCCGTATCGGGGAAATTGTAAACGGGGTTTTGTGTATCAGAGCTGTCGCCTGTTCCGAA
>CANKAM010000003.1 GCA_947479755.1 Bacteroidota bacterium
CTCTACGAAATTCTACAGATTTTGAGCATCTCAATTTTTGAGAAAACGCCCATAAACCAACTGTTTCAAGAAACTCAATTACAATATTTCAAAGAACAAAATCCTAATCAATTGAAAATGTGGGACTAATATCAAAACGCTAATGATTTTACAATATTATTTTTTTCTGCTGGGCAGACCTAATTTCCATCTGATCATATCAGCTATTATAGGATAGATATCATTGTGCTTTGCTCCAAATCTGAATGTTTTTGCATTGGGATCAAATGCACCTAAATCTCTATTTTTTCCTTCATCATCAGTTGGTAAATATTCTTTCAATTCAACAAGTCCTTCATTGATTTTTTCCTCATCAGTAAACGTGTAAAATCGCCACATTGCATTTGTATGGGAAAAATCTACGTTAAGAATATCCTCTGTTAATTTTCTTTGATTTTCTTTTGTTTTTAGCTCTTCATTCCTGCCAAAGAAAAAATCAAAATACAACTTAGCAATAGCCTTCAATAAAACTGGTTGAGCAGCGACAGTTGTAAGTTTTGAATTTTCACTAGTAATACCAGGTAGATTTAAAACTGTATCCCAATATTTCTCAGCTCCTGCTACTCTACTGTCAATAATAGCAGGTAAGGCTCCGTTAATATTGGTTTTGTTTAAAAGTAGAATTGCATTTATTGCAACCAATTCTTTACGACTTAAGCCGCCTTTACCCCAGTCTGATTGATCTTTTTCTTGTACATCAAAATTAGCAGAATCAAATTTATCATCAACTAATACATTTTTAATAAATTGATTAATAGGGTTTGATGAATCAAATTGAAATGCTAATGATTTTTCAACTTTCTTAGTAAGATTATTTAAATCATGAAACAGCTGTTTTTCCTGATCAAGTTCTAAACCCAAGTGAACATCGAGAGTAACAGTACAATATTTTAATGCTTCTAAACAATCAACCCAAACCGCTAATTCATCTGATGATAATTCTTCTTTATTTGTTGATGGAAATAAAGAAGCTTTTGAAGGATACTTATGAAATGTGGTTACATGTTTCAAAAAATCCAAAACTATTTCTGCTGCTTTTCTTCTATGTTGACCATCTACGATCCATAAAGTATCTCCTTGATTTAAAAATATTTTATACGCTATGGTTTCAGAATCAATCGTTGTCAATGTGATAACTCTGAGATTTGTGCCATTGGGTTTGCAGTTTCTGAATGAAGCAACAATAGGGGCTATTGAAAAATATGGTTGGTTTCCTACAGTATTTATTATTTCATTTATTTTTTCATTTTCACTTGCTTCAACTCCCTGGTTTAATCTTTTTCTACGTGCGGCACCTAGTAATCCCTTTAGAATATATTTAGCTAAGGAAGTTGCATGCGGTAGATTTAAACTTCTCTGAGAAACTCCACTTGAATTTTTTGATTGATCATTTGCTACTTCTGTAAATTGCATTAGGTCAAATAATGACATATGAATGGTAAATATTTTATTACCGCAATTTACACCAACGAATGTTTTAATTGGTTTTCCTGATGAGTTTTGATTTGATAACGCTTCTTCAAGAGTTACAAATTCACTTGAGATTGATTTTGTAGTCATTTTGTTTATGATTAATTGGTTTATATGGCTGCAAAGTAAATAAGAATAATTCAAATATAATAATCCTGGATGTAAATATATTAAACCCTGGATGTAAATATCTGAAATCCAATTATAAAAAATTAAATTACCTGGGTGTATTATTTATTTATCCTGGGAAATATCTCTATTCTCCTCCAAGTAATCCATTTCCAAATCCAACAAAAATTCAATATCCCTTTTCCTTCTTATTAAAAGCAATCCCCTTACCCCACCCTCCTCTGTAACCACCACCACCTAATTTTGAGTAAAGATTTCCCCGTTGTAACCGTTACAACGGCTTTTCCAAAATCGCTACCCCCTCCATAACGGTTATCAAATAGAATCCGCAATCCGACTCGATGCTATAACGGTTATGGCCAATCCCAGATAATCCGACTCGCCTCCATAATGGTTATGGAGCAGAATCCGCAATCCGACTCGATGCCATAACGGTTATGGCCAATCACGGATAATCCGACTCGCCTCTAACAACGGTTATGGAGTAGAATCCGTAATCCGATTCGATGCCATAACGGTTATGGCCAATCACGGTCAATCCGATTCTCCTCCATAACGGTTATGGAGGAGAATCCCAAATCCGACTCGCTTCCATAGCCAAAACCGGTGTTCATGTCATTATTATAGGTGTTGCAGAAAAATATTTTTTGTGCTGAACAATAAATGAAATGTGGCTGCGTTAATATAAGTAGAGATGCTTCGACAAGCTCAGCATGACATCAACAAAAAAAATAATTTACATGCTACACAATAAATAAAAATAACAGGCGTTACTAATAATAGATGCTTCGACAAGCTCAGCATGACAACAACCGAAAAAATAATTTACATGCTACACAATAATAAAATAAAAGCTGCGTTAATAAGATATACAGGCATCAGATTACTGAACATAAAAAAAGGGAATAAAAAAATATTTTTTGCTCTACACAATAAATAAAAAACAACAGCGTTAATACTATTAAAGATAAGGGCGACTGCCCTCACTAAAAGAAAACTAAACAATTAAGTTACAAAACAAAAACAAACAAAACAATCAAAATGAGCACACCAGTTTTTTCTTTCACAGAAAACCCGTTTGATAACGGAACAAAAACCAGCAAAAAGAAAATGAACATTATAGCCGGAGACCATGTAAGTAAATTACATTCTCAAATGGCTAACCCGCTTATCGCGGTGCTGTATGCCTTCTTCAATCCCATCCGGCAAAACTTCCTCAATAAATATTCGCAATGGATATCCGTGTCTGCTGCATATCATGGAGCCACGGTGGCTTTGGAGTTGCTGATGGCTCAGCTGAGGGGAGATAAGATAGAGGACTTTGATATACGTGTGCAGGTTGTTTATAAAAGAGGAACACCACAATATGCTGCCTTGTTTCCTAACTTCCGTATTCCTTTTCAATCGGGCGGGTATGATGAAAGAATAGCCAAGCTCAAAGCGCTGGGCGAAGGGATGGATGTTGACCCTGCGTTTGCACTCATTAAAGCAGATGTGGATGCTTTTTACTTACTTATTTTTAATGCCCGTGATGCGCAGCAGGACCTGGAAGGATCAAAACAATTTGTTTCAGATGAACTGGAGTTGCTGAGAATAGTTACTGCACAGGCGATGTATTATACACTGGGCGGATTGATGCAGGTGTTCAGCGTAAATACATTTCAGATTACCATGTTCTATGACCTTGAAACCCTGCGCGGACATATAACAGATACCATTGACCTGATCTTTGACGGTCCTGCAAATGGCAACACCATTGTAAACGTGCTTGGCCCTGATGTATTACAATATCTTGCCGGTGTTACCCTGCGCATAAAAAACACAACAGCCGGTCCTGCTATTGGCGGCTTGTTTTTCTACGCTGCCGATAACGCTACTGACGGCTGGAACGGTCTTGGTCAGCAACTGAACCCCGGTGAGGAGGCTATCATCACACTCACTGCTGCACAATTCAGAGCATTCTTTAATGTGCAGAACCAGGGGCCAAATTTGCAGACTTACGAGGTGGAGATTATGTTGCCTGAGTAATAACACTTCGACAGGCTCAGTGTGACTACGGTGTAGGGGTCATCCTGAGCTTGTCGAAGGAGTGTGATGGTAAATAAATGAGTATTGATATACTGTTGTCTGCTAAACAACAGCGCTAAGGGCGGCCCCTAAAAAAACTAAACCCGGGTTGCACTTACAAAAAGCCCCTTAGCTCTACAACGGTAGAGCGGGGGGTTTTCTTTTTTCGTCATTGCGAGGGTTTTTCACCCGAAGCAATCTGTTTCAAATTGTGAGATTGCTTCGCTTCGCTCGCAATGACGTTTTTATTTCACCTCCACAAAATACATCTCCACTTCACCCTTGCCCTTTGCTTTTATTTTTCCGCGCGTTGTGCAGTTGAATTTCTTTTTCACCAGTTCATACGTAGCACCTGAGATATTTATTTTTCCTGCTTCGCCACTGCTTTCCATGCGCGATGCGGTGTTTACGGTATCGCCCCAGATATCGTAAGCAAACTTTTTAGTACCTACCACTCCGGCAACCACAGGTCCGGTATGTATTCCAATGCGTACATCAAAAAAGTGCTGCTTCTTTTTCTGGCGTTCTTTTTTCAGCTTGTTCAGAAAGTCAAGCATTTCAATTGCTGCTTTAATAACATCAACAGCATTGGTTTTATTAGCTGTTGGCAAGCCTCCGGCACACATGTAGCTGTCACCGATTGTTTTTATTTTCTCTACATTATACTTTGGCAATATGCGGTCGAACGCACCAAAGATCATATCCAGTTCACTTACCAATTCCTCGGCTGATAATTTTTCGGCCTGCTCGGTAAAGCCTTTGAAATCCGTAAAAAGAACGCTTACCATTTTGTATTTGCGCGGAGCAACACGTGCATTTTTCTTCAACTCTTCGGCAACCTCAGCAGGAAGAATATTCAGCAACAACTCATCTGACTTGCGTTTTTCTTCAGTAATAACTTTGCTCTGCTTTTGAATTTTATCGTTCTTCTTTTTCAGCTCAACGTTGCGCAGTTTAAAAATCTCTGCTTCTCTGCGGCTCTTTTCTGTTTCGTATCCTGTTACCAGTTCATTAAGTCTGTTGCGCGCTTCCTGACTGAACAGTTCATCGTGCAACTGAAAAAATTTCAGATGGTTTTTGTAGGCTTCTTCATAATCACCAACCTTTGCATAACTCTGCGAAATCTCTTTGTAAATATCTTTTTCAAGAGGTTTTGCATTGGAGTTGGCAATCAGGTCTAAGGCAATTTTCTGATACTTCACCGCATTCTTCTGGTCCCCTTTTGCGCGATACAGATTTCCGATATTACTGTAAGTTGATGCAATGCCTTTGGTATCGCCAATGCTTTCTTTCAGCATTACCGATTTCATAAAATACTTGAGCGCATCATCAAATTTTCCCTGCTTCTCATAAACTAATCCAATGTTGTTGGTAATGAGCGAGAGGTTTTTTTTGTCACCAATTCCTTCAGCAATTTCCAGCGCTTTTTTGTTGTATTCAATTGCTTTGCTGTCGTTACCTGTTTGCCTGTGAATGTTGGCAATATTGCCCAACACCATTATCAACCCTGAGGTTTCTTTTGCTTTGTTATTTATCTCCAATGCTTTTTCAAAATACTGAAGCGCTTTGTTAAACTCGCCCTGCACTTTATACAATACTCCCAGGTTGTTATTGGCCGATGCCATTCCTTTCTTGTCATCAATCTCTTCAAATATTTTAAGGGCTTGCATGTGGGCATCCAGCGAGCCGTCCATGGAGCCTTTGCTCTTGTTCACCACTCCGCTGGCATTAAGCGATTCGGCCATCTGCTTTTTCATCTTCAGCCCCGAATAATAATCGCTGGCTTTATGCAAATGGTCAAGAGCAGAGTTGATATTGCTTTGATTGAAATAGGCAATACCTAAATTATAATGACATTCGGCTGCGCCTTTTTTGTAACCCTTTTTTTCGGATTGAGCTAAAGCTGCAAGAGCCAGTTCAATGCTTTGTGCCGCATTTTCCTGACGCAGTTGTATGGCCTGTTTAATAAGCCCGTCAACATCAGGGCTTGTTTTCTTTATCACGGGTTTCAGATATACCTTCTTTTCTGTCATAAACATTAAAAATAAATTGTACTCAATGCCGCTTTCCTTTACTTTTGCAGCGGATTAAACCAATTCATTTTATCAAAGTCAAAAGTATCAAAATCTCAAAAACATTTTACCATGAATAAGCTATTTCATATAACAGCCCTGCTATTAGGCCTTACTACGCTGATTGTTTCGTGCAATAACGATGATGAAGGCGATGACCTGAATGCCGTTTACAACAATGCTGCTTCGCAAACAACTTATAACGATGTGGCCAGCATTGGTGATGAGTCGGTTATTGATGATGACCTGAGTTCATTTAAAATGGAGGACATGGAAAAGATTTCTTCGCCCTGCGCTACCATAACTAAAGGCGATACCAATGATTTGCCTAATGTTACCACTATTGATTTTGGCAGCACCAACTGCCTGTGCAACGATGGCAAAAACCGCAGAGGCAAAATTGTGATGAACCACCCACCGCCTTCTTTAGCCAGAGATTCCGGGGCACTTTTTCATCATGAATTTATTGACTTTTATGTAAACGATAATAAGGTACTGGGCTATATTAATGTTACCAATTTCGGTTTAAGCCCTGATGGTTTTAAACATTTTAAATGGGATATTGTTGGCGGTCTTGAATTAGCCGATGGTGCAGGAACCACTTCCTGGGAGAGCCACCAGGTGATTGCTTACCTCGCAGGTTTTAACACCCCTAATACCCGTCTGGATGACAAAATTGGCATCAACGGAGGAAGCAGCGGAACCTCACAAACGGGAGAAACCTTTACAGCTCAAATCGATTCATTAAATCCGTTGAGGCGAAGTTTTTCAATAGGCTGCCGCAAACACTTTTTTGCGGGAACGGCTTTTATTACTCCTCAGGGCAAACCGATGCGTACCATTAATTATGGTGAAGCTAACCCCGAAATATGCGATGATGTGGCTACCGTTACAGTAAACGGAAATACCTATACCATCAGCCTGGATAATACACACGAGTAGAACAAGCGAGGTTTTGTTTAAAAAAAATCCCCGGCCTGTTATAGGTCGGGGATTTTTTTTGCTGTTCAAATCTGTTTTATGTTGCTTCCAGACCTACTTCTTATCCGTTTCTTCCACAAACCCCTTCCATCTTTTCATGTAATTGATAAAAACGGGGCTCAGGTCTTGCTCTTTAAGATGCTGAACGGAGTAAGGCTGCGGAGCAGGCTGCACGGTAAAGTCTTTTACCAACGTGGGCCAGTTGGCATGTGCTATGGCTGCCATGCCTATGGCTACAATATCGGCACCCAGTTCAATTGCTTTTTCGGCATCGCTGCGGCTCCGGATAATACCGGCTACAATAATGGGTGTGTGGGGCAGCGCCTCCCGGAAATAGGTGATAAGGGCTTTATCACCATCAGCATATTTATCGGGTTTTTTAAAGGCATCCCAGGGCGAGAGGTGGATGTAAGCGGCACCATCGGCAGCCAGCCATTGCGCCACCAGAAGACTTTCGTCAAAATCAATTCCTTTAAAGGTGTATTTATCTTCGGGCGAAAGGCGCACGCCTACCAAAAAGTTTTTGGAGGTAACGGCTTTTATTTTTTGAAGAATGGTGCGCAACAGGCGGCTTCGGTTTTCAAGCGAACCACCCCACTCATCACTGCGCTGATTGGTAGCCGTACTTAAAAACTGATGCAGCAGGTAGCCGTGAGCTCCGTGCAGTTCTACTCCGTCAAAGCCTGCCTGTTCGGCCCTTTTAGCGGCTGATACAAAATCTGCTATCGCACGGTTAATGTCATCGGTTGTTGCTTCGCGCACCTCAACCGGTGTTTTGGGGTGAGGCATGGTGTGGGCACTGGCGCTCCAGGGTTGTGTGCCGGTACATTCCTGCGGGCTGCGGGCACCGCCATGAAAAATCTGAACAAGGGCAAGACTGTTATAGGTATGAATACCAGCTGCAAGGCGGGTAAGGCCGGGGAGATGGCTATCGTGAGCAATGCCCAGTTCTCCATGCCAGCCTTTGCCGTCTTCTGCTACATAAGCGGCACAGGTACAGATCAATCCGAAGCCTTCTTTAGCCCTGCGTTGAAGCCATTTAAATTCGTCATCACTCAATGTGCCGTCATTATTACTCTGCAGATTGGTAAGGGGAGCCAGTGCAATGCGATTGGGCATTGTTTTGTCTGTATCATTAAAACGGAAAGGGCTAAACAGTTTGGAGGAGGACATAGTTATTTAAGATGTGAGTTGCGGGGATGTAAAGGAATGAAAAATTGAGAAGCAGCAAATGGGTTTTTCTGTTTCCTTATCTCCTGCTTTTGGTAGTTTTGTCATATTACCTTATTCGCCAAAACGTTTATAAACCTCTTCCATGCACCGCAGAGATTTTATCAATAAAAACACCTTGGCTCTGGGCGCCTTAAGTCTGGTTTCGGCTAAGTCAATAGCGCTTGAACTTTTCCTGAAAGAAGAATTAATAAGCAAGCGCCCTCCTCTTGAAAAAAGAACCTTTACCAGCAAGGCTGTTGAAGCACAACTGAGCGAAGTAAAAGCAGCCATAAAAGATAAAGAATTGGCCTGGTTGTTTGAGAATTGCTATCCCAATACCTTAGACACTACGGTTGATTACGAGCCCATAAACGGCAACCCCGATACCTTTATTATTACCGGTGATATTGATGCGATGTGGCTGCGCGATTCAACGGCACAGGTATGGCCCTATATTCCGCTTATTGCAAAAGATGATGAATTGAAAAACCTGGTAAAGGGGCTCATAAGCCGTCAGGCAAAATGTGTTTTAAAAGACCCGTATGCCAATGCGTTTTATAAAGACCTGAACAAAAAATCGGAATGGAAGAATGATAAACCTAAACCTCAGCACGGAGTGCACGAACGCAAATGGGAAATTGATTCGCTCTGCTATTTTATAAGGCTTTCTAACCGCTATTATGAATTAACGGGTGATGCAACAGTGTTTGACAGCGAATGGAACGAAGCGGCACGCACGGTAGTAAAAACTTTCCGCACCGAGCAGCGCAGTGATGGCACCTCACCCTATTATTTTATCCGCAAATCCTTTAATCCCATTGATGCACCTGTAAACGATGGTAAAGGAAATCCTGTAAAATTTACCGGCATGATTTGTTCTATGTTCCGCCCTTCTGATGATGCTACTACTTATCCGTATTTAATCCCCTCGAATATTTTTGCGGTGCTTTCACTCAGGCAACTTTCTGTAATTTATAACACGGTGTTAAAAGATGAAGCATTTGCCAATGAATGTGCATCCTTTGCCGATGAGGTAGATGCCGCCATTAAAAAAAGTGCGGTAATACACCACCCCACCCTGGGGGAATTATATGCTTATGAAGTGGATGGTTTTGGCAAGCAACTTTTAATGGACGATGCCAATGTTCCTTCGCTTATTTCGCTCACCTATTTAGGCGCTCATAAACCCGATGATGCTATTTATAAAAACACAAGAGCTTTTGTATTAAGCGGTGAAAACCCCTATTACTTCAAAGGCAAAGCAGCCGAAGGACAGGGTAGTCCGCATACAGGAAATAATCAGATATGGCCAATGGGAATTATTCTGCGTGCCCTCACCAGCACAGACACAAATGAAATACGCCAGTGCTTAACAATGCTGAAACATACCCATGCAGGTACGGGCTTTATGCACGAATCATTTGATAAAAATAATCCCGTTGATTTTTCACGCAAATGGTTTGCCTGGGCAAACACATTGTTTGGTGAGCTGATGGTAAAACTCTATACCGAGCACAGGGAATTGCTGGAAGCGGAGTATGAGTAAGTGTCGTTTATCATAAAGACAACAAACGGTTCAGGCTACTACTTTTCCCCAATCCACATACCTTTTTCCTCTCCGTTATCATTCTTCCAATTCCCCGTAAATTTATTGAGCGAGCAATTTTTGTAGAATGTAAATGTTCCGCTTGCTGCCTCTTCCGTCCATTTTCCTGTAAGGGTTACTTCGCTGCCTTTTGCTTCTATGTGCTCATCCTTTACGGTGCCGTAAATGGTTCCAGTAATAGTTCCGTTTTGGGTTTCGTAATAATAAGATCCGGTCATGGTGTTTCCATAGGTTTTTATCATGTTAAGCTGGCAATCTGAGCCTTCCCATTTGGTTGCCCAATTACCTGCAAAGTCGCATTTGGTTTGTGCATAAAGTGAAATTGTTGCAGAAAGAAGCAGAAAAAGCAGAGCGGTTGTTTTCAAGAGTTGTTGGTATTGGTTTGAAACAAATGTAGGCTTAAATAAATAGTAGTGTAAAATCCCTATACTGGTTTGTGCTTACTACAACTTGTGCATAAACCCGATTAAATTACATTAATCAAGACCCAAACCTTTCTTAATCAAACCGCATCAATAATTTTTCCTCCCTGAAATCCAATCAATTAGGAAACGACGGAAACGTTTTTTCATAAAAACGTTTCCGTCGTTTCCTTTTTATATACTTTTGGCCCCGCAATGGAGCAAAAAGAACAACAATTTTTAGAAAAGGTAGATAAGCTATTCCTTAGTTGCGGCATCAAAAGCCTCACCATGGATGATATTGCCCGTGAGCTTGGTATCTCTAAAAAAACGCTTTACCTGCATTGCACCGACAAGGAAGATTTGCTAATAAAATCCTTTTCAAATTACTTTAAATCTGAAGAAGCTTTTCAGGAAGCTATATGGGCAAAAAACCTGAATGCTATTGACGAGATGTTTGAAGTAAGCAAACACGTTGCTGAAATGCTGAAGAACCTTCACCCTTCTGTTCACTATGATTTGCGCAAATATTACCCCGAAGCCTGGAAGATATTTTCGGAATACCGCAAAAACTTCCTCTTCAAATGCGTTGCCGACAATATGGAAAAAGGTAAACAGGAAGGACTTTACAGAGCGAACCTGAATATTCCGATAGTAGCCCGCATACACATTGCACGCATAGATGTAATTTTTGATGGAGAACTATTTCCTCCATCGCAATTCAATTTTCAGGAAGTGTATTTTGAAATGATACGCTACCACATCCGCGGAATAGCCAGCCCGAAAGGCATTGACTATTTCATGGACAAAATAAAAACCATTGACCCAACAAATCCCAAAATATAATATGAACAGAATTTTAAAACCCGTAATCGCAGCCCTTGCAATACTTATTGCCAATGCTGCTGCTTATGCACAGGAAAATACCTCGCAACCCTTCTCACTTAAGCAGGCTCAGGACTTTGCACTTGAAAATGCTTTCAGCGCAAAATCGTATGAACTGGGTATTGGTCAGGCAAAAACCAATGTAAATGAATCTATTTCTTACGGATTGCCACAGGTAAACGGCTCTGTTAGCTTTCAGGATTTTCTTCAGTTACCTACATCACTT
The DNA here is from genome assembly GCA_947479755.1 of Bacteroidota bacterium. Taxonomy (GTDB): domain Bacteria; phylum Bacteroidota; class Bacteroidia; order SXHM01; family SXHM01; genus SXHM01. The sequence goes on from CANKAM010000003.1 coordinate 11,089, forward strand.
ATTCCCGCAGAGATTTTTGGTGGTCCTGCCGGTGAGTTTGCAAAAGTAAAATTCGGTACTACTTATAATCTTACTGCAGGTGCAACAGCATCGCAAATGCTTTTTGACCCCACCTGGATTATTGGTGTGCAGGGCGCAAAAATGTATCTTGAGAAAATGCGCAACTTGGATAAAAAGAACGATCAGGATTTGGGTGCTACAATTGAAGAGGCTTATTACACTGTGTTGGTTGCCGAGCGCAGCAAAAAATTGATGGAACAAAACCTGGTAAGCCTTGAGAAAATACTTTTTGAAACCAAAGAATATTATACAAGTGGTTTTGCCGAAGAATCAGCGGTTGACCAGTTAAATCTGTTGGTGGCAAACTCAAAAACAGCCATTGACAAAGCAGGCCGACAGGCTGAAATAACCAAGAATGTTTTAAAACTGCAGATGGGTTATGATCAGGATAAAAACATTCAGCTTACTGATGACCTAGAATCGCTTTGGGTGCTTAATAACCATGAGGCATTGGTAAATACAAAGTTTGATGTAAACAAAAATATCAACTACTATTTAGCCGATATGGAAATAACGCTGAACAACTATTTAGTGAAAATTGAAAAAGCAAAATACCTGCCTACCGCTAACGCTTTTATCAACTACCAGCAACAGGCGCTGAGCAATGACTTCAGCTTTTTTTCTGATGGAGGAAAATGGTTTCCAATGGCGGTTTGGGGCTTGAATTTAAAAATTCCTATCTGGGATAGTTTTGCAAAAGCGGCTTCGGTAAAACGCTCCAAACTAAATCTTGAAAGAATAAAATATCAGAAAGACTTTACTGCTCAGCAACTGAAACTCCAGAGTGAAACTGCCCGCTCTAACTACATCAGCGCATTTGAACAATTAAGAGCCGAAGAAGCCAACATAAAACTGGCAGAAAGCATCCGCAATAAAACAGTTACAAAATTCAATGAAGGCTTGTCTAACAGCACCGAGCTGATGCAGACCGAAACACAGCTTACGCAAACACAAGGCGCTTACATCGGCAGCTTATTTCAACTGATGAAGGCAAAAGCGGAACTGAACAAAACTTTACTCACCTACTAAGAAAAAGAAAACAGACAAAAACAAATAACAAATATGAAACACTTACTGATCCCCGTTCTTGCACTACTAATCGCAGCCTGCAGCAAACCTGAAGGCGGCAATAAAAAAGCGCAACTTGATTCGCTGAAAAAAGAATATACAGCGCTCACCGAAAAAATAAAAATACTGGAAGCAGAAATTGCGCTTACAGATACTACTAATACAGAAAAGATAATTCCGGTAGCTGTTACCGAAGCCAAGGCGCAGTCTTTTGTTCACTACCTGGATATTCAGGGTAAAGTAGATGCTGATGAAAATATTACCATCAGTCCTAAAATGCCGGGTAGCATTACCAAGGTAAATGTAGATGCAGGTGACGATGTAAAAGTTGGTCAGATATTAGGTGAAACAGATAATGCTGCTTTGCTGAAAGGTATGGAAGAACTAAAAACCGGACTTGCCTTTGCAACCGAAGTTTTTAATAAACAGAAAAAACTGTGGGATCAAAAAATAGGTTCTGAGATTCAATACCTGCAAGCCAAAAACACCAAAGAAGGATTGGAACAAAAAATGGCAACACTTAAGGAGCAGGTTGAAATGACCTACATCAAATCGCCAATCAACGGAACAGTGGATGAAGTTTATTTTAAATTAGGCTCAACCGTTTCACCGGGCTATCCTGCGGTGAGAGTTGTAAACACCTCCTCATTAAAAGCAAAAGCAGAAGTAGCAGAAGGCTTTGCATCAAAAGTGAAGAAAGGAAACGATGTGGAAATTCATTTTCCTGATCTGGCAAAAGATGTTTCTTCTAAACTTTCTTTTGTTGGAAAAGCTATTAACTCCAACACCCGCACCTTCACGGTTGAGGCTGACTTGCCTTCGCAGGATGAATTTCATCCTAACATGGTGGCGGTTTTAAAAGTGGTGGACTTCAAAACGGATTCGGCTTTGGTTATTCCTATTAACCTTATTCAGAACTCTGAAGAAGGCAGTTACATCATGATTGCCGCAGATGACAACGGCAAAACCGTAGCTAAAAAAACAATAATAACTGTAGGACATACCTACCGCGGACAAGCCGAAGTTCTTTCCGGAATTTCAGCAGGCGATAAAGTTATTACCACCGGTTTTCAAGGATTGAATAACGGAGAACAGATTAGTTTTTAATTGATGAATAAAAAATTCAACACAGAGAACACAGGGTTTTCAGAGTTACACAGAGTTGTTCTCCGTGAAACTCTGAAAACCCTGTGTCCTCTGTGTTAAAAAAAATAAACCATGTTAGAAAAATTCAAAGAATTTAAACCCAGCAGTTGGGCTATTGACAATAGAACCAGCATTTATGTAATTGCGGCTATACTGAGTATTATGGGTATTTACTCCTATAACACGATGCCGAAAGAACGGTTTCCCGAAATCGTTATTCCTACTATTTATGTCAATACTATTTACCCGGGAACTTCGCCAGGTGATATTGAAAACCTCATCACCAAGCCGATTGAAAAACAAATTAAAGCTATATCGGGAGTAAAGAAACTCACCAGTTCTTCCATTCAGGATTTTTCTATAGTGGTTGTTGAGTTTGCTACCGATGTGGATGTGCCTGCCGCCAAGCAAAAAGTAAAAGATGCGGTGGATAAAGCGCGCACCGATTTGCCTAACGACATGACATTTGAGCCCAATGTTATTGAAGTGGATTTTTCGGAACAGCCTATGCTGTATGTAAATATTTCTGGCGACTTTGACCTGAATAAACTGAAAAAATTTGCCGACCGCATTGAAGATGAAGTGGAAGCTCTGAAAGAAATTACCCGTGTAGATATTGTGGGTGCTCTTGACCGCGAAATACAGATTAATGTGGACATGTATAAATTACAGGCAGCCACGCTTACCATGGGCGATGTGAGTAATGCCATTGCTTATGAGAACGTAACTGTTTCGGGCGGACAGGTGAAGATGGGAGGAATGACCCGTGCCATCAGCGTTTCGGGCGAGATAAAAGATGTAAAAGATATTGAAAACATTGTGGTGCGTTCTATGACCGGTGCACATGTTTACCTGAAAGATATTGCTGAAATAAAAGACGGTTTCAAGGAAAAGGAAAGCTATGCGCGCCTTGAACACAAGAATGTAATTACGCTTAACGTTATTAAACGCAGTGGCGAAAACCTTATTGAAGCTTCAGACAAAATTCACGCTATTGTAGCGCGTTTGCAAAAAGAAGAATTTCCGAAAGACCTGATAGTTACCATGACAGGCGACCAGAGCGGACAAACCCGTTTGGTGCTTCACGAACTGATTAACACCATTATCATCGGATTTATTCTGGTAACGCTGGTGCTGATGTTTTTTATGGGTGTAACCAATGCTGTGTTTGTTGCGCTTTCGGTTCCACTCTCCATGTTCATTGCGTTTTTAGTGATGCCAAGTATCGGCTTTACCATGAATATGATGGTGCTTTTCTCTTTGCTGCTCGCACTGGGTATTGTGGTGGATGATGCCATTGTGGTAATTGAAAATACGCATCGGATTTTTAACAACGGAAAGGTTCCTATTATTCAGGCTGCCAAGCAGGCAACGGGTGAGGTGTTTCTTCCCGTGCTTTCAGGAACGTTGACCACGCTTGCACCTTTTGTGCCGCTGGCTTTCTGGGGTGGTATTGTAGGTAAGTTTATGTTCTTCCTACCCATAACGCTTATTATAACATTGCTTGCTTCGTTGCTGGTGGCGTATATCATTAACCCTGTTTTTGCTGCTGATTTTATGAAACCGCATGATGCAGAACACGAAAAGAAAAAGGGATACAAAGGATTGCTCATCAGCTGTGCTGTATTTGTAGTGCTGGCCGTTATTTTTTATGCAAGCGGCTCGGTAGGCATGGGCAACTTTACGGTGTTTATTTTGTTCCTTGTAATTCTTCACCGTTTTGTTCTTGACAGAGGTATTAAAGGTTTCCAGAATAAGGTATGGCCTGCGGTGCAGAATATTTACGAAGCTATTGTTACCTGGGCATTGAAAGGATGGAGACCAATTATGTTGCTGTTCGCAACCATTGGATTGCTGTTCTTCTCGTTCTGGGTTGTTTCCATCAGCAATATAAAGGTGGTTTTCTTCCCTAAGTCAGACCCTAACTTTGTTTATGTATATCTTAATCTTCCCATAGGAACTGATGTTGCCTACACCGATTCAATTACACGCATTGTTGAAGACCGCGTTTATGAAGTAGTGGGCGAAGGCAATCCGCTGGTTTCTTCTATCATAAGCAATGTGGCTATTGGTGCAACCGACCCTACTGAAGGCGACCGCACAACGGCTCCCAACAAGGGAAAAGTCTCAGTTTCGTTTGTTGAGTTTGGAAAACGAAACGGACAAAGTACCGCAGTTTATTTAGATAAAATACGCGAAGCTTTAAAAGGTATTCCAGGTGCTGAAATTACAGTTGACCAGGAGCGTAACGGCCCACCGGTGGGTAAACCTGTGAACATTGAAATTTACGGTGATGACTTTACCGAGTTGGCAAATGCTTCCAATGGTATTAAAAGATATCTGGACTCATTGCAGATTGGCGGTGTGGAAGAATTGAAATCTGATTTGCAAAACAACAAGCCCGAACTGGTGATTGATATTGACCGCGAGCGCGCCAACCGTGAAGGTATATTTACAGGACAAATAGGCTCTGAAATACGCACGGCTGTATATGGTAAAGAGGTATCAAAATTTCGTGACGATAATGATGATTATCCCATTATGCTGCGCTTTGTTGAGTCGCAGCGCAACGATATTGATGGATTGATGAACATGAAAATTACCTACCGCGATATGACTACGTTTGGCATACGCCAGATACCACTTTCATCGGTAGCAAAGGTTCATTATCAAAACACTTACGGAGGTATAAAACGCAAAAATCAGAAGAGACTGATTACCCTTTCGTCCAACGTATTGAACGGATATAACCCAAATGAAGTGGTTGCTAACGTAAGCGCAGCCATTGAAAAATTTCCTAAGCCCGATGCGGTAACGGTAAAGATGACAGGCGAGCAGGAAGAACAAAAAGAATCGCAGGACTTTTTGCAGCTTGCACTTCTTCTTTCGGTAGGACTTATTTTTATAACCCTCATTATTCAATTCAACTCCATCAGCAAAACACTGCTTATTATAAGCGAAGTGATTTTCAGTTTGATTGGCGTGTTGCTGGGTTTCTCCATTTTTGGAATGGAAATCTCCATTGTAATGACAGGCGTGGGTATTGTAGCCCTTGCGGGTATTGTGGTGCGAAACGGAATTCTGTTGGTTGAGTTTACCGATGTGCTGCGCTATCAGGGTATGGACTTGAAAACCGCCATTATCCAGGCCGGGAAGACAAGGATGACTCCCGTTATTCTTACTGCTACTGCAACCATGCTGGGTTTAGTTCCTCTCGCTGTTGGTTTTAATATTGATTTTGAAAGTTTGTTTACCCACTTAGATCCTAAAATTTATTTTGGTGGCGACAATGTTGCTTTCTGGGGACCTTTGTCATGGACTATGATTTTCGGGTTGGGCTTTGCTACCTTCCTTACCTTAATTCTGGTGCCGGTAATGTATTTACTGAGCGAGAAGCTGAACGAGAAGATTGGTAAGTTGGTGAAATAAAATTTTGATTACAATTATTTTGAAAGCCCTGATCTTACGATTGGGGCTTTCTTTTTTGGTGATAAAACCAAAATTAAATCCTTACCCCAAAAACACACACATCATCTACCTGTTCAAGTGCACCTTTCCAGTTGTTGTGGGCTTTTGCAAGCAGTTCTTTTTGTGAGGCAACCGGCTTGTCGTAAAGCTCAAGCAATAGTTTTTTAAATTGTGAGGTCTTGAATTTTTTTCCATCAGGTCCGCCAAACTGGTCGCTGTACCCGTCTGAAGAAAAATAAATCATATCGCCTTTTTTCACGTTTACTTTCACGGTGGTAAAATGTTCTTTGCCTTGTCCTGCACCTACTGCATGGCGGTTGCCCCTCACCTCCAGCAAAGCAACCTGCTCGTTGCTTAACACTGCTTTTTCCAGAATGGTTTTGGTAGTGCGGCTGGTTACCCAATATAAGGTATGATGTGCTCCTGAAAAATGCAGCGTTTTAGTGTTCGTGTTAAAAACCCCCAGCGAAATATCCATGCCATCTTTCACTTCTCCTTTTTCATTTTTATCAAAAGTTTCTTCCACCTTTTTGCGAATACTGTCTAAATTTTTTCCGGGATCTGTCAATTTCAAATCATTGATGGAATGGCTGATTGCCTCGTGACCCACAAAACTTACAAACGCCCCCGGAACACCATGCCCTGTGCAATCTGCCACTGCAAAAAAGATAGTATCATCTACTCGGTCAAGAAAATAAAAGTCACCGCTTACAATGTCTTTCGGATTGTAGAACACAAATGCATCGGGCAATATATTTTTAAAATCATCATCCGATGGCAGTATGGCAGTTTGCAAACGCTTTGCGTAATTGATACTGTCAACAATGTCCTTGTTTTTCTGTTCAATTACTGTTTTCTGGTTGTTGATTTCTATGTTGGCAAGCTCCAGCTTTTCGTTTTTCTCCAGAATTTCTGTCTTTTGTTTTGACAATAATTCATTTGCTTTTTTCTTCTGGCGGTAAAAATTAAATATCCACAAACTGAGCAGGAATAAAAGAATAGCAATGATGATGCTGCCATAAAGTTGTAATTGTTTTTGCCGTAATTGAAGTTCATTCTGCTCCAACTTTAATTTATTTATCTCAGCATCTTTTTCCATCTCTCCTATCTACTTTTCTTTTTTCTCGTTCTGTTGCCGCAGCTCCATTTGGGCGAGGTCTTCCATATCAAGACTGTCGCGTATCTGGCTATACAACTGAGAGTATTTTGAACTTTCTTCCTCCCTATTCATTTCAGTATACATAATCGAAATAGTTCTGTAAATCTTTGCAAGCGATTTCTTGTCATTAGATTTTCTGTATGCTTTTTCAGCATCCTTTAAATGGCTTTCGGCATTGGTATATTTTTTTCTGACAAAAAAACTTTTCCTAAATTAAAATTGCTGTTTGCTCCGCATAAACTATCTCCTATCTCGCCACACAATTGAAGTTCTTTCAGAAAAAACTCCAGACCTTTTGCTGTATTTTTCTCTTGTATATAAACATCTCCAATGCTATCCAGCAGGTTGGCCATATCTCTTTTTAAGCCAATAGATTCACGAGTTGTGTATGCTTTATTAAAAAACTCAATTGCCTTTCCGGGGTTTCCTGCCTTTCGATAAATACTCGCTTTATACGTATAGATTTCACCCATCTCATTCTTCAATCCTACTTTTTCTGCTGTTGCAAATGCGCTGTCTATATATTCTAACGCGCTGTCATAATCTTTTATTTTTTTATAGGCATTGGCTATGTTACTGTAATCATATGAAAGAGAATAATTATCCTCATTCTTTTTATTGATCTCCATTGAACGATAATAATAGCTGAAAGCAGTATCATATTTTTCCTGCTTTTCATAAACAAACCCCAGGTTGCTTAAACACCATGCAATATATTTGGTATCATTCACCTGCCTTGAAAGTTTTAAAGCCTTAAGATAGAGTTGAACAGCCGTTTCCTCATCTCCGATTTCTGAATAAACAGCAGCAAGATTATTAAGCGGAAGTATTAACTCAGCAGGCTCATTCAGTGTTTCTGTTAGCCGTATTGATTCTTCAAAATTTTCAATGGATTCTTTTTTCCGGCCAGTTATATTGTAGATGATCCCTAAATTATTGTGAACAGTAGCGATATTTTCTGTCTTTTTGAGTTCTTTGAAAATTTTTAAAGCTTGCCCGTAATACTCCAGCGCCTTATCGTAATTCCCCTGGTTTTTGTAAACCACACCCAATGAATTAAGGCTGCCCGCTATGCTTATCTTATCTTTCAATTCTACCGAAAGCCCCAAAGCCTGCCTGCCATACTCCAACGCTTTTTCAGGGTCGGTGTTTTTGTATTCCCAAAGCAGGTAGCGAAGCGTTTGAACCTTGTCGGTATCGTTCTTTGATTTGTTAAGGACTTTTAGAAGACTATCAATTTTACTTTGCTGCGCACTAACAGAAAGCGACAGCAACGCTGAAAACAGCAGAACTAATAATGATGAGGTAAGGTGTTTTATCTTCACGTGAAAGGTAAAGATAGAAAACAAATTACATCGGGCGGGCAATCGCCATCAGCACAACTGTTGCAGCAAGATGCCATGCAACCAATCTTACGCCTTTGGCAAGTTTTGCGCGAAGTGCAGCAATTTCCTGAGACTGTTCAGGAGTTGGGGAGCCACCTGCTTTTGCAACGGCTTCACCAATTTTTGCCATGCGGTCAACAGCAGGCTTACTTACCATCATTCCAATCATATAAGCTCCAAAGGCAAGCACTCCTCCCAATGTATAACAGCCTCCCTCGTAGGTCATAAACCAGTCAGCCTGGAAATTGCCCGAACGAATCATAATCAGGCGAAAGCCGGATAAAATATTAAGCGTGGAAAGTATGGCCATCCACAGAGGCAGCTTGTTGGTGCGTGAAAGTTGCTGCATGAATTTTCCTCCATCAGCGCCTAAGGCATTAACCGCGGGAGTTATAAATGCAGCAAGATATATAACGGATCCTGCCCAGAAAATGCCTGTGCCGATGTGCAACAGGCGAAGTGTTTGAATTTCGTAGATATTCATAGGTTTTAGTTTTGTGCAATTTTAACAAAATCTGAAATAGCATTACAAACTATCTTCACTATCTTTGTAATCAGCCTTCAGCAAATTTCAGGATTGATTTTTGTGGAAAGAGAGAGCAACGTGCATCAGGAATTTTAGAATGGAGAATTATAATAAACTCATCCAAAAGCTAGATGAGTTTATCCGCAAATACTATAAGAACCAACTTATCCGTGGCGCACTTTACAGCGTAGCGGTTGGTGTTGCGTTTTTTCTGAGTATTGTTTTACTGGAACATTTCGGGCATTTCGGAACTGCGGTGCGCACCGGTTTGTTCTATTCTTTTTTGGCGGTGAATGCGGTTATTCTTTATCGTTTAGTTGCTCTTCCGCTCATTCATCTCAACCGCATGGGGAAAATTATTTCCTACGAAGAAGCATCGCAAATTATCGGAAAACATTTTTCAAACGTTAGCGACAAACTGCTGAATACGTTGCAACTGAAACAGCTGGCAGATAGCGGAAATGCAAACTCGCGCGAATTACTTTACGCCAGCATTGACCAGAAAACTGCTGAACTGAAACCTGTTCCTTTTGTTGCTGCCATTGATTTATCCGCGAATAAAAAATATCTGCGCTATGCGTTGCCACCAGTTTTGGTTGCTCTTCTGCTTGTTGTTATTGCTCCCAACATTTTGCGCGAAAGCACAACGCGATTGGTAAATCACAACACCTACTTTGAAACAATTGCGCCCTTCAAATTCATTGTTGAGAACAACGATTTACGTGCTATGCAACACGAAGATTTTACATTGAACCTGAAAATGGAAGGAGCAGAAATTCCGGCAGAAGTGTTTGTTGAGGTTGACGATAACCTTTACAGGCTTGATAAACAAAGCACAATCGGATTCAGTTATATTTTCAAAAATCTGCAAAAATCAACATCATTCCGTTTGTATGCCGATGGTTTTTATTCTAAAGAATACGAGCTGACTGCGCTACCAAAACCTTTGGTGCTGAACTTTAACATTGTGTTGGATTATCCTGATTACACCGGCCGCAGAGATGAAACAGTAAACAACACAGGCGATCTTACCGTGCCTGCCGGAACTAAAGCCGCATGGAATTTTAACACCCGTGATGCGCGTGAGCTGCGAATGAGTTTTGGAGATACTGCTTTTGCGGTAAATGCTGCGAGTGCTGATAACTTTTCTTACTCATCACGCCTTTTCAAAAACAGACAATACTCTGTTATTGCCTCCAACGAGTTTCTTCAAAGCAACGATTCCATTCTCTATCATGTGAATGTAATTCCTGATGCTTTTCCTGCAATTGAAGTGGAAGAAAAACAAGATTCTCTTTCATCCAAACTCATCTATTTCAGCGGCATGGTGAAAGATGATTACGGTTTCAAAAAACTGAATTTTGTTTACCGTTTTCTTAATTCTGATGATGCGGAAAAGAAAGAAAAAATATTTGCCGAAGATGTATTCATCAGTAAAAATAAACAGAGCGACCAGTTTTTTTATTCCTGGGATGTGAACCCACTCAATATTCAGCCGGGCGATAACATTGAGTATTATTTTGAGGTGTGGGACAATGATGGCGTGAGCGGAAGCAAAGCCACACGCAGCGAGAAGAAACTTTACAAAGCACCAACACTGAGTGAGCTTTCAAAAGAGAATGAGAAAAAATCAAGCGAGCTGAAAAAAGACATGGAGCAAAGCATCAAGGATGCAAAAGCTCTGCAAAAAGAAGTAGCGGAATTGAACAAAAAATTGTTCGACAAAAAGAACCTGACATGGGAAGACAAGAAGAATATCCAGAGCCTGCTTGACAAACAGAAGAAGCTTGAAAATGAAATGCAGGAGATTCAGCAAGAAAATAAAAAGAAAAATAATCAGCAGAATGAGTTCAATCAACTGAGCCCTGAGTTACTGGAGAAACAAAAGCAACTAGAAAAAATGTTTGACGAGTTGATGACTCCCGAGATGAAAGAACTCTTCCGACAAATGGAAGAAATGATGGAGAAAATGGACAAAGACAAAGCCCGTGAAATGTTGGAGAAAATGGAGATGACCAACGAAGATCTCTCCAAAGAAATGGATCGTCAGTTGGAAATTTTCAAGCAACTGGAGTTTGAACAAAAACTGAATGAGTCGATTGAAAAGCTGAACAAACTGGCAGAAAAAGAAGAAAAACTTTCAGAGGAAACCAAGGAGAAAAAAGGAGATGCAACCGAAGAAAAAGAAAAACAGGATGAACTTAACAAAGAGTTTGATGACCTCAAAAAAGACCTTGATGAGTTAGAGAAAAAGAACAGCGAGTTGGAACAGCCCAACAAAATGGAAGACACCAAAGAGGAAGAAAAAGGTATTGAAGAAGACATGCAAAAAAGTTCGCAGGAAATGGGCGAACAGAAAAATCAGAAAGCATCGCAATCACAAAAAAGTGCTTCTCAGAAAATGAAAAATCTGTCGGAAAAAATGCAGGCCATGCAGCAAGAAATGCAACAGGAGCAACAAAGCGAAGACATAAAATCACTGCGCGATATTCTTGAAAACCTGCTTACCCTTTCGTTTGATCAGGAGAAGTTGATGGCTAAACTCAAAAACACCAACCGCAACGACCCGGGTTTTACTTCCATTGCCCGCGAACAATTGAAACTGAAAAACGATTCAAAACTTATTGAAGACTCGCTTTTCGCGCTGAGCAAACGCGTGGTGCAATTACAAACGATTGTAAACCGCGAAATCCGGAACATCAACCAGAACATGGATGTGGCCATTGAAAACCTTGCCGAGCGTCAGACTTCACTTGCCCAAAACCGGCAGCAACTGACCATGACTTCTATTAATAACCTTGCGCTGATGCTGAGTGAAGTGGTTCAGCAAATGCAACAGATGCAAGCACAAAGTAAACCCGGCAGCGGCTCGTGCAGCAAACCCGGAAAAGGGCAGGGCAAACCCAGTGCCGCCACCATGAAGGCATTGCAGGAACAACTGAATAAACAGATTGAGCAAATGCAAAAGGGAATGCAGAAAGGACAAAAACCGGGAGAGAAACCCGGAGGCTCACAAGGCATGGGCGGAATGAGCGAGGGCCTTGCAAAAATGGCTGCCCAACAGGAAGCCATCCGCCAAATGCTGCAGGAGGTTGCCAGCGAACTGGATAAAAAAGGCAATGGCAAAGGCTCTGGAGGCAACCTGGATAAGATTCATGATTTAATGGAAGAAACCGAAACCGATTTGGTAAACAAACGCATAACAGCCGAAACGCTGCGCAGACAAGAAGAAATTCTTACCCGCCTGCTGGAAGCGGAAAAAGCAGAGCGTCAGCGCGATGAAGAGGAGCGCAGGGAATCAAAAGAAGGGAAAAATGAGAAATTGAGTAACCCTCCGGTATTTAATGAGTATAACAGACGAAAATTAAAAGAAACAGAGTTGTTAAAAACTGTTCCTCCTTCACTGCAACCTTTTTACAGGGATAAGGTAAACGAGTATTTTAACAACTACCAACATTAAAATACAGATATTCAGCATGAAACAAAAGAATCTGACATTCCCTTCCACTGCCGACAGCCTGCACCTTGTTGAAGCTCTTATTGACGAGATAAGCGCTGACATGCACCTTGACGAAGATTATTACGGGAATATTCTGATTGCGGTAACTGAAGCAGTAAACAACGCTATTAATCACGGAAATAAACAAGACCCCAACAAAACAGTGTCGTTTGTATTTACTGAAAATGACGATCATTCTATTTCCTTTAAAATAGCCGACCAAGGCACGGGCTTTGACTTTGAAAACATACCCGACCCCACTTCACCCGAAAATATTGAAAAAGTAAACGGACGCGGTGTGTTTCTTATGAAACAACTATCTGACGGAGTTACCTTTGATGATAACGGACGAGTGGTTGAACTTTCGTTTAAGTTGGCGCAGCACGCATAAGAATTTTATATTCCAAAAACAAAGAAGCCCGTTCAAAAATGAACGGGCTTCTTTGTTTTAGCCCATTAAAATTCGTTTAAAATTAGGTTTCGGCAAATATTAATTTATACATTCGCTTCATTAACAAATCATTATTTAATGAATAAATTTTTACCAATGAAAAATTCAATTACCCTTCTTCTTGCATCATGTTTCCTTTTCCTTACTACAGCCCAAGCCCAACTAAGCACACCCTCATGGTCTGTGAAGTTTGAAACATCCAAAGCATTTATTGAAAACAAAGGGCAGTTTGAACAACGTTTAAAAAGTGTGGATTCAAAAATTCTGTATGCAGTTGACAATGGTTCGGTGCAAATCTATTTCACCCAAAAAGGATTGACCTACAAATTTGACCGCAAAGAGAAAAACAAAAACCGCAGAGATGGTGACGAAACACAGCCACGCATATTTTTTGAAAGTGATTTGGTGAATATGGTTTGGGAAGACGCAAACCATAATGCCGAATTAGTTGCCGAAGAACTAAATCCTGATTACTACACCTATGAAATGAAGAAGAATGAAAAGGAGTATTATGACATTCAACGCATTCGCGGTTACAAAAAATTAGTGTACAAAAACCTGTATCCAAACATTGATGTTGAGTATGTTTTTCATCCACAGGACGGAATAAAATATGCACTTATTCTGCACCCGGGCGCTGATGTTTCTAAAGTGAAAATGAAATATGCCGATGGCGAAAAACTGACCTTTACCAATGCAGGTGAAATTTTTATCGACACCAAATTTGGTGATATGGTTGACCATACACCGCAAACATTTTATGCCGATAACAACAACGCGATTTCTTCGCGTTTTATACGCAACGGAAACACGGTTTCGTTTGAACTGGGAAATTACGACAACACTAAAACAATTGTAGTTGATCCCTGGGTGCAAACTCCTGCTTTCGGAAACTCAAACGGAATGTGGGAAGTAGATGTAGATGGTGCCGGCAACGTGTATGCAATAGGCGGTGACATGCCTATGCAACTGCGCAAGTTTGACCCAACTACAGGTGCAACAACCTGGACTTACAACACCACTTACGATACTGCCAACTACTGGTTGGGTACTATGGCAACTGACCTTGCAGGAAACACCTATGTTACTTCCGGTTCAACAGCAAACATCCGTAAAGTAAATACCAGCGGTGGTTTAACCTGGAATGCCAGTGGTGGTGGTTTAAATGAATACTGGACCATCTCTTTTAATTGCGACCAGACTAAATTAGTAGTGGGAGGAACTACCACCACATTTGGTTTGCCACCAGCGGGCAACGGAACTATTTTCGACATCAGCACTGCTAACGGAAGCATAATGGCTCAACAAAATGTTGGGGTCAGTCGTCCAAATGGCAGCCCTTTCAATGATTTTGAAGAAGTAAGAGCAATGACTTCATCAAAAAATGCACGTTATTATTATCTTACTTTAGATACTATTGGTTCAATTGACCAGAATTTTTCTGCATGTCCAACAAGTGGACCGATTCTGTTTGAGAAAAACCATACTTTCTCCTTTGGTTACAAATCAGAAGACTACCGCCCCAACAATGGCAACTCAGGAATAAAAGCTATTAAAGCAAATGCCAATTTTGTTTATACCCATAACGGAGCAGCCGTTCAAAAACGCTCACTTACTACTGGAGCAGTAATAACATCAGCAACTATTCCTGGGGGACTCAATAATGCAACTAACCTTTTTGGCTTTACTTTTAATCAACCCGGCTGCAATGGACTTGATATTGATGCCAGTGGAAACGTATATGTAGGCTCAGGAAACGGAGTTGTAAAATACGATGCCAACCTTACACAACTTTCATCATCTGCTACTTCATTTGCAGTTTTTGATGTTGCTGTGAGTACAAACGGTAATGTACTTGTTTGCGGTGCAACTGGAGACCAGAATTCTACCTCACGCACAGGCTATGTTCAGTCGTTTGCTATGTCGGCAGCAGCGCCTATAACACTGGAATGTTGCGATGCAAACATTTGCTCCGCTGGCCCGTTTTGTTCTGACGACCCTGCTGTTACATTAACCCCTGCTTCTACTTCAGGTACATGGGCCGGGCCGGGAATTAGCGGAAATGGATTATTCAATCCTGCAACAGCAGGAGTTGGAACGCACACCATTACCAACACACTAGGTTGCGGAAGCGGTGCTGTTGAAATTCAGGTAATCGCTTGTGTAGCACTTGATATTTGCCTTGAAACCAACGGAACGTTGACAGCCAACACAGGAACAGGTCCTTATACATGGGAAGCAACAGGACAAACTCAAGATTGCAGTTTATGCTTTCTTGGTTGTGATTTTCCTCCCGGATGTGCAACAAATACAACAGGTTGGGTAGTGTTTGGTGGAACAGGAGCAACAACCACTGCTGCTCCGGCAGGATATCCTGTACGCGTGACTGATAATGTCGGAAACACAGTTACCATCAACAGTTCAGGGTCATTGTCTAGTTGCTCATCAAGTTGTTCATTAACCTTAGCAACTTCTACCAACCCTGCTACTTGCGGCAATGCAAACGGTTCGGTTTCAGTTACACCAACAGGAACAGGTCCTTATACTTATTCATGGTCACCGGGGGGTGCTACAACAGCTTCGGTTTCAAGTCTTGCAGGTGGTAACTATACAGTTACCGTTACAAGCCAGGGAGGCGCTTGCACCGAAACAGCTTCGGTTACCGTTACTGAAAGCGGAGGCATAACACTTTCTTCTAATTCAACACAAGCCACCTGCGGAAACAGCAATGGGTCAGCAACGGTTTCTATCACAGCCGGAACAGGCCCTTTCACTTACTCATGGTCGCCAAGCGGAGGAACAAATGCTACTGCAAGTAATCTTGCTGCCGGTGATTACACCGTAACTGTTAACGGAGCAAACAGTTGCTCTTCAACAGCTACGGTTACGGTTTCTTCAACCAATGCTATTACCCTCTCCAACAGCTCAACCAACACCACCTGCGGCAATTCAAACGGAACAGCATCAACCAGCATTACTGCCGGAACAGGGCCATTTACGTATGTATGGTCGCCAGGAGGAGCTACCACCGCTTCAGTTTCCAGCCTTGCTTCAGGAAATTATACCGTTACCGTTACTGGCTCAGGAGGCTGCACGGCTTCGGGTTCGGTTACCATTGGAACCTCAACTGCTGTTTCATTGCTAACTTCGGCTACCAATGCTAACTGTAATCAGAGCAATGGCTCGGCTACTGTAACACCTTCGGGTGGTTCTGGCAGTTATACCTATTTATGGACACCGGGCAATGTAACTTCGGCAACAGCAGGCAGTCTTGCAACAGGGAATTATTCAGTAACCGTAAATGACGGACAAGGTTGCACCGCAACCGCTACAGTTCTGGTGCCACAAAACACTTCGCTTACAGGTTCGGCAACAACTACTGAGGTTACCTGCGGTCAAACCAACAACGGAACGATTGATCTCAGTGTAAGTGGCGGATCACCTAACTACACTTATTCATGGTCACCGAGCGGAGCAACAACGCAAGACCTAAGCGGAGTTATAGCAGGTGATTACACTGTTACCGTTACCGATAACAGCGGTTGCCAGTTCATTACTACTTATACTGTTGCTTCTGAAAATACAATGGTGGTTGATGGCGTTGCAGAACACGAAACCTGCAAAGGCTATCAAGATGGAAGCATTGACCTTACCGTAACTGGAGCATCGGGTAACGTCACCTATTTATGGACTCCCGGCAACGCCACAACACAAGATCTTTCGGCATTGGGCGAAGGAACCTATTCCGTTACGGTTACGGATGCAGGCAATGGTTGCAGCAGCACACTTAGCTTTAATATTCAGGCGGGATATAACTTTCCTGTCAGCATTTCACAAAGCGGTGATACTTTAACGGCAACCATATCGCCTAACTATCAGTGGTATCATAACGGGGTGCTTATTCCTAACGCAACGAGCCAAACATATATTCTTACAGAAGGCGGTTATTTCTATTGCATTGTTGGCAGTCAGAACTGCGAGTTTACTTCCAACACTATTGAAACAAGTTGCATCTGTTCCAACGGAATTGAGGATAATTCTTTCTTCCAGGGCATATCGGTTTTCCCTAACCCTGCCAACGAAGAGTTGAATGTTGTAATTACGTTAACAAGTGCTGAAGCTGCCTCGGTAACACTGATTGATATGACAGGCCGCAGAATATGGCTGAAAAACGAAAAAGACAAAGCCAACAACTTTGCATGGCAAATACCCGTTCCTGATATTGCAGCCGGAAATTACTTTGTACAAGTAAACGTTGGCGGACAAACCAAAAACGTGAAGGTGCTGGTTAAGGATTAATCAAAAAGTCGAATAGCATTTAAACGCCCTGCAGAAATGTGGGGCGTTTAATTTTTCAATAAACCCTTCCTTGTTTGAATATAAACTCAACTTCACCATTACAAAACACTTCAAGGCTTATTCCCTTGGCAGCAGCCCGGGTTTCAAGGTCGGTTTTCCAGCGCAGGTTTTGCAACATGGAGGTAAGGTAGTTGTAGTTGCGCAGGTCGTTTTCTGCTAACCACTTGGCATCTCCTGTAATCAGTTCTTCTTTGCTCAGGTTGCGTTCTTTGGCTTTTACGGTGAGGTCCTGCATCCATTGGGGGTTGTTTTTTATTCCTTCTTCGTAAGCTTTTTGTGTCAGCGGAGGTTTCAGCCATTCAGGCAAAGGAAGTGGTTTGGTTTTTTCAGTTTTTACAATGATGTAATAGTCCGAAAAGGATTGCTTTAGTTCTTGTATTGTTTCCATTTTTTTAACCACAATATCAGGAACCGTTTGTGCAAACAATGCATTCTGTTTTTCATTGAGAATAAGCACACAGGGCGCATCGGAATACCAGGTTTTAAGCAATACCGAAAAATCATGCTCTTCTTGCACCTTATTAAAGTTGAGGCTCAGATAAAAAGGCAGGCTTGGCGGCTTGTTTTGTCCGTTGGCTATTACTACGCTGCTTGTTTTATCAGCATGTTCTATGGCGTAATCAGCTACATGTTTCGTGATGTTTTTATAATCCTCCGTTGCGGGAACCAAGACCTGCCACAAACCAAATTGCAGCAATACAGCCACACTTATCAGCGCAGGTAAAAACCATTTTGTGCGCAACACAAAAAGCGAAACAATACTTGCAGCTAACAACACAACACCAACGGAAACAAAGAGAAGTTTAGCTGCTACCGCAGCGCTCATCATAAAAGGAGCAGCAATAATTACGGCAAACAAAACAAAAACAAACAGGTAGTGAATAATCAGCCACACCTTATCAGGCAGCTTTCGCTCACTTGCAACTCGCGCAATAAAAAATGCCAGCGGCACATGTGCCGCTACCACATAAGCAGGCAGTTTACTGGGCGATAACTCAAAAACTAACCAGCCCGCTACAAACCATGCAGAAAAAAACAAGCCTTCTTTTTTATCCTTAAAAAACTGTGTGAACAATGTCTTAAATGCCTGCGGCAAAAACAGTAGCCAGGGAATAAAAAACAGAATAATCATTAGCAGGTGCATACCCGGAAAACCGGATTGACCGAACACGCTTCCGCCAACACGTTTCAGTATGTACCAATCAATCATCCATTGTACAAACTTGCCTTGGTCATATTGCATGGTGGCATATCCCCATGCCAGCAAAGGCAGAAAAGCCAAGGGCAGAAAAAACCAGGGATGAAACAGAATCAGGTTTCTGCGGTTGGGATGCAACACCAACAACAAGCCACTTAACCCCAACACAAACAAAACAACAGGCGGACCTTTGGTAAGCAAAGCTAGCGCAAACGAAACCCAGAACACCAACACCCACTTCCACGCCCTCTGCTGAAGAACAAAGTAAAACGAAAACGCACAAGCGGTTGTAAAGAACAACAACGTTGAATCGGTTACCGAAATTTTACCCAACACAGGAACTAAGAGTGAGGTGCTTAATACAATTACCCAAAGCAATGCAAGCCGCTCGCCAACTATTTTTTTACCGGCAACAAACACCAACAAACAAGTAAGCAACACAAATAACGCAGACGGAAAA
This sequence comes from Bacteroidota bacterium, assembly GCA_947479755.1. GTDB lineage: Bacteria > Bacteroidota > Bacteroidia > SXHM01 > SXHM01 > SXHM01. Next base: position 29,868 of record CANKAM010000003.1, read on the forward strand.
CGCACCGCAAATTCATTTACGCCAAACACTTTGTAGCTGAGAGCTATGTTCCAAAAATGCAAAGGAGGCTTGCGGTGCACCTCACTCCACATGAAGTCAGGTGTTACCCAATTACCTGATTCAATCATCTGCTTGGCAAAGCCGGCATAAGCCGCTTCGTCCTGGTCGGTAAGGCTGTGGGTGTTGCCTGAGAAAAGTATAAACGCCAGCAGGCAGAAATAAAGAAAGGGGATATAAGGCTTCAGTTGATGATATGTTTCCTTGGCTTGTAACATTGAGTGCGCAAGCTACTAAAAGAGATACAATTTTATGACAATTAAACCCCTTGCAATACTACTTTTGCGGGGCTTTTGAAAAACAGGCTTTGAAAAATTTTCGCATACTCGCATTCACACACAAGACCATTGACATCCGTGAGATTGGTCGTTTTCATATTGAAGACGGGCAACTGGAAAAGCGTTTGCTTCCTCTGAAAAAGAAATCGGGCATTTCAGAACTCTTATACCTAAGCACCTGCAACCGTGTAGAGCTGATGATGGTGTCGCACGAGAAACCATCACCTGCCTGGCTGCACGATTTCTTCAAACATTTTAATCCTGCGTGGACTAAAAAAGAAATTCATTTCGCTGAAGAAAAAGTAAAGATCTATGAAGGTGAAGATGCCGTGAAGCATTTGCTCTATGTGGCTTCATCTATTGATTCCTTAGTTGTGGGCGAACGTGAGATTATTACGCAGGTTCGTAAGGCTTATGAGGTTTGCAGTCAACTGAATTTGTCGGGCGATTTTATTCGTCTTCTGGTGAAGACAACCATTGAAACAGCCAAGAAAATATATTCAGATACACAGATTGCACAACGACCTGTTTCTGTAGTTTCACTGGCTTACCGCAAATTGCAGGAAGCAGGAGTAAAGAAAAATTCAAGATTGTTATTTATTGGTGCCGGAGAAACCAATACCTCCATTGCGCAATACCTGAAAAAGGAAAATTGGAGTAGTGTTCATGTCTTTAACCGAAGCTTAGAAAACGCAGAAAAACTTGCCGAACAATTTAAGGGTAAAGCACATTCGTTGGAAAATTTAAAAAAACATAAAATAGGTTTTGATGTGCTTATTTCCTGCACCGCCTCAGCCGAAACTATTGTTGACAACAAACTGTTCTCAACTCTTATTGCCGGTGAGAAGGGCAAAAAAATAATTGTTGACCTTGCTATTCCTGCTGATGTAGATGCAGCTGTTGCAGCTTTAAAGAATGTAGATTATATCGGCATCGAAAGCCTGAAAACAATAGCCCGCGAAAACTTAGAACACCGTCAAAAAGAATTAGAGCGTTGTAAAGAAATTATTGACTCTGCGCTAACTGCATTTAAGAAGACGATGCGCGAGCGCGAAGTGGAGATAGCCATGAAAACACTGCCCGGTTTGCTGAAAGAAATACGCGAGAACGCCACCGAAAAAGTATTCAGCAAAGAAGTGGAGAAGTTAGACCCTAAGTCAAAAGAAGTGCTGAAAAAAATTCTCGACTACATGGAAGGCAAATACATCAGCGTTCCGATGAAGATTACCAAGAATATTTTAGTGAAAGACGAGTAAGTCTTACTCCACAATCAACTGAAATCTTGAATTTATTTCAAACCACCTGATCCCTGCATTAAGCATATCCACTTCCACAATGTATTCACCCTTTTCCTTAGGCACAAGCACTGTCATTCCCTGAATAGTTGAACCCTTAAGAAGATCGGTCTCCAGCGGAGTAAACAACCCTTCAAAAACAATCATGTCTCCTTCTTTATCATAAATGTGATAATCCAATCCAATATTAATTGTGTCATTTTTCATAGAAGGAAAAACGTGACCTGTATTATTTATAAGTTCTATTCTGGTGATGATAAACGTATCCGTTGCTGAATAAATTGTTTCTTGCAACGGCCTTAGTTCAATCCCCGAAATCTTATCGGGTTGCTTTCCTAAAATTCCTTGATTCGTGTTTATTTTATAGTACGTCCCCGATTTTATTTTGAAATAATCGGAGTTAAGTTTGTTGGTGCGTGAGCAAAGCCGACACCAATCAGGGCCAAGAAAAAGTTCAGTGTCATTATTGATGCTATCCAAACGCACCATATCATTGGTTATATAAATAGTAACTGCAGAATCAGGGCTGGCAAGGGCGGAGTTCAAAAGTGTTTCATAAGGAAATGCCCAGGTTCCCCAGCCTATGCCCCATTGAAAATTTGTCATCGCCAAAAATCCTTTGCTGTTTTCTGATTGATGTACATAATTAATTAACCGGTCAAAATACTGAACTCTTTCTCTGTAGATATAGCCGCTTTTATAAATACCAACCAGATTAATCGCAAAGAGTACCACCAATAAAGGAACATAAATTTTAGCTTTAATTTTTTCGAAAAAAATATCTGTAAACGGCAGCGCAATAAAAATACCAAACAACGTATAATAATATTCAGTCATATTGGGCGAGTTTCCGTTTCTGTCTATGACCAATATTAATGCAAGCCAGCCAAATACTGTCGCTAACATTACAACTATCGGCAGAAATTTTTTTGCACGTATTCCTAAATAAATGGTAAGGATTGCTACTATTCCGCTTGTCCAGAAATTAGGAACAAAATGCATGAAATAATTTGTGCTTTTGAAGTCTTTGAGTTCTGGTAAATACTTAATGATGTCGGCAATGGAAGGCATTTTATCTGCCTCGTATCCTGACAATGGAAACAGTTTTGTTCTTGCAATATTCCAGGCTAGGCCTAAAATCAATAAAGCCCACAGGTGAATATTCGTCAGGTTGTCTTTAGACAATTCAAACAACACCAGGAAAACAATAACTACAATAAACGCAGGGTGGAAAAGGGTAAGAAAAACAAATAATAAAAGAATGACTGCAACAAGCATGTTTTTTAAAAACATCCTTTCTTCAGCTATCATTTTCTTAATCACAGCCCAACACAAAATTGCTGCGCCAAAACCCATAAAAAGTTCTGTAATAGAAAAATAAAATACACCTCGAAATGTTAGACACAATGAAAGTAACAATGCAAAGCCGGCTCTGTAATCTTTCAGGATAAAAACAATTATTGCGAAAAAGAAATACTGGAACACTATGATTGATGCAGAATATATTTTCAAAACAGCAGCAAGGGACAACGACATTTTTACCGCCAGCAGCGGGAGTAATTGCACAAAATAGGATGACCATCTGTTGTGAACAATCACCGGCTTTCCGCTTTCAATCAACAGAAAATTATAATAAGCCGCGTCTGAGGTAGTCATTCTTTCTCTGAAAAATTTCAGAGAAAACCATGTCAATACAATAAAGAAAAGATGCCCTAAGAGTAATGCCGCTTTTTTCTCATCAAGGTAAAATGCTTTGGTTTTATCTGAAAGCATTTTATCTATTCAAATCAAAATTCTGACCGAGGTAAACTCTGCGCACCTGCTCATCATTGGCAAGTTCCTCGGCAGTTCCGGCTTTCATAATTGAGCCTTCAAAAAGCAAATAAGTGTGGTCGGTTATGTTCAATGTTTCATGTACATTGTGATCAGTAATCAGGATGCCGATATTTTTTTTCTTCAGCGCTCTTACAATGTTTTGGATGTCTTCAACCGCAATGGGATCAACACCTGCAAAGGGTTCGTCCAATAAAATAAAACTTGGACTTACAGAAAGTGCGCGTGCAATTTCTGTTCTTCTTCTCTCGCCTCCTGAAAGTAATTCGCCTTGATTTTTACGCACATGCTGCAAACCAAATTCATCGAGCATAGTTTCCAGCCGGTACTTTTGTTCTGCACGGGTTAGTGATGTCATTTCCAGGACAGCACGAATATTATCTTCAACGCTTAGTTTGCGAAAAACCGATGCTTCCTGCGCCAGATAACCGATGCCAAGCTTCGCTCTTTTGTACATGGGCATTTTAGTTATCTCCGTTTCTCCCAGAAATATTTTGCCGTCATCAGGTTTTACCAAACCAACAATCATATAAAAGGTAGTTGTTTTTCCCGCTCCGTTGGGGCCAAGCAAACCTACAATCTCACCACGCTTTACCTCCACCGAAACATTATTTACAACGTAACGACCTTTGTATTGCTTGACTAATTTTTCGGCTCTTAGAATCATGAATGCAAAAGTATCATTCTAAAAATTAAAACTAAAACTCCCCAGCACACCTATTTTGCGGATGTTGGGATTATCAAGCTGGGTAAGGCGCCACATGACATCAACTCTGAAGATTTTAAAAATGTTTTCGATACCAACTCCGGTTTCGGCATAAATTCCATTGAGTGCAAAAAGGTCAGCAGGAAATATCATCATGTTCATATTTGCCTGCGAGATGCGACCTGCAACAGCTTTTGCTGAAACTACTTCGCGCCATTTGAGTCTGCGCATCAACGGAATTTTACTGAGGAAGTATCCGTTGAAGTGATGGGTGGCAAAGACGGCAACGTATTCATCGGCTACAAATTCAATCAGGTTCATCATGTTGAAAGAGTAGTTGTCGGTTGCGTAGGTTTCATTACCTGGCTGGATGTAGAGCATAGGATAAGGCAAGTTTCCCCACGTTTTTCCGGCCTGAATATAATATTCAAACCAGCCGATGGGGTTTGTTTGAATCCAATCGTCAATGGTAAATACTACGCGGTGATAGTTAAACTGTCCGTTCCACAATCCTTTTATTCCGTAAGCATATTCGAGGGAAAGCTTGGGATATTTTGTGCCAAGACTGAGACGGTTGAGCTCGCCTTCAATAAACTTTTCCTGATAGGAAAAGTGCGTGAAGAAGCGAACTTCGGAAGAAACAATGCGATGATCAGGATAAGCATCCGAAGCAAAATTGTAAACCACTTTATCGGTTGCGGATTGCAACTCACGATGCACAAAACTGATACGGTTGCTGAAGCCGTGAAACCACTCGACATCGTAACTAGCGCGCACATCCTGCACATAGCTGAGTTTGTAAAAAGGGCGCCTGCGATAGAACGAACCGAGGATGTTATCTTCTTTGAATGCATCTGCGCTAAGGCCGAGTTGCTCCACATCGTATTCGTATTGCGAACTGAATATCTGTCGCGGCTTTTTGGAAACAAAGACGCGGAAGCCTCCTCCATATTTCCATTTTTGGTCGAGCAGACCATAGGCAACATGTGCGTTGAATTTTAATTTTTTGCTGAATTTATTATTGGTTTTAAAACCCAGTCCAAAACGCCAGCCCTCAACACGGTTGAAACTTAAAAGGCTTAAGTAAGGACCAAGGTCAAGCGGACCAAGTTTTTTGTAGCCGGTAACAATGGTTGTAAAAACACTAAGCCATGATTTAAAGGCGGGAAGATTTTTAACTGTGTCGGCAATGGCGTAAATTGTTTTTTCTTTTTGAGAAAGTGAGTCGTGGCGGTTTTGTTTCCAGTATTCATTACTTTTTTGATTGGCATCTTTTTCAACGGTTATATTTTCGGGATTGGAATAATATTTATCGCTGCGCGGTTCATTGATTTTAAAATTTCGGTAGCCGGTGGTCTTGGTTCCAAACAAACCCATGGCGCGGTCGCTGATGATGAAATCAACAAAGAGGCGATCGTGGGTAAGCATCCAGGTGGTGTCGTGAACGATGTCAAATTCCTGATTGATGTAGAGTTCGTTGATGTAGTTTACATTTGCTTTTTCTGAAACATTCATGTCCACTTTCAACAAGGCAAAAGTGCTGTCGTGCACAACCAGTTCGCCTTTGAAAGTAAGCTCGTATTTTCTTCTGGGCGTGAACTGCATTTTGTAAGCCCACTTGTTGCCGACAAAAAAACTATCCACCAAATAGTAGCGGTAATACTGCAAACCAAAATCGGATATCGGACTTATAAATCCTTTGCCGAAAACGGACACAAAATTGTCGTACACATTTATGTTCTGATACATTTCGCCCATGAACTGCGAGATGCTCTGGTCTTCGATTCCCGATACTTTTGTGGCGCGAATATTCTCTTTGGTTGTTTTAGGATTTTTTCGGAAGGTATAATCCGAAACGGACTCGGTGATGAAGATGGGGAGGAAAACTTTTCCGTTTATATCAGAGGTATCGACATTGTCGAAGATGAAGTCGAATGTTTTGAAGAGCTTGCGCTCTTTAAACTTTTCGTCAAAGTTGTTGATGTCGAACTGGGCTTTGTTATAGACTTCGTATTCGTAATAATCCAGGCGGTCTTTGTTGTGGTATTTTTTGCGGGCTATTATTTTGCGCAGCAATATCTCAGCAGGATTTTCACCAGGTAAAATCACCGCTTCTTCGAGGCTTATGATATCCTTCATGATGAGGAAATTTATCTCCTGCCTTTCCTGTTTTATCACCGCTTCATAATCGGTTTGAAAACCAACAAAAGAAGCCTGCAAGGTATCAGTTGGGAAAGCCGTTTCAAGCGAATACATTCCGTCAATATCGGTAACGGTTCCTATGGTGGTGCCCTTAAAACTGATGTTTACAAAGGGCAGGGCTTCACCCGTTTCAAAATCTTTAACAGTACCTTCTATTTTGGTTATTTGTGCAGAAAGCGAAAACGCAAACAGCAGAACAGCAAGGAGCACAGCAACCGGTTTTTGCAGTAAGAGGTTGTGCTGTGCTGTTTTCACAATCGGGGGAGCGCGGTAAAAATTGAGGATGCTAAAGTTATGTTTTTATACGGAGGATGAGGAAGAAAGATATAGAGAAATGCTATTTATCTACATTTGCAGCATGAGCATAAAAAAATACATAGAAAAGAAAATTGTCAAACACCTGCCTGCACTGTTCATAAAAGGTGCTTAGTGTAAATAATTCTAACTTTGCACTATGTATAACCCGCAGCTACAGGCACTAATGCCACAGGTAATAAAAGTGCTGAAAGAGCACCAAGTAAAAAGTGCTTATCTGTTTGGTTCTTCGTGCACGGACAAATTCAAGCCTGACAGCGATGTTGATTTACTGATTTCGTTCTCTGAAGATTTAGACCCTTTACAAAAAGGACAAAGCATCTGGGATTTGGAAGATGAGTTGACAAAAATACTTGAGCATGAAGTTGATATTGTAACCGAATCTTCGTTGAAAAACCCGTATTTCATTAAAGAACTTAATGAAACCAAGGTTCGCATTTATGAATAACAAGTATTACAAGTTTTTATACGATATACGGGAGAGCATCAGCAACATTGAAAAATATGTACCCGAGCCCCGTGTATTTGAAAACTATAATTCCAACAATCTGCTGCAACATGCTGTTGAAAGAAACCTTGAAATAATAGGGGAAGCCGTAAAAAATTTACTGGAAATACAGCCCGACATAAAAATTTCTCATGCCCGTAAAATTGTAAACACACGCAATAAAATTTCGCACGGATATGATGAAATTGAAAATGCCGAAATCTGGAATATTATTATCAATTATCTGCCTTTACTGAAAAACGAAGTAGAGGTTTTGCTTAATCCATAACTTGCGCTGCAAAGGATGTTTTCAAAACAATCCTATTTCTCTACATTTGCAGCATGAGCATAAAAAAATACATAGAAAAGAAAATTGTCAAACACCTGCCTGCACTGGCAAGGGCTGTGCAGCGCAGCATGAATGACGAGAAAAAAATAAAACTGATATTAGGCGAAATGCGCAACGACCCGGCAATGGTTGATTCGCTGTTTCCTTACCGTGATAAATACACGGTGCATACTAAGATGCCTGAGAAATCATCCTCCAAAGAAGAGGTGATGAAACAGATACGCGAGATGCACGCGATAGAAAGTGCCCCGTGGAAAAGCGGGAAGATATCCGGTTCGTTTTATCATGGCGACCAGGACCATTATGATTTTCTGAACGAGGCATTCTCCTACTACTCGCAGGTGAATTCTATACAGCGCGATGTGTGTCCTTCGCTTACCAAATACGAAGGCGAGATTATTGCCATGACGCTGGATATTTTTAACGGTGCTGCGGTAAACAAACGCAACCCTGCACAAAAGGCAAGCGGCTCATTAACGACAGGAGGAACGGATAGTATTTATCAATCGGTTTACTCGCACCGCGAGTGGGGCGTTGATAAAAAAGGAATTACACAGCCGGAGATTGTTATCCCGATTTCGGCACACCCTGCGTTTTTTAAATCGGCACATTACCTGAACCTGAAAGTTGTTACTGCTAAGATTGACGCGAATTATCAGGCAGATGTAAACGATATGGAGAGCAAGATAACTGCTAACACCGTGATGATTGTTGGCTCGGCAGGCAACTACGGTCACGGAATTATTGACCCGATTGAAAAGCTTTCGGACATTGCGGTGAAACAAAATGTTGGCTTGCATGTGGATGGATGTTTAGGTGGATTTATTCTTGCATGGGCCGAGCCGCTGGGCATCAAATGCCCGGTGTTTGATTTCCGTTTGCCGGGGGTTACTGCTATTTCTGCCGACACGCATAAATACGGTTACTCGCTGAAAGGAACTTCTACATTGTTATTCAGCAGCGAAGAATTGAGACGTTATCAGTACTACGGACAAACCGACTGGCCGGGTGGCGTATATGTTTCCACTGGATTTAACGGAAGTAAATCAGGCGGATTATTTGCCGCAACATGGGCTGCCATGGTGCATTACGGCAAAGAAGGTTACATGAAACGTGCGAAAAAAATCTTCGAAATAAATGCACAAATGAAAGCTGTGGTGCGTTCTATTCCTGAATTAAAACTGTTTGGAGATTCATTGTTTATTACTGCTGTCGGTTCAGATAATTTAAAGATTTACCATGTAAACGATTACCTGAAAACCAAGGGCTGGAGAATGAACGGACAACAAAATCCGGATGGTTTTCATTTTTGCATTACGGGGCCTCAGGTTACTAATCCAACTATAGTGGAAGACTTTGAGAAGGATATAAAAGCGGCTGTGGAATATGCGAAGGTTCAGAAAGGCGACCCTAAATCAGCAGCGATGTATGGCGGTGCGGGCAGGGAAATTGACCCATCGATGTATCTGCCGATGCTGACTGCTTATACCGATGTAACCCAAAGCACTTACCCGTTTTAATTTGAAATGGCAGACACAAATCTGAAATGCGTTTTATCCATTGACCTGGGTTCAAGCGGACCAAAGGTTTCGGTAGTGAGCCAGAACGGTGAAATTCTAGCGAGCCGTTCAGGACATTTTGATAGCGAGTATTCTCAAAACGGAAAAGCCGTAGAGCAGGATGCAGAAGGCTGGTGGAAACAGATATTACAACTGTCGAAAGAAGTTATTGATGAATCGAAAACGGCAAGCAACATTGTTGCGATAGGTACCTGCTCACAGTATTTTACTTCGGTGCCGGTAGATGAGCAGGGGAATGCTGTTCACAACGCCATTATGTGGGAAGATGCGCGGGCGAGCAAACACATCAAAAAAATCATGGGCGGTTTCCCGTCCATTTTGGATTACAATATTTTCAAGCTGCTGAAATGGTTGTATTCGGTGGGCATCCCTCCTATTCTTTCGGGTGTGGATGGAGGTAGTCACATGCTGCTTTTGAAAAATGAATTGCCGGAGGTTTGGAAAAAAACGTACAAGGTGTTAGAGCCTTCGGATTTTCTGAGTCTGAAGTTGACGGGGAAATTTCAAACCAACGAAAACACAGGCTTTGCTTATACGCTAATAAAAAAAGCTGCCTGGAGCAAAGGAAATTACGATAAGAGTTTGGTGGAATATCTTGGATTAGACATTAACCGTTTCCCGGATGTTGTTCCCGTTGGCGAAAACCTTGGCAAGCCCACGGATGCGGTTATTAACTACCTCGGCCTTTCGGAAAATGTAAAAGTATTTTCGGGTATGCAGGACACTACTGCGTGTATTCTTGGCGGTGGCGCTTTCAGCGATTTTGACACGGTGATAGAGATAGGAACTACGCTGAACACGGGTGTAGTTATCAATAAGCGCATCATTGATATTCTGAACGGAATTTATTCGGTAAGCAGTCCTGTTCCGAACAAATATATTTTAGTGGGTGAGGCAGGTGCAGGCGCCAAAGCGCTGAACTATTTAATGCATAGTTTTTTACGGGTGGAGGATGACCTTTCACGCATCAATGCAGAAACGGATTCGCACTACGGCAAGATTGCCGATGATATGGCGGCAGCATCACCGGTGGGAAGTAACGGGGTGGTATTTCTGCCTTGGATATTTGGTTCTACTTTTCCGGAACAAGACCTGAATATGAAGGGAGGATTTATCAATCTTGGTCCTTCCACAAAACGCAACGATATGATACGCGCGGTGTTTGAATCATACGCTATGAATTTTAAATGGGTGCTGGAGATAAAGGAGAAAATATTGAAGCGGAAAATTGAGAAAGTGCATTTCACAGGTGGCGGTGCGTTGTGGGAAACAGCTGTACAGATTTGTGCAGATGCATTGAAAGTGCCTGTTTACCTGATGGACGAGCCGCGACAAGCAAACACCAAAGGCATTGCTTTTATGTGTTTCAATAATTTGGGAGTTGTGAGTTATGATGAAATGAGAACGAAACTGAAAGTGAAGAAAGTGTATCAGCCCAACCCGGATAACTTTGCGTTTTACGATAAGCGTATGGCCTTTTTCAAGAAGATGTATAAGACCGTAAGGCCCTTATATGCGGATTTGAATAAGTAGAAATCAAGCGTTGTAAATAAACCTCCACGGTTTAGCTGCTTCCAGTTCGTAGGCCAGTTCAATCAATCGTTTATCAAAACCGTAAGGCGCTGAAAAGTTCACACCCAGAGGCATTCCGTCAGTATCAAGACCTAATGGAAGTGATATAGCCGGTGCGCCTGTAACATTGTTCAATCCGGTGTAGGATGCAAAATCAACTGCACGTTTTGAAACCTCTTCGTAAGAAAGTTGAGGAGAGAAATAACCAATCTTAGGCGTCTTGTGTGAAAGTACAGGAGACATCAACACATCGTATTTGTGGAAGAGTTTTTCCGACTCCAATCCTGTTTTTTTCATCGCACGAATACTTGCAGGAAGCTTCATCATATTTGTTCTGAAGCGCTCGGCAAGCCCTGTAGTAAAGGGTTCTAATAAGCTGCGGTCAACTTTAGTTTTCAATGTTAAACGCGACCAGTGCGACATCATGTAAGAGAAGAAACCATAATAATTAAGGAAATTATTTACCATTTTATCCACGTCCAGCGGAAAAGGAATTTGTTCCACATGATGACCAAGTGATTGCAATAACTCCGCTGTTTCTTTTTGTGTTCTGTAAGTATCTGCGTCCTGACTTGCTGTTTTGCCAGCAGGAAGATTTTCAAAAAAAGCAATGCGCAGACGTTGCTTTGAACCTTCTTTAACATGCCCCAGTTTTGGGATGCGTGCATAGCTGTAATATTTTTCTGCTTCGGCATAAAACAAAGCAGTGTCTCGCACGGTGCGGGTAAGCACACCCTGGTGAACCAACTGCACCGGCATTGCTTCCCCTCCGTCAAGACCATATATGCGGTGACGTGATGGTTTCAATCCCACCAAGCCACAAATAGCAGCCGGTATGCGGATAGAGCCTGCACCGTCATTTGCAGAAGCAATAGCAACTACACCACTTGCCACCATAGCTGCAGAACCAGATGATGAGCCGCCTGTGGTATAATCGGTGTTCCAGGGATTGCGGGTTATTCCCCAACGTTCGTTCTCGGTGCTGCAGATTAAACCGAATTCAGGGAGGGTTGTTTTTCCAAGATTACGCACACCTGTAGAAAGAAATTGGTTTACAAATTTGCTGTTGCTCTTTGCAGGTTTTGCTTTTAAAGCTCCTGTTCCTAATTGGGTTGGATACCCCGTAATGTTATCACTGTCTTTTATAAAAGTGGGAACACCGTACAATCCACCACCTGCTTTTTGCTGAGAACCTTTGCGTGCATCATCGTACATTTTTATTACAATGGCGTTGAGTTCTCCGTTTACTTTTTCTGCACGGGCAATAGCGGCTTCAACTGCTTCTTCAACAGAAATAGTTTTTGTGGCTATTGCTTCTGCTATTGCAGTAGCATCCATGTTGCCGAGTGCATCGTCTGTAAATGCGTTAACTCTTTTCCCCATTGTAGTAAGTATTGAAAATGTGATTAAGCCTCCGGTTGTTTTAACACATAAGCCGAAACAAAAATGCTGACTTCATACAGCACCATCAGCGGTATCATTACCAAAATCTGACTGGTAACATCAGGCGGAGTAATGATGGCAGCAATAATCAGCAGCACAACAATAGCGTGTCTGCGGTAGTGACGCATAAAATCAGGAGTAAGCACACCAATTTTAGTGAGGAAATAAACAAGAATGGGAAGCTCAAAAACAACTCCGGTCATTAAAGTAAGCGTAGTTACCGTACTGATAAAAGAACCTAAACTGATCTGATTTGCAACCAATGTGCTGACCTGGTATGTGCCGAGAAAATTTACCGACATTGGGGTTATCACATAATAGCCGAACAATACTCCAAGAAAGAAAAGAAGTGAAGTGAAAAAGACAATACCATTGGCGTATTTGCGCTCGTGGTTGTGTAACCCGGGCTTGATAAAACGCCATAGCTCCCAGATTACATAAGGAAAAGCAAGAACAATTCCTGCATAAAGCGAAACTGACATGTGGGTGCTGAACTGCCCCGACATATCTATATTAATAAGGGTGAACGAAAGCTCTTTGATGCAAATGGATTCATCGAGGTGGAGTTTCTGTCCCAACATGCAAAGAAATCGGTAGGTGGGAAAGTCTGCATTTTTAGGCGCAAGAATAAGTTTGTCGAATAAAAACTCTTTATTGAAAAAGGCAATAAGCGCAAAGATGAAAATGGCAGCCGAACTGCGCACCAGATGCCAGCGCAATTCTTCAAGATGCTGAAGAAAAGACATTTCTGCTTTAGGTTCTTTTTCGGTTTTCAAGGCTGCAAAGTTGGCAGAATCATCGGAAGTAAAAACGCCAAGCGATAAATAAATTTCCACATCACTTTTCCGTTTGAATATTTTATCTATTTTCGCAGCCGAATTCAAGGATTTTTAGCAAGGAAAACGCGCGCAATGCTCAATAATATCAAAGGTTTCAGAAATTTTTACACCAAAGCAACAGCTTTCTCGCTCGCATTCATTTTTTCAGCATTTTTATCATTTGCTCACGAACACGGACACAAAAGTGAGGAGGCAAATGCAAAAGACACTGCTCATGCGGTAGCAGAAGCTGATACTAATCATGCAACACATGCTGCCGAAGAAGCACACCACGGAGCAGAACATGGAACAGAAAAGTTTGATGCCGGCAAAATGATCATGGAGCACGTTGCCGATGCACACGACTGGCACTTGTGGGGACACACTTCTATTCCGCTTCCTATTATCATCTATTCAAGCGAAAAAGGTCTGGATATTTTCTCTTCTTCAAAATTCAACCACGGTCATGATAATTACAATGGCTACCGTTTAGAGCACAACACGGTTGTTGCTGTAAATGAAGATGGCACTGTTAACGAAGAATTATCGGCTAATCTGTGGGATATTTCTATCACTAAAAACACTGCTTCTCTTTTCATCAGCCTTATATTAATGCTGTTTATCTTTATTTCGGCTGCAAAGGCATACACACGTAACCCGAACACAGCGCCTAAAGGAATTCAGGCTATTATAGAGCCTATCATTATTTTTGTTCGTGATGATATTGCAAAGGCAAGCATTGGCCCGAAATACAAAAAGTTCATGCCTTTCCTTTTGACTGTATTCTTCTTCATCTGGATCAATAACCTGTTGGGGCTTATTCCAATTTTTCCGGGAGGTGCTAACCTTACGGGAAACATAGCAGTTGCTTTATCGCTTGCGGTTTTCACATTCGTCATTATTCTTATTAACGCTAACAAGAACTACTGGATGCACGTTTTCGCCATGCCGGGCGTTCCGGTTTGGGTTCTTTTTCTTTTAACACCTATTGAGATATTGGGCGTGTTCCTTCGTCCGTTTGTATTGATGGTCCGACTTTTTGCAAACATGACCGCAGGTCACATTATTGCACTTTCATTCTTCAGTCTTATCTTCATTTTTGGTGAAATGAATGCTGCTGCCGGTTACGGAGTATCAGTATTTTCACTTGCGTTTACCGTATTTATGACTTGCCTTGAATTGCTGGTAGCTTTTCTGCAGGCTTACGTTTTTACTCTTCTTTCTGCTATTTACTTCGGCTCAGCTATAGAAGAGCATCACCATGCCGAAGAACATCACTAAGAATTTTTTTTGTTTAATCCTTAAATACCAAATCACATGTTATCAACAATTTTATTACAGGCTCAAGCTTCAGCAGAATTATTCGGACCAAACATCGGTATCGGTTATGGCGTTGCAGCTTTAGGTGCCGGCTTAGCTGCTCTTGGAGCAGGAGTAGGTATTGGCAGAATCGGTGGAAGCGCATTGGAATCAATCGCGCGTCAACCTGAAGCTGTTGGAGATATCCGCGCAAACATGATTTTGGCTGCCGCTCTTGTAGAGGGTGCCGCTTTCTTTGCGATGGTTATCGGACTGCTTGTTGTGCTTACCAAGTAAGCATGAAGAATAAAACAAGAACCAACGGTTGGTTGGTTCTTGTTTTTAACCCTTCGACTACGCTCAGGGTGACAATGATTAAACAATTGAAACAAAAAATTAAAACAAAATGGAATTAGTAAAACCGGCATTCGGACTTATCTTTTGGATGTTCGTTTCATTTGCGCTCATCCTTTTCCTGCTGAAGAAATTTGCATGGAAACCCATTCTTGAAATGCTGGATGAACGCGAAAAAACAATTTCTGATTCGCTGAACTCAGCACAAAAAGCAAAAGAAGAAATGACTGCACTGAGAGCAGGCAACGAAAAATTGTTGCAGGAAGCACGCAACGAAAGAGATAACCTTTTGAAAGAAGCACGTGAAGCAAAAGAGATGATCATAAACGAAGCCAGAGCAAAAGCAACGGAGGCATCGGATAAAATACTTGCTTCGGCACGTGAGAATATCAGCAACGAGAAAATGGCAGCTATTACGGAGTTGAAAAACTACGTAGCTACTTTGAGTATTGAGATCGCTGAAAAAGTATTGAAACAGGAACTTGCTGACCCTAACAAACAGAAAGAGCTTGTTCAGACTTTATTGAAAGATACCAAACTGAACTAAGAAAATGGCAGAGCCAAGAATAGCCCACCGATACGCCAAATCATTAATTGACCTTGCCCGCGAGCAAAAGTCGCTTGATGCCGTTTTTGCGGATATGGAGCTTGTTCTTAAAGCAATTAATGAAAGCAGAGATTTCAGCGTTTTGCTGAAAAGCCCTGTTATCAGCACCGATAAGAAATTAGCAATTCTGAAAGAGATATTTTCAGCGAAAATAAATACTATCAGTCTGAGCTTTTTGGTATTGCTTACCAACAAAAAACGCGAGAAATATATTCATGAAATTGCATCTTCGTTTGTTGCTCAATACAAATCCGACAAAGGAATTAAGATTGCGGAAGTAAGCACTCCTGTTGCACTTTCGGAAGAAGCTAAAAAGAAAATTTTGGAAATTGTTATCGGAAAAACAGGATTAAAAGTAGAACTGGTTGAGAAAATTAAACCTGAACTTATCGGTGGTTTTATTTTGCGTGTTGACGATAATCAAATAGATACAAGTATTTCAACTCAGATCAATTTACTGAAACGCGATTTCAGTAAGAATTTATACGTTAAAGATTTTTAAATAAAAAATAAAATGGCAGAAATTAAACCAGCAGAGATTTCGGGAATACTCAGGCAGCAACTTGCCGGGTTCAAAAACGAAACCGAATTACAGGAAGTAGGAAGCGTATTACAGGTAGGTGACGGTATCGCCCGTATCTACGGACTTTCAAACGTGCAGTCGGGTGAGTTGATTGAATTTGAAAACGGATTACGCGCAATTGTACTTAACTTAGAGGAAGATAACGTTGGAGCAGTATTGCTTGGTTCTTCAGCAGGTATCCGTGAGGGTTCTGTTGCAAAACGTACCGGCAAAATTGCTTCTATCAATGTAGGTGAAGGAATGTTGGGCCGTGTGGTTGATACCTTAGGTCTTCCTATTGATGGTAAAGGACCTATCAAAGGTGTTACTTACGAAATGCCTTTGGAAAGAAAAGCTCCGGGAGTTATCTTCCGTCAGCCGGTAAATGAGCCTTTACAAACAGGTATCAAAGCGATTGATGCGATGATCCCTATCGGGCGCGGACAACGTGAGTTGATCATCGGTGACCGTCAGACAGGTAAAACTGCTGTGGCGATTGACACCATCATCAACCAAAAAGAGTTTTACGAAAAAGGTGAGCCTGTATTTTGCATCTATGTTGCAATCGGACAAAAAGGTTCTACTGTTGCGAACATTGCAAAAACATTAGAAGAGAACGGAGCAATGCCTTATACAGTAATTGTATCGGCAACTGCTTCTGACCCTGCACCACTTCAGTTCTATGCACCATTCGCAGGAGCTGCTATCGGTGAGTTTTTCCGTGATACCGGAAAACCTGCTCTGATCGTTTATGATGATTTATCAAAACAAGCTGTTGCTTACCGTGAGGTATCATTGCTGTTGCGCAGACCACCAGGGCGTGAGGCTTATCCGGGTGACGTATTCTATCTGCACAGCCGTTTGCTGGAGCGTGCCGCTAAGGTGAATGCTTCTGACGAGATCGCTAAGAACATGAACGACCTTCCTGATTCAATCAAAGGATTGGTAAAAGGTGGCGGTTCTTTAACTGCTCTTCCTATTATTGAAACACAAGCGGGTGACGTATCTGCATATATTCCGACCAACGTAATTTCTATTACTGACGGACAGATTTTCCTTGAGTCGAACTTGTTCAATGCCGGTGTTCGTCCTGCGATTAACGTAGGTATTTCGGTATCGCGTGTGGGTGGTAACGCTCAGATTAAATCCATGAAGAAAGTTGCGGGAACGTTGAAACTTGACCAGGCACAGTATCGTGAGCTGGAAGCGTTCTCAAAATTTGGTTCTGACCTGGATGCTGCTACCAAAGCGGTTCTTGACAAAGGTTCACGTAACGTGGAGATTTTGAAACAAGGACAGTTCTCACCACTTCGCGTGGAGCAACAGGTTGCTATTCTGTATATCGGAACAAAAGGATTATTGAGAAACGTTCCTGTGAATAAAGTAAGAGATTTTGAAAAAGATTTCCTGAACCTGATGGACGTTCAACACAAAGATGTTCTTAACGATTTGAAAGCAGGAAAACTGACTGACGAAATCACCAACACAATTGAGAAAGTAGCTGCTGACCTTACAGGGAAGTATAAATAGTAGTTCAGAATGGCGAATTTAAAGGAGGTCCGTAATCGTATAACATCTGTTAGCAGCACGCAGCAGATTACCAGCGCGATGAAAATGGTGAGCGCATCTAAATTGCGCAGGGCGCAGGATGCCATCCAGCGCATGAGACCTTATGCTTCCAAACTGAAAGAGATTCTGCAGAACCTGAGTGCATCACTTGACAGTTCTTCGGGCGGTGGTTTTTCAAAAGAGCGCGAGGTAAAGAATGTATTGTTTGTGGTTATTAACTCGAACCGCGGATTATGCGGAGCTTTTAACAGTAACGCCATTAAGTTGACCAATAACCTCATCAACGAAAAATATCCAAGCCAAAAAGCTACAGGAGGAATTCATATTCTTACCATCGGGAAAAAGGCGACTGATTATTTTAAGAAAACATACACATTGGCTTCATCGCATAATGAGGTGTATGACAATTTAAAGTTTGATACCGTTGCTCCTATTGCCGTACAAATAATGGCTGACTTTGCAGCCGGTAAATACGACCGCGTAGAATTAGTTTACAGTCAGTTTAAAAACGCAGCGGTGCAAACCGTTACTTCAGAACAATTTCTTCCTGTAAAATCAGAAACGGTTGCAGGAAACTTAAAAGCAAAAAGCGTTGACTACATTTTTGAGCCGAACAAAGAAGATATTGTAAAAGACCTTATTCCTAAGTCGCTGAAAATTCAGCTTTATAAAGCAGTGCTGGATTCAAATGCATCTGAACACGGTGCGCGTATGACTTCGATGCACAAAGCAACCGACAACGCCAAAGAATTGTTGAAAGCTCTTAAACTGAGCTACAATAAAGCGCGTCAGGCAGCTATCACCAATGAGATATTGGAGATAGGTGGTGGTGCGGCAGCGCTGGAAGGGTAGTCGCTCGTCATTGCGAGCATAGCGAAGCAATCTCATATTAAATGAAGTAGCTCCATCAGGAGATTGCTTCGGTCGTTCCTCCTTCGCAATGACGGAAGTTTTCTTAAGTTTGTTTTTCATTTCATTCTTTCATGGAAGAAAAACTCCAGCGCATTTATGATTTTGTTGGCCCGGGATTGTATGTGATAGCCATCACGAGCATGATAGCGGAAGGTATTCTGCTGCGCTGGATGAAAGAGAAAGCCGATGTGAAGCACGGAGTAGTGAGCATGGTCTCCGGTCTTTTTGCATTCGGCAGCATTGCCGTGGCGCAAGTGCTTTACAACTTTGCTATTATCAGTCTGTGTTGGCAATACCGTTTTTTTACGCTCGGCTTTGAGTGGTATGTATGGGTAGCCTGTTTCCTGTTGTATGATTTTTCGTTTTACTGGCTGCATCGCTGGTCGCACGAGGTGCGGTTGCTCTGGTGCATACACAGCGTGCATCATACCAGTGAGGAGATGCGCCTGACCTCCGGTATCCGCGGCAGCATGTTTGACTTTGTGCTTTCGCCTGTGTTTTTTGTGTGGCTTCCGTTACTAGGTTTTCATCCTATGCTGTTCCTCATTACCGAAACCATTTCAAAATTGTGGGGCTTGTTTGAGCATGTGAATATCCGATTTGTAAACCGTTTGTCGGTGTTGGATAAAATTCTGATTACACCTTCCGTGCATCGCGTGCATCATGGAAAAGAAATAAAATACTTAGACACCAATTACTCCGAGATATTTCTCTTTTGGGATCATTTATTTGGCTCTTACACTCCCGAAGAAGAGTTGCCCACATATGGTGTTTTAAAAGGCACAGACCCGCGAAACTTCAGCGAGAGCCAGTTCGGGTCGTTCCGCGACCTTTGGTATGATTTAAAACGCTCACCTTCGTTTAGCTCTAAGCTGAAGTATCTGTTTTATCCTCCGGGCTGGAGCCATGATGGGGAGGACAGAAGGACGAAGACCTTGAAGAAGCATTATCAGCTTAATAACACATAGCTCCGTACATGTATTGCAGCGTGTAACCCTAACCTCACAACGTTCCGTACATATTTTTATCCCTGTCAGCTTACTGTCAAGCATTGTAGTCTTAACATCAGAGTTCTCCGTACATATTTTATAATGTATGACGGACATGTTATACCATTCCGTACATATTTTACAGTCTGTCACGATTACATTGTACAACTGCGTACATAATTTATAATATTATAACACCTGTTTCAAGGATTGCAACCTAACAACAAAGTAATTCCGTACATATATTTTACGTTGTAACGCAACTATTGTGTAGTTCCGTACATATTTTTTATACCTTCGCAACTGCATTTTATATATAAATCCCATGATCAGACGTAACCGCATACCTGAAAAGGACACAGATTTCAGTAATTACATCTACCGCACCACTGCGGCATTGCTCAACGGCACACCACCAACCTGGCAGCGACTTCGCCTGCTTGAATCTGACAAAAACAAGTGGATTGAGTTCATGCACCAGTGGGATGATATGTATCCAAAATATACTGACCTGAGTAAGCGAACAATGGGGGTAACTGCCGAAAAAAACAGAATAAAAAAAGAGTTTACCCGGTTTGCACAACCTGTTCTTAACCAAATGAGCGGCAGTTATGCCACTTCAGGCGACCGCCTTACCTTTAACCTCCGCAAAAAAGAACGCCCCTACAGCAAACGCGGTAAAATTGAAGAATCGCCTGATGCCCATGTGCAATCCATTAGCGGTGGTCAACTGAAAATACGTGTGCGCAGAGCAAATCAGGAAGGCAGACGCGGTAAACATCCGCTTGCCGATGTAGTGGAGGTGCGCTACTGGTATGGGCATCGTGTGCTTACAATGCCCATTGAACAATGTGTAAATTCCTTTACCACCGGCAAAACTTATTTTATTATGAAAATGCCGGAAGATGCTATTGGCAAGTGGGCGTATTTTTATTTCCGCTGGGCCATTGCAGGAAATGCAGAAAACAGCGGACCATACAGTGCAATGCAGATAGCGGTGGTGGGGTAGCTATCTCCTCCTTGTTTTAAGGGGAAGACCAAGAGGGGGTATTTTTTTTACCTTCGCGTTTTCTTTTTCTCTATGACAAAAAATCTTTCTCCGCTTACTGCTATTTCGCCTGTTGACGGGCGTTATCATAAACAGACTGCCGAACTTTCTCAATACTTCTCTGAATACGCGCTGATGCAATACCGCGTAAAAGTGGAAGTGGAATATTTTATAGCTCTTTGCAAACTTCCTCTGCCGCAACTGAAAAGCGTGAATAAAAAACTGTTTCCTAAGCTGCAGGATGTTTATAAAAACTTTACCGAAAAAGACGCACAAATAATAAAGGACACCGAGAAAACCACCAACCACGATGTAAAAGCGGTGGAATATTTTGTGAAAGCAAAATTTGAAAAGCTCGGGTTGAAGAACGAGAAAGAATTTGTGCATTTCGGGCTTACTTCGCAGGATATTAATAATACCGCAACTCCAGCCATGATGCGTGATGCAACCCTGCAAGTATGGTTGCCCGCCCTGCTGGATATTATTGAAACTCTTGAACGCTTTTCTAACACATGGGAAAATATTCCCATGCTGGCACATACACATGGACAGCCTGCATCGCCCACCCGACTTGGAAAAGAATTGAATGTATTTACCGAACGCCTGATGGTGCAGCTGGAACAACCAGGCTTTACTTATGCTGCAAAATTCGGTGGCGCCACCGGAAATCTGAACGCACATTATGTTGCGTACCCAAAAACAGACTGGACAAAATTTGCCAACAAGTTTATCACTGAATTAGGTTTGGTGCGTTCGCAAACCACCACCCAGATTGAACATTACGACAACATTGCTGCCTGGTGCGATTCGCACAAGCGCATCAACACCATATTGATTGACCTCTGCCGCGATATGTGGGCCTATATCTCCATGGATTATTTCAAGCAGAAAATAAAAGCAGGTGAAATTGGCTCATCAGCCATGCCCCACAAAGTAAACCCTATTGACTTTGAAAACGCAGAGGGAAATCTTGGTTTTGCCAATGCCATGTTTGAGCATTTTGCAGCCAAACTTCCCATCTCCCGTTTGCAGCGCGACTTAACAGACAGCACGGTGTTACGCAACATCGGTATGCCCTTGGCCCATACCTTAATTGCTTATAAATCCATTCAAAAAGGCCTGGATAAATTAGTGCTGAACAAAGAAGCCATTGACCGCGACTTAGAAAATAACTGGGCTGTTGTTGCCGAGGCTTTGCAAACTATTCTGCGCAGAGAAGGCTACAAAAATCCATACGAAACTCTGAAAGACCTTACCCGCAAAAACGAAAAAATAAGCAAGGAAAGCATTGCAGCTTTTATCAAATCACTCAACGTTTCTGATAAAGTGAAAAAGGAAATGCTGGCGATTACGCCTTATAATTATACGGGGAAATAATATCGGTTTCGTTTAATGAAACACTTCGACAAGCTCAGTGTGACCCTAACCTATGTCAGGCTGAGCCTGTCGAAGCCTTTTTTGTTTTTTTTATTTTCTCTTTCTGCATCCGCGCAGCAAAACATTTCCATCATTACCCCGCAACAGAATTTAGAAAACTCTGTCAGCAAATTAGCCATTGAAGATGTGCAGTACTTGTTGCAGCAGGCCTGCAATTGTACAGTGGACTTAAATAACACTGCAAGTGAAATTCAAATCCTTCTTCCCGAAATTGATACTGCAAAAGCTGCCGATAAAAGTACGTTTGAAGAGACCGCAAATTATCCCTACCTCAACGTTCCGCTTCACCATTACAACTGGAGTTCTAAAAAAGAAAGCGGCAAAATAACATTGCGTTTAGAAACGCCCACTTACTTTGGAATCAGTTGTGCCCTCTATGGGTTATTGCAGGAAAAATTAGGCTTCAAATTTTACCATGCCCGCGAACAAATTATTCCTCAATGGACAACATGGCCTTTGCCCGAAACCTTTTTCTGGAGCGCCAAACCCCGCTTTGACAAAAAAGGATTTCACCTCCACACGCAGCATCCGCTGGAGTTAACAGAACCTTTGCTCGACCACAACTATCCCGGAGGAATTGAGCAGGTAAAGGAATACATCAACTGGCTGGCGCGCAACGGACAGAATTATTTTGAGTTCAATCTGCTTGAAAGCATTGACCTGAAGGAATGGCCTGCTTTCTCCAAACAAATAACAGACTACTGTCATGAGCGTGGAATAATTGCAGGCGTGGATGTATCGCTGCACATGTTGCAGCAAAAGGCTTTTCAGTTGTACCGCAATTTTCCTGCATCATGGCGCAACAAAGAAAAGCAGATGGATATTCGCCTCGCCAAACTGTTTGCAGCCGACTGGGATGTACTCAACGTTGAATTTTCATCCACCGAATTCAGCAGCGGCAACGTGAAGAAAAAGAAAAAACTGCAACTGCATCTCGGTAAAGAATTGAAAGAAAAGTACAACTCCAAACTGATGGGCCGAAAGCACGTAGTGCAGGAAACAGCAGAAATAGGCGGCAAGAAAAAGAAGAAAGATTACAGAATGAATGCAGAAGAAACTGAACTGGATAAAAACCGCGGTGTGCTGATACACACTGTTATGTTCTACACCATTTCAGAAGAAAGCGCACCTGTTTATCGCAACAAAAACCTGCGCCACATGCTTGACTTATTGCTGAAAGAAAAAGAAACACGCGAAACCTGGTACTATCCCGAATCGGCTTACTGGATTACGTTTGACAATTCCATTCCCATGTTTCTGATGCCCTACCTCAGCGCACGGTTAGATGATATTCTGCTCATGGATTCGCTGCAAATACCGGGACACGTTACTTTCTCTTCGGGCTGGGAATGGGGCTACTGGCTGTTCGACTGGAGCATTGCTCGCTGGAGTTGGAAATATGAAACAAATAAAATTGCGGAGCAACCGACAGCAACACAATACATCAACGAAATCTTTAACAACGAACACATTGCCAACTACTTCGCAGAGAATCTAAATCTGCAGAGCGATTTTCTGAAAAAGAAAGAAATGATGCGCTACATGACTGCCTCCACCGCCACTGATGAATTGCCGGGAGCCCTAAATATTGAGTTTCACCCACGCCCCGAGTGGCATTACAAATGGCTTGCAAAAAAATCAGATTTGGAAACCTTGCAAAAAATTCGCACCGAAAAACTCCCACTACTTGATAATTTTTCGTCCACCACCAAAGGCTACTCGCAAATTCTGGAGAGCAATCTTAAAAACACAACACTCACAATACAACAACAGCAAATTCTGGATGAACTGAAACAGGGAATTGACATTACCGGTCTGCGTGCAGAACACCGCAAACACACGCTGGAATACCTCATCACCAAACGTGAATACAACATCAAAAAAGAAAAATCAGATGCAAGCCTGCTGCTTGAAAATGCCGTTATCACGCGCAAAGCCGCACAAAAAATTGTGGATATGCGCGAACCCAATTACCGTTACAATTTAGCATTGCTCAGCACCAAGCATTACGAACACAGTTGCTATCATTTCGGATATCTGTATCCCGTTCACAACCTCCATTTCTGGAAACGCGAAGAAGAACAATTCCGCAAAAACAAATTCAGCCCGTTTTTCATGAATATCATGAATTTGTGGCGGATTATTGGTATTGTGAATTAAAGCGCGTTAAACCGCAGCTTCTGCGTATTTCTGCATAAATCCTTCGGCCTGTTCTACCATATCAGGTGAGCCGATGAATAAAGGAGTGCGTTGATGCAACGATGTAGGTTTAATATCCAGAATGCGGTTAAAACCATCTGAAGCTTTTCCTCCGGCCTGCTCCACTAAAAATGCAAGCGGGTTGCATTCATAAAGCAACCGCAACTTTCCTTTGGGCGCATTAGATGTAGAAGGATAAATAAAAATTCCGCCCTTCAGCATGTTGCGGTGAAAATCAGCGACCGCTGAACCAATATATCGTGAAGAATAAGGGCGTGATGTAGCCTTGTCTTCCACCTGACAATACTTGATATAATCTTTTACACCTTGAGGAAAATGCACATAGTTTCCCTCGTTGATGGAATAAATTTTTCCCGTTTTAGGAATTTGCATATTCGGATGCGAAAGGAAAAATGCACCGATAGACGGGTCAAGTGTAAAACCGTTTACTCCGTTTCCTGTTGAATAAACCAGCATCGTAGAAGAACCGTAAATCACATATCCTGCAGCCACCTGCTCAACACCGGCTTGCATAAAATCATCCAGTGTTGCACAATCACCTTCTGTTGTTTTTCTGTAAATAGAAAAGATGGAGCCAACCGAAACATTGACATCGATGTTTGATGAACCATCTAATGGATCAAAAGCAACAATGTATTTCCCTGTTTTAGAAAACTCACCGTTGAATTCTATCATCCCTTCATTTTCTTCCGATGCAATGGCACAAACTTCACCACGTTCTTTCAACGCATGAATAAATTGCTCATTGGAAAAAACATCTAACTTTTTTACCTCTTCACCTTGTACATTGATTGAACCAAAATCGCCTAGGATATTATTCAATCCTGCGCGTTTTACTTCGCGGTTGATTATTCTGGCTGCAAGACTTATTGCACTGAAAAGGCGCGATAATTCACCTTTGGCATATTTAAAATCTGATTGGCGCTCAATTATAAATTCGCCAAGCGAAATGTAGCTTCTCTTGAATGATTCCATGTGTATTGTAAAAGTTGTTTCCTGCTTTGAGGGAAATTACAACTTCATGATAAATGCTAATTTATAGAAAGCAGGTCTGTTATCGAAAGTGGTTCCTGAGCCTGTTAATCCGCTATTTCCTGTAGCCTGATTTATTGTTATTCCTGTAACTTCAGTAGCAGAACTGCCAGAACCAACTACTGGACCAGTACCTATTGAAGTGCTCAGTATTCCCGGAACACCTGAACCTGCGTTTACTACGGGAAAGTCATGTGCATGTCCTGCGTCTGCTATAGTATGCGTGTGGCTAATGCTGTGATCATGGGGAGGAAGATTTGCAATCGTCAATGATTGGTCGTGTGTTCCGCCTGTTGCTCCCGGGTTTTCTACTGAACTTTGAACAGAAAGAATAAAACGGTTTCTTAAATCAGGTGTTCCATTTGCTCCCTCGCACAGTGCCCAACCTCCGGGAATAGTATTGATTGGTCCTGACCACATGCTGATCAATCCGGAAGGTGTGTTTCCTGTATTTTGGTTTAATGGCAACCAATCAGCAAGACTTGCGCTCCAGTAATAGAATCCTTTAGGCTCACCAGTTGTTCCATCCGTCTGGTAAATCAGTAATCCTTCTGAAGATGATGTGGTAGGAATAATTAAATCTCTCTGAAGAATAGTCATTCTGGGAACCAGCAATCCTTTTGAAGTAGATGAAATATCCAGCATTGCAGAAGGCTCTGGCGTTGTTGTTCCTATACCAACATTGTTGGATTGAGCATTAACAAGTGTGGGAATTGAAACTGTAATAACAGCAAAAAAGAGTATTTTTCTTAGCATGGGTTTGGTTTTATAGCTCGAATGGACTGCAATAATAGTAATTCTCCTCTAAATATTACTAATCACAGATTTTTTTACCCTGTTCGACCTGATTAAAAACTCAGATGTTTTGATTTTACTTCCTTACCGAAAAAGACTGAAGCCGCTTCATTAAAATTTTCTTCTGAGTCGGATGTATAAAAATCAATGCTGCTACCTTTACTGCATCTGGTTTCCGTTTCAGGGTGGCGTTTCAAATAATCAGCAAGGCTTTCAGCAACAATTTCTCCCTGCGAAAGCAGTGTGAGGTTTTCAGGAATATATTTCTTTATCTTTTCGGCAAGCAAAGGATAATGTGTGCACCCGAGAATTATTGTGTCAATCTTATCGCTCTTCGCGAAAAGATTATCTAAATTTTGTTTCACAAAATAATCAGCGGCAATACTGTTGATTTCATTATTCTCCACCAGCGGAACCCACATGGGACAAGCCTCTTGGTAAACGTTCAGGTCGGGAAAAAATTTTTCAATCTCAATCGGATATGAATTTGACGCTATTGTTCCTTTTGTTCCCAATACCCCAACATGACCTGTTTTGCTGTATTTTCCTACAATTTCAGTTGTGGGTCTTATTACTCCCAATACTCTTTTATCAGGATGTTTTTTTGGTAAATCAACCTGTTGAATATTCCTCAATGCTTTTGCTGAAGCTGTATTGCATGCGATAATCACCAGACTGCAATTCATAGCAAATAGTTTTTCAACGCATTGTAGTGTGTATTGGTAAACTGTTTCAAAAGAGCGGTTTCCATAAGGCGCACGGGCGTTATCCCCTAAATACAGGTAATCGTATTCCGGCATTTTTTTTACAATTTCTTTCAAAACAGTAAGTCCTCCGTAACCGGAATCAAAAACTCCTATGGGTTGTTTCTGCAACATTGCGTGGCTATATTACAAATAAAAAATCCACCCTGTTTTGCACAAGGTGGATTTTTGTAATTTTTCTGGAGTACTTTTATTTAAGTCCCAGTTTAGTTTTAACGAATGGTAATACATCATCCGTTTCACCTGCATAAAGCAAACCTCCACGTGCTTTGTCAAAAACATACTGGTACCCTTTTTCTTTTGCTACATCTTCAATAGCCTTTAAAGCTCTATCAGAAATAGGTTTAAAAAGTTCTTGTTCCTTTTTAGATACTTCCTGATTGCCAAGTTTTTCAAATTCATTTAAACGTCCTTGTTTGTCATTTAATTCATTGATTTTGCTTTGACGGATGATTTCGCTCATTCCTCCTTTGTTAGCTTCAAAATCTTCAGCAAGTTTTTTTAATTCTCCAGCCATTCTTTCGTATTCGCCCTGAACTGCTCCGGCAAATTTCTGAAGGCTGTCCTGAGCGGCTTTTGCCTCAGGCATGAGGTTTACTAATTCCTGAGAATTAATGTGTCCTAATTTCTTTGATTGTGCATTTGCGTTGCATGCAGCAAAAATTCCAACCATTGTAATAAACAGTATTTTTTTCATGGTTTCTTTTTAAGTTTTAATGTTAGGGCTGCGAAAGTAAAAATAATTTTCTAAGTAGATTTACAAAGATTCGATTATTCTTTAGTTTCCTTTGCCGTAGTTATGCCCATTGCTCCCAACACATCATCGCTCAGGTCATACTTCTCATTTGTATACAGCATCGAGGCCCCAGATGATTTATCGAAGATAATCATATAGGTTCTTGCGTCTGCAATTTTTTTAATTTCCGTGTATATTTTATCCTGTATAGGTTTTATCATTTCCTGGCGCTTTTTAAACAGGTCGCCTTCAAAGCCAAAGCGTTGTTTTTGAAGGTCTTTAGCTTTCTTTTCTTTCTCAATTATCTCTGCTTCGCGTTTTTTGCGGGCCGCTTCTGGTAAAAGTATTTCCTCCGCCTGATAATCTGAATACATTTTATCTATGTCTTTATACATCGTCTCAATTTCACTTTGCCATTGAACCGACATGTCATCCAGTTGCTTTTGTTTGGATGTGTAATCAGGTAAATTACTGAGAATGTATTCGGTATCAACAAATGCGAATTTTTGAGCCGAAGCAGCAAATACGCTGAATAAAAGAACTACCAGTGTTCCAAGGATTTTTGAAGTGTTTTTCATAGCTGTAAATTTTGTTTGCAAAAATAATTATTCGATTGTTTGCCCGATTGAGAAGTGGAAATTACTTCCGTTAGAACCCGGTCTGCCGGGTATCTGGTCAAATCCGTAACCCCAGTCAAGGCCAAGCAAACCAAACATTGGCAAGAAAATACGAACGCCAAAGCCTGCTGATTTTTTCACGCCAAAAGGATTAAAATTATCAAACTTGTCGTATGCATCTCCTGCTTCTAAAAAGGCAAGTCCAAAAATAGTTGCCGAAGGGTTTAATGAAACGGGATAACGCAATTCTAATGAGTATTTATTATAAATAGTTCCACCTGTATAGTTACCTTGGTTGTTGGTTGGTGTTAAGGTATTATCTCCGTAACCGCGCAATGCAACAATTTCTCTACCGTCAAGCGAGAAGCCGGATAATCCGCTTCCTCCTAAATAAAACCGCTCAAACGGTGTGATGCCAAGTTGCCTGTTATACAAACCAAGAAAACCAAACTGGGTGCGCACGTTCATTACCAACTTTCCTGCCAAGTTCTGGAACCATGAATAGTTGAATTTGATTTTATTAAACTCTAACCACTTGTATTTTGAAACAGGGTCGGCATAATCAATGTTCCTTCCAAATGATGACCATGGAGGAGTCATTTGCAAGCTTGCTGTAATTTTTGAGCCGCGTTGCGGATAAATAGGGTCGCTGATGGAATTACGCGAAATGGTTGCTTTAAAACTGAGATTATTATACTGACCATTAATAAGGGCTCCAAGTGGATAGTTCTTTAAATTATAGGACTGATAAATCCCCTCAATGTAAGCGGTAAAAAAGTCATCCGGCCATTTTAAACGGGTTCCAAAACCAACACTTCCTCCGGTAATTAAAATTGCCTGACGGGTTATATCACTTTTTGGTTTTCCATTGCTCTGCACTGAATGGAAAACAGAGAAGCTAAGTGAGTTTGGTTTTTTACCACCTAACCAAGGTTCGGTAAAGGAAGCGTTGTATGACTGAAAAAACAAACCATTACTCTGTACGCGCAAACTTAGCTTTTGTCCGTCACCTGCAGGAAGCGGCTGCCATGCGCCTTTCTTAAAAATATTGCGCATAGAGAAGTTGTTGAACGTAACTCCCAATGTTCCAACAATTCTCCCTGCTCCCCAACCGCCTGAAAGCTCAATCTGGTCTGACGGCTTTTCTTCCACTTTATATTCAATATCTACTGTTCCATCAACAGGATTAGGTTTTGGATTTACACCCAATGTTTCGGAATTGAAATATCCAAGATTTGCTAACTCACGCTGAGAGCGGATAATATCACTGCGGCTAAACAACATTCCCGGCTTGGTTCGGATTTCACGCAAAATAACGTGGTCGTTGGTTTTTGTATTTCCTACAACTGTTACTTTGTTAATCCTTGCTTGCTTGCCTTCACGCATGCGCATTTCAATGTCAATCGAGTCGTTTTCAGCAAGAATTTCAACGGGCTTCACATCAAAAAATAAATACCCGTCATCTAAGTAAAGTGAGCTCACATCCGTGCTTGCTTGGTTCATAAGCAGATTAGCCTCTAATGCTGCCTGATTATAAACATCACCTTTTTTAATGCCTAAAACTTTGCCTAAATATTCGGAAGTATATTTGGTGTTACCTGTCCAGGTAATATTGCGGAAATAATATTTCGGTCCTTCTTCTACCCAAAGCTCAACGTTAATTTCTTTGTTATTCACTTTGTAAACCGAATCGCGAACGATTGTTGCATCGCGAAAACCTTGTTCATTGTATTTTGCGATCAGAGCTGTTTTGTCATCCCGATATTTTGAATCAAGAAATTTTGAGGTTTTAAAAATATTAAGTTTTACATTTTCGTTCAAATGAGATTCAAGAGCATCAATAGCTCCATTCATGTCGCTTTTTACAATGGCAGAAATAATTTTTTGGGCTGCAACATCCGGATTTCTGAAAGGTGCAAAGATGTTTTTCTCTTTGGTTTCCTTCATGGTGCGTTTCAGTTTCCCGCTCTGAATTTTTTCATTTCCATGAACAATAACCTGATTTATTTTTACTTTCTTTTTACGGTTAACACCAATCGTTAACACCACATTGTTAGGTAGCGTGGCATCCGGAGCTTCATTAATGTTTACTTCGGTATTGAGGAAGCCTTTTTCAATATAGTAATCGCCTACAATGTTTTTGGTGGTGAGCAAAAGATCTTCAGTCACAACTTTTCCTTTGATGAGTTTTATCTTTTCACGAATATCATCTTCTTCTGATTTACGTGTTCCGGTGAAACGAAAAGCAGAAAGGCGAGGACGCTCCTGCAAAACAAATTCAAGGAAGATTTTGTCGCCAACAACTTTCTGAGCGTTAATACCGATATCGGAAAAAAGGCCTTGTTTCCAAAGGTTTTCAATGGCTTTCGAAACCTGATCGCCCGGAACCATAATGCGATCACCAACGGTTAAACCGGAAAGTAATTTCAGAACGCTTTTATCTAAATATTTTGTTCCGGTAACTTCAATGCCCCCTATTTCATATTCTTTAGGACTGGCATAATTCATCTCTACCTGCGCGAAGGCGAAAACGGTAATCAGTAAACAGAAAGCAGTAATCAGTAAACTCTTTTCTTTAAATCTCATTTCGCTTTTATCTGTTCACTTGTTTTTCCAAACCTACGTTCGCGTTGCTGGTAATTGACAATGGCTTCATAAAAATCTTCTTTTCGGAATTCGGGCCAGAGTTTGTCGGTAAAATACAACTCGGAATACGCTATCTGCCACAACAAAAAATTACTGATTCTGTATTCACCGCTAGTGCGGATAAGTAATTCGGGGTCTGGCATTTTTGCGGTGCAAAGATGTGATTTAATCGTTTCCTCGTTAATGTCTTCTTCCTTCAGTTTGCCCGATTTAACATTTTTTACCAAATCTTTTACCGCTTGTGTTATCTCCCACTTAGAGCTGTAGCTAAGCGCAAGCACCAAAGTCATGCGTGTATTTTTTTCAGTGTTTTTTATGGCTTCTTGCAACTCTTTGTAGCAATCCTTAGGCAGACTGTTTAAATCGCCTATAGCCTGCAAACGGATATTATTCTTGTTTAGAGTTTTGGTTTCTTTATTGATGGTTTTTACCAAAAGTGTCATCAGCGCATCCACTTCATACTTGGGGCGGTTCCAGTTCTCTGTTGAAAAAGCATAAAGTGTCAGATATTCTACTCCTAATTCTGCCGCTGCTTCAGTGGTTTCACGAACAGAATCCACTCCGTTATGATGCCCGAATGTGCGAAGTTTTCCCTGCTTTTTTGCCCATCTTCCGTTGCCATCCATAATGATGGCAATGTGTTTAGGAAGTTTGGATTTATCTATTTGGTCTTTGAAGGTCATCTTTAAAAAAAGACCGTCCTCGTTTTTTGCGGGGACGGCTTTGAATTTATCCTATTTGTATTTTCAACTTACTGGTATGCTGCGCACTTAGGTTGTTTGGTTTTTATTGTGTATGAAAGTGTTGCCACCGCAAATGAATACCAGTCTTTATTAGTAGAATTTCCGCGCTGTCTGCCAACATTAGGTTCTGTGCTTCCGCTAGTCGAGCGGTCAGAGAGGACTGCCGCAACATCGGTATATTCTGAACGCAAATTTAGTGGATTTGCATAAGTTGCGCTTACATCATCCAGATAGTCAGTAAAAGTTGGCCTCATCCCCCATTCTAGTCCAAAACCAAGACCGTTAGCAATGTTGAATTTAAAACCAATACCAAACGGAATAGAAAAACTTGTGAGTGAATATTTTTTTCTGTCGGGATAAGCTGTAGTGCCTTGTCCTTCTGTTCCAAGTGGCATTAGGGCATACCAGCCACCATTATCAACTGTATATGTTGTATTATCAATTACATAGTCACCTGCATCTACATAAGCCTTAGGGTTGAATTTGAAAATTCCGAATCCACCAAAAATGTAGGGGGTGAAACGCGTTTTTGTATCACCCGCCACAAAAGGCAGAAAATTAATTTCTATTTGACCCGAAAATTCTGCAACTACAGATTTAAAACTGAGGTTTCGTTGAATCTGTTCTGCATTTGCAGACAAGGCATCATTGCCTTCAACATTACCATACAGGAAACATAATTTAGCCGAAAAGTGGTCGTTGAAATTATGGCGGTAAAAACCTCCAAAAGCAAATTTAGGAAGGAAAAATAATTTCTTTCGGTTCAACTCTCCGTTATAAAACGAGGTTCCCACCATTACTCCAAACTCTGATTTCTGGGCAAGAACAGGAGCACATAGTATCAGCGCGAAAAATGATGCTGAAAAATAGTTTTTCATTGGTGATTTATGCGGCAAAAATAAAGCCAGACCATTAGAATTTAGGCAACCCTTTTCTGGTGGTTTTCAACTTGTAGTTGTAGGTAATCAGGAAAAACATGTAGTGATCCAAATCACGTGGGTCGCCACGTTGCTGGCCCTCACAAGTCTGACAACCCGAAAAAGGTCCCGGACCTCCAGTTAAAGATGGATCAGATAATTGAGCTGACGCATCACCAAAATTCTGAGCTAGTTCATTCTTGTCATAATAGGTTGTACTTACATCATCAATATAATCAGTGAAAACCTTACGAATTCCATACTCAATGCCAATGCTGGAGGTTTTATTCAGACTGTATTTTAAGCCAACGCCTAAAGGTATAGCAAACTGAAAGCGTGAATAATCTTTACGTGTTGAAACCAGAGTTTGCCCTTCAGTATTCAAAGGCGCAAGGGCTGTCCATGTGCCATTGTATTGGGCTTTTGGGTTAAA
Source organism: Bacteroidota bacterium (assembly GCA_947479755.1). Taxonomy (GTDB): domain Bacteria; phylum Bacteroidota; class Bacteroidia; order SXHM01; family SXHM01; genus SXHM01. Next base: position 62,483 of record CANKAM010000003.1, read on the forward strand.
ATAATATCCTGCAATACCAAAAAATCCATATACATAAAGATCGCTTCCTTTTTTGCCACGACCGCGTACACGTCTTACTTTGTAGCGACTTCCGATGGTTTCTTTCATCCACGAAAATTCATATTGTGCCGATAATTCAACAATAGGAGATTTAAAATTCAGGTTGCGATTGTTTCTGTATGGTTCTTGCGTCCACTTATCATCCCCTCTTAGTCTTCCGTAAGAAAAACCAACTTTAACAGCTGTAGATTGTGACAACTTATAACGCATTCCCAAATTCAAAACATAACGCGTTGCTGCCATCTCCAAATCTTTGTAGTAATTGGTTCCTATCTGGTTGGCTCCACCTAATTCTCCGAGGAAGTTAGTGGTGCCTGCAGCGGCCACAATTTCGTAACGCATCCGTTTCCAACGCTGCGCTTGGGAAAACATTGGTAAAAGAATGATAAGCAGAAGAATGTATCTTTTTATCATGGTGGTTTTCAGGCTGTTTTAATTTTTAATAAGGCAAATATAAACATATTATAAACAAACAAGCAAGTTTTTAACACTACAAAAACGGATTATTTGCTTTTTCAAAGCCAATGGTTGTTTCTTGGCCGTGACCGGGATAAACGGCAACATCATCACCAAGTGAAAATAATTTCTCTTTAATGCTGCTAATAAGCGTGTCAAAATTACCTCCTGGAAGGTCTGTTCTTCCGATGCTTCCGTGAAATAAAACATCTCCTCCGATTACAAATTTCTGCTCGTTGTTATAAAAACATAAACTGCCGGGCGAATGACCGGGCGTGAAAAGAATTTCAAGCGAACTGTTCCCGAATTTAATCACATCATTTTCATCAATAAATTTTCCGGGAGCGGGTGGCTTTTCCAAACGAATTCCAAAAATTGCGGCAGCTCTTTCTGCGCTTTCAAAAACAGGTAGTTCAATTTTATTGGTTTCAGAAATAAGATCATAGCGTTCACAAACGTATTTACAACCGAGAATATGATCGATATGACAATGCGTAAGGATTAACCTGACGGGTTTAAGGTTTTCGTTTTCAATAAAAGTTGAAAACTCTGCCTGCTCAAGAGGGCTGTAACATCCTGGATCGATGATGATGCACTCCTTTGTTTCGTCATGCAAAACATAGGTGTTTTCCTGAAAAGGATTAAATGCAAAAGATGAAATTTGAATCATGGGGCACAAATTTAGGTTTTGCAGATGATATGCGTCAATTCTTTCGCTCTTTATATCTTTGGCTGCAAATGCGAAAACAATCAACAACAATTTTAACGCTTCCTGATTTCAGCAAAACACCAACCATTGATCAGGTTGGAGTGGAGGAACGCGTTGCACGGTTTCAAACGCGCAGCATAAAAAAAGAAAGCAAAGTGCAGGGTTTGAAGCTTGGGTTGAGCATGATTGACCTAACCACCCTGGAAGGAAAAGACACCGAGGGCAAAGTAAAACAACTGTGTTATAAAGCAGCACACCTGCACGATGTTATGCAGGGATTACCGACTGTTGCGGCAGTTTGTGTTTACCCCACTTTTGTGAAGCTTGCCAAAAAGCAATTGGAAGGAACGGGAATAAAAGTAGCTTCCGTTGCAACAGCTTTTCCAAGCGGACAATCAACACGAAAAGTAAAAATATCAGACACACATTTTGCAGTTGATAGTGGAGCAGATGAAGTGGATATGGTGATTTCGCGCGGTGAATTTCTGGAAGGAAATTACAGTTATGTATTTGACGAAATTGCTGCGGTGAAACAAGCCTGCGGTACTGCGCGACTGAAAGTAATTCTGGAAACCGGAGAACTATCAACGCTGGATAATGTCCGCAGGGCAAGTGAAATAGCTATATATGCCGGAGCGGATTTTATAAAAACCTCTACCGGAAAAATTTCTCCGGCTGCCACACAACCCGTTACGTTGGTGATGTTGGAAACCATTCGCGACTACTATTACAAAACAGGAAAAATGGTGGGAATGAAACCCGCAGGTGGAATTTCAACTGCAAAAATTGCATTGCAATATCTGGTGATGTTGCGCGAAACATTGGGCGATAAATGGCTTACCAACGAGTGGTATCGTTTTGGAGCGAGTAGTTTAGCAAACGATATTTTAATGCAATTGCAAAAAGAACAGGACGGGGTTTACCAGAGCGGAGATTATTTTTCAAAAGATTAAACGATGGCAACAACAGCAGAAAAGAAAAAACAAAATTCGCTCGGGTTGGGCGATTCTAAATGGGCTTACGCAGCTTCACCCGAAAGCACTTCGCACATTAATCTTAAACCGCAATACGAACTTTTTATTGATGGCAAGTTTGTAAAACCTTCATCAGGAAAATACTTTGACACCATTAATCCTGCAACAGAAGAAAAGCTTTCTTCCATTGCTGAGGCAGATGAAAAAGATGTGGACAAAGCAGTGAAAGCTGCTCGTAAAGCCTACAATAATGTGTGGAGCAAGATGCCTGCAAAAGAGCGCGGAAAATACATTTACCGCATTGCACGTTTGCTGCAAGAGCGTGCCCGTGAGTTCAGTGTTATAGAAACGCTGGATGGCGGAAAACCAATTCGCGAATCTCGTGATATTGATATTCCGTTGGCTGCAAATCATTTCTTTTATTATGCGGGTTGGTCCGATAAATTAGAGTATGCTTTTCCGAATCGCAAGCCGCAATCGCTGGGTGTTGCCGGACAAATTATTCCATGGAATTTTCCGTTGCTGATGGCGGCATGGAAAATTGCTCCTGCCCTTGCAACAGGAAATACCGTGGTTTTAAAACCTGCCGAAACTACTTCGCTTACTGCTTTAAAACTTGCTGAATTGATTGCCGACAGCGGTTTGCCCGAGGGTGTAGTGAACATTGTTACTGGTGCAGGGCGAACCGGAGCGGCAATTGTGAATCATCCCGATATTGATAAAATTGCTTTCACTGGCAGCACCGATGTGGGTAAACTCATTCAGAAAGCAATTGCAGGAACAGGGAAAAAAGCAACGTTAGAATTAGGTGGGAAAGCCGCCAATATTATTTTTGAAGATGCCCCGATTGACCAAGCCGTAGAAGGAATTGTGAACGGAATATTTTTTAATCAGGGACATGTTTGCTGTGCGGGTTCTCGATTGTTTGTGCAGGAGGGCGTTGCTGATATTGTGATCCGCAAACTGAAAGACAGATTGGAAACATTAATAGTTGGCGACCCGCTTGACAAGAACACCGACATAGGTGCAATTAATTCAAAACAACAATTAGCTACCATCAATAAATACATTGAGATTGGTAAAAAAGAAGGAGCAGATTTTTACCAGAGCAAGTGCAGCATTCCGAGTAAAGGATATTTCTGTAGACCAACTTTATTTCTGAACGCATCACAAAGTCATCGTGTGGTGCAGGAAGAAATTTTTGGTCCTGTCTTGACTATTCAGACTTTCCGCACAGTGGAAGAAGTGATTGAAAAAGCAAACAACATTCCTTATGGTTTATCTGCGGGTGTGTGGACAGATAAAGGTTCGAAGATTTTTAACATGACCAATAAACTTCGTGCAGGGGTTATTTGGGCAAATACCTATAATAAGTTTGACCCTACATCACCTTTCGGGGGATATAAAGAAAGCGGGTTTGGAAGAGAGGGTGGGTTGCACGGGTTGATGCCGTATCTGAAGTTTTAGATTCTTTACCGCTAAGGCGCAAAGACGCTAAGGAATTTATTAAAACCTTTTTTTAGGTAGAAAAATGACAAAAGAGGAATACGAAAAATTGGCTACGGAAATTGTTGATGTTAGTGTAACAGTTCATAGGATTATGGGGGCGGGATTATTGGAATCTGTTTATGAGCTTTGCATGATGAAAGAATTTGAGTTAAGAAATATAAAAGCACAAAGCCAAGTTACTCTTCCTCTTCTTTACAAAAATTTTGAATTGTCTAAAGATTTTAAGATTGATATTTTGGTTGAAGACGAAATTTTACTGGAACTAAAATCAGTAGAAGCAATCATTCCCGTTTATGAAGCACAGATTATTTCTTATTTAAAATTGTCGGGTATAACACTTGGTTTTCTAATCAATTTTAATGTGCCATTGATGAAACAAGGAATTAAGCGGTTTGTAAACCAATACTAATCTTCGCGCTTTCGCACCTTTCCGCTAAATCTTTAGCTGTCTTACAATAAACTTCGCGTCTTTGCGCCTTCGCGGTAAAAACGGTAAAAACTCGCCTAATTGAATATCTTTGCGCCCCGAAAATGAAAAACATCCGCAATTTCTGCATTATAGCCCATATTGACCACGGCAAGAGTACCTTGGCCGACCGTCTGCTTGAGTTTACCAACACCATTAACAAGCGCGATATGCAGGCGCAGGTGCTGGATGATATGGACCTGGAGCGCGAGCGCGGCATCACCATCAAGAGCCATGCGATACAGATGCAATATACTTACCGCGGTGCTAAACCTGAGTTTACAGGCAATTACACGCTTAACCTGATTGACACTCCCGGACACGTTGACTTTTCTTATGAAGTATCACGCTCACTGGCGGCCTGCGAAGGTGCGCTGCTGCTGGTTGATGCCTCACAAGGTATTCAGGCGCAGACTATCAGTAATATGTATCTGGCGCTGAACAACGATCTGGAGATTATTCCCGTTTTAAATAAAATTGATTTGCCAAGCGCAAACCCGGAGGAAGTAAAATATCAGGTAGTGGAATTACTGGGTTGCAAACGCGAAGAAATTATGTCGGCATCGGGTAAAACGGGTGATGGAGTTTTTGAAATTCTGGACGCTGTTATAGAGCGCATTCCTCAGCCCAAGGGCGACCCGAAAGCTCCTTTGCAGGCACTGATTTTTGATTCGGTGTTCAATTCTTTCCGCGGAATTATTGCATACATACGTGTGTTTAACGGCACGTTGAAAAAAGGCGATTTGGTAAAATTTGCCGCTACCGATCATCAATACAATGCAGATGAAACAGGTGTTTTAAAACTTACTCCAGAACCAAAAAATACACTGGGGCCTGGTGAGGTAGGCTATATTATTTCAGGTATAAAAAAGGCGAGCGAAGTAAAAGTGGGCGACACCGTTACCCATGTTGAAAACCCATGCTTAAAAACTATTCAGGGTTTTGAAGATGTGAAACCGATGGTGTTCGCGGGTATTTACCCCGTTGATACCGATGATTACGAAGAGCTGCGCGACAGCATGGAAAAACTGCAACTCAACGATGCTTCGCTTACGTGGGAGCCCGAGAGTTCAGCCGCACTGGGCTTTGGTTTCCGTTGCGGATTTTTGGGTATGCTGCACATGGAAATTATTCAGGAGCGGTTGGAACGTGAGTTTAATATGACGGTGATTACTACCGTTCCCAACGTATCATATCACTCGTTTAACACTAAACTGGTGAAGACGATTTTGCGTAATCCTTCTGAGTTTCCTGACCCGAGCAAATTGGATCACGTTGAGGAGCCTTACATTCTTGCTACCATTATTACCAAGAGCGAATACATTGGTGCTATCATGGGGCTGTGTATGGAAAAGCGCGGTATCATGAAGAACCAGACGTATCTGACTACCGACCGTGTTGAGCTTATTTTTGAACTTCCGCTGGCGGAAATAGTTTTTGATTTTTACGATAAACTGAAAAGCATTTCGCGCGGCTATGCCTCGTTTGATTACAACCCGCTGGACTACCGTGAATCGGATTTGGTGAAGTTGGATATTCTGCTGAATGGCGAACAGGTGGATGCACTTTCGGCTTTAATTCACAGAAGCAAGGCGCATGAATTTGGCCGCAGAATTTGTGAGAAACTGAAAGAGCTTATCCCTAAACAGCAATTCCAGATTGCGATACAGGCGGGTATTGGTGCCAAGATTGTTGCCCGCGAAACCATTTCAGCTTTGCGTAAAGATGTTACTGCCAAATGTTATGGTGGTGATATTTCGCGTAAACGCAAACTGTTGGAAAAACAGAAAGAAGGTAAAAAACGTATGAAACAGGTGGGCTCGGTTGAAGTGCCGCAGAGTGCGTTTATGGCGGTGCTGAAGCTGGATTAGACCACCCCACCACCCCCTAACCCCCTCCTTGAAAAAAGGAGGGGGAACAAAAACCCTTGCAGAAGTGCCGGGGTTTTTGTTTTTTTAGTAGCTTTGTGTTCATCATTTATCACACAACAAATGTTTCGCGAAATAATTACACCTTCTGAAAAAAATCACAGCATTGAGTTGCCCGAAAAGTTTTTTGGAAAAAAAATAGAAGTGTTTGCAATTGAAGTTGGCGCAAAAAACAAACGCAGAAAAAAATCTTCTAAAGATGCGTTAAGCCTGTTAGTGGGCGCTTTCCCCAATTTTCCTTCGGTTGAAAAAATTCGCAGCAAAGCCTGGCCTGCGAAATGGTAATTATTGACACCAACATTTTGATTGAAATAAGCCGCAATAACAAGGCTGTAATCAAAAAGTGTGAGGAAATAAAATCTGAAAATATTTGCATAACCCCTGTTTCGGTTGCCGAATTTATTAACGGAACGGGTAACAAAGCAACCTACAAAAAAGCCGAAAAACTGCTTGCCGGATTTCTGGTTTTAGAATTTGACAAAGGTGTTTCGGAACTGTTTCTTGCTAACTATAAAAAGTATTGGCTTTCACATCATCCCTCTATTCCTGATATGCTGATTGCTGCAATGGCGTTGCACTATAAGCTGCCTCTTTATACGCTTAACACTAAAGATTTTAGGTATATTAAAGGGTTGAAGTTGGTGTAGTTTTTTCACCACTAAGGGCACAAGGGCACTAAGGTATTTTACCGCTAAGGCGCAAAGACGCGAAGGTTTTTTCACCACAGATTACACAGATTTTTTTATGATTTATGTCATTCTAGCTATGGCATAGCGCTTGTAGCTTTGCTGTGTTTTAAATAGTGAAAACACCATGAAAAAAATAATTACATTTTTTATTCTGGTAGCCCTGCTGCCGGGTTGCAAAAAGGACGAAGGCGGAAACATGAACTTTTCCATGCGCTACACCACCTCGTCTGATGTATTTAAAACCGATGCGGTGCCCGATAGTTTATACACCGGTTTTGGTGATTACATAACTAGTGTAACGCCCTCCCATTTTTCGGGAAAATTCAGGATGCTGGGCTTTCAGGATGCTGTTAGTCCGATAGACCAAAACACGAATATGCTGCAGTTTATTGATGGCAGTATGTCGAATGATGACCCAAGGCGTATTGCCGATTTTTCAAACAACGCGGTGGTTAGTTATTCACCGAATATACAGGGCCTTCAGGATAATGATGGCTTGTTTACGGCTGAGCAGATAAACTTTATTTATTTTTATTTTGATGCCTATTATTTTTATCAGGAGGTTGCCCTGCCTGCGCAATATGATACCGTAACCATTGCTATGTTTAATCGCAGTTATGGCAATGGCAATTTTGATTACCGAAGTGATTCGGTTAAGGTAAACAACATACTTAAAGTAGATTATTACCCACTTATCAGCAATGTTTTTAATGACGAAAACTACTGGCCTCAGTCTTATGTTTTTGGTAATTGCGATTCAACTTTTCTTTTTAATACCGAGCACAATGTTGTGCCTAACTCGGCTAACTGGCCCTTTGGAGGCTCTACACACGAATCAATAATCCGAAGCAATAAGTATAACATGGCAACGGTTAACACTCCAACCGAAGGCGAAACGGTTAACATGACTTCAACCGTTGGTTTTGATACCCAAAACCTGATTCAGATTTATGCCGGGGCCGATAACATCCCTTATAACGGTGATGATGTGTTTGTTTATGCGCCCAATTTTTGGGAGCGTATACAGGCTAATCTGGTGGTGGAATAGGGTTTTTATTTCACCACTAAGGGCACAAGAACACTACGGTTTTTTACCGCAAAGACGCTAAGGCGCAAAGTTTTTAAAACCCTTGCAGGAGTGCAGGGGTTTTTTAGTTATGATTTATTTTACTTTTGGAATGCTTAATCTCAAATAATTAGTAGAAGCAAATGAACATAGTTAAGGATAATATTAAGTGGGCATCTAACCTGACTTTTATATTATTAGGATTATTCTTTTTGGATTTCTTATTTGAACACATTTTTATTACTAAAAGGTTTTCGGTTAATGCAATTACCGATTTTTTACCACTTGTATTAATGTTAAGTGCATTGGCAGTTGTAATTCGTGAAGGATATACTATAGTTAAATATATATTTCTCTTTATCTTTTGTAGTTCGATATATTGGGATTATATTGATACTACCAGTATTGTTAAAACTCAAGGATATGAGGCGATTGGAGTAGAGCTTTATCGGTCAACTTTATCAGTAATATCTAACCTTTTACTATTGGCAATAATAGTTCTATTGTTTTTAGGTAAACGAAATTGATTTTTCTGGCAAAACGTAAACCTATTTTTTACTCACCACCTCCCAATACCTGTCCCGCTCCTCTCCTACCCTTTTCAGTTCATTTTCAAGTTCGGTTATTTTTTCTTTCATCATTTTTTCGCGTTGGGTAATGCGCTTGTGTTCGGGCAGCAGGTCAAGGTAATACTCAAACAGGTTTACGTGCAGTATATCGGTTAGGGTGAGCAGCAGCGAGGCTTTCGGGTCACCATTTTTCAGTATCTTATTATAATAGGTTTGGCTTTTACCGGTTTTAAGTGCCAGTTTGCGTAGTGAGGTACCTTTAACTTTTGCCCATCCTTTTATAATGGTAAGCATATCGGGCAGTTGGGGGTGTTTAGTGGTGGTCATGGTTGGGTGATGTGGTATTTGGGTGTTATTATTTTCAGCAGGTATTTCCAAATCGTCAGCACATGATTACAAATCCTCAGCACGTGATTACAAAACGTCAGCGCGTGTTTCCAAAACGTCAGCAGATTATTCCAAAATGGCAGCATTTTATTCCAAATGGTATAGATAGGTTGACTAATCGTATACATGGCAAAGAAAAACCCCTCGCCTGTGGCGAGGGGTTTTAGGGGTATTAGCCTATTGTAATTTTGTAGGTGCCCGCTACAGGGGTATTGTTGAACACGCGTATTTCGTTGCCATTGGCTGCCCAATCGCCCATCAGAAAGGTGTCGCTTCCTGCGGGGTTAATCAGTTTTTGCATGCCGTTGCTCAGTCCGTTAAAATACAACTGATAAAAGAGGGTTGTTGGTCCCGGATTTTCGAGTAATACAGGGGTTGCCGCGTTGTAGGTAACTGGCACGCCTGCAAAGCTCATGGCGTTTACAGCTCCGGTTAATACGGTGCCGGTGCCACCACCACCTCCTCCTCCTCCGGGTCCTGCGGCATCATCAATTTTGCGGGCCAGCTGATATTCAAAATACAGCAGCACGGTGGTGCCGGTGTTAAAGTTTTTCATCAGCACATCTAAGGTGCTTAGTTCGCGGTCGCCTTTTTCAAACAGCAGGTCAACAGCGCGACCGGCAACCATTTTGTCTTCAATTTTTTCTTTGGGTTTGGTAACCACTGCGCGATAGGCATTGCGGGCTGTATCAAAGTTAGCAAGGTCAACAGCGTTGTATCCGTATGCGGCAAGTGAGGCCATCAGTGGCAAGGCAGTTTCATACGTTAAATCGGCAGGAGCAAGCAGGTACATGTCGCGCATGGCACCCAGCTCGCTGCGGGTAAAGTTTATACGTTTGGCAAGGGGATAATCGCCCGTAATGGTGGCATGCGATTCAACGGCTGAGGCGGCACGCAGTATGGCTGCTATAAGGGTTTCTTGTTTCTGGGCTTTGTCAAGGGCATAGCCGGTGGTATCTTCGCTGGCTTCCTCTTCGCTGTCAACTATGTCGAGGCGGGTTTGGTCAAACAATAGTTCAACGGTTGCAATGGCAGGTATCGTGGCAAGCTGGGCAACATGGTCGTCTAAAAAGCTGCCTACTTTATTATACATGCTTAGCTTGTTTTCCTGTGTGTCATTCATAAGATGAGGGGTTTTTGATGGTTTTGTAACTGAGTTGTTTATTTATTGGGGTTGGATGCTATTAGTTTTTCAAGCAAGGCAATAATTTTTTTATTGTCTTTTTTAAGTTCAGCAACTGCCTGTATCAAAGCTTCATTAGACTCAGAGGTGCCGGCTTTGTATGCTTCCACCGGCTCACTTACAATAAGAGCATTCATTTTTTTGTTGTAAGTCAGGAATTTTAAATCAGGAATTTCTTCCGAAAAATCATGAAGCACAATTGGTGAGGCCATTAGTAGTTTTTCGAAACCCAGTTCAGGAGTATTGCACCAACTGGTAAGAGTATTATCAGAAATATCCATCGAGTTGCAAAACACAACGCGCGAAAGCCCTGATTTATCAAAGTATTTTTTTAATAATTCACCCCGGTGTATATTCATGGAAGGCAAAATTATTTTTGCCAACACTCAGTTGTATGCGTGAATTTTGAGGTTTTTTTGAGGGGTGGGAAATACTTGCTCTGCGCAACCCTCTGCGTCCTCTGCGGTAAAAATTTCGATATTTGCCCCCAATGAGCAGCATCAATTTCTTCAACCACGAACTGAGTTTTACTCTAAAGAACAAAACAAAAGTTCGTCAGTGGTTAACCTCCGTTGCCAAAAAAGAAGGCGCAGAAATCGTAGAGCTCAACTACATTTTTTGCAGTGATGATTACCTGCTGGAGCTGAATAAAAAACACCTGAACCATAACACACTTACGGATATAATTACGTTTGATAATTCGGCATCACGTTCCCCCTCCTTATTTCAAGGAGGGGGCCAGGGGGTGGTCGGAGACATTTTTATTAGCATTGAAAGAATAACCGAAAACGCAGAAAAATTCAATGTTTCACGTGAGCACGAACTCCACCGCGTAATGGTACATGGCCTGCTTCACCTCCTCGGCTACAAAGACAAAAAACCCGCTGACAAAGCCCAAATGACGGGCAAAGAAGATTTTTATTTGAAGCGGTTTTAGGCTGTTTTTTCTCTCTGCTCCCCCTCCTTGTTTAAGGAGGGGGTTGGGGGGTGGTAACTTTTGCATTATCTTTGCGCCCCCATGTTCGAAAAATACGATGTAATTGTAGTAGGTGCCGGCCACGCAGGATGCGAGGCTGCTGCTGCTGCTGCCAATCTGGGCAGCAAAACATTGCTCATTACCATGAATATGGCAACCATTGCACAAATGAGTTGCAACCCCGCCATGGGTGGCATTGCCAAAGGACAAATAGTGCGCGAAATTGATGCACTTGGTGGATACTCAGGAGTTGTAAGTGATAAATCGGCCATTCAGTTTAAAATGCTGAATAAATCAAAAGGTCCCGCAATGTGGAGCCCACGCACGCAGAACGACCGCATGCTATTTGCCGCAGAATGGCGCAACATGTTGGAACAAACCAAAAACCTTGACTTTTGGCAAGACATGGTAAGCTCGCTAATCATCGAAAACGGAAAATTGTGCGGAGTGCGCACCTCTATGGGAATTGAATTCCGTTGCAAGGCAGTAGTGCTCACCAACGGCACTTTTTTGAATGGAGTAATACATATTGGCGAGAAAAATTTTGGTGGTGGAAGATCTGCTGAAAAAGCCTCAACCGGCATAACCGAACAATTGGTTCAGCTTGGTTTTGAAAGTGGCAGAATGAAAACCGGAACCCCTCCCCGCCTGGATGGTCGCTCGTTGGATTATTCTAAAATGACTGAACAACCCGGTGACGAAAACCCAAGTAAATTTTCATTTTCAGAGGGTACAAGCCCTTTTATTACTCAAAACGGACAAGAACCTAAGAAACAAATTTCATGTCATTTAACATACACAAATGAAGAGGTTCACGACCTGTTGAGAACCGGCTTTGATAAATCGCCCATGTTCTCAGGACGCATTCAAGGCATTGGACCACGCTACTGCCCCTCAATTGAGGATAAAATAGACCGCTTTGCAGATAAAGAACGCCATCAGCTTTTCGTAGAACCCGAAGGATGGAATACGGTGGAGGTTTATATCAATGGATTCTCCACTTCATTGCCTGAAGATGTTCAGTATAAGGCACTTAAGAAGGTAACAGGCTTCGAAAACGTGAAGATGTTCCGTCCGGGCTATGCAATAGAGTACGATTACTTCCCGCCTCAGCAATTGCACCTTACTTTAGAGACAAAGCTGGTAGAAAACCTCTACTTCGCAGGACAAATAAACGGCACCACCGGCTACGAAGAAGCAGCTTGTCAAGGTATGATGGCAGGTATAAACGCACATCGAAAAATCAATGAGCAAACAGCGTTTATTTTAAAACGCTCCGAAGCATATATAGGCGTCTTAATTGATGACCTTGTAACCAAGGGAACCGATGAGCCTTATCGCATGTTTACCTCACGTGCTGAGTATCGAATCCTTCTTCGCCAGGATAATGCTGATATGCGCCTCACTCCTCTTGCCTATGAATTAGGTCTGGTTGATAAAGAGCACTTAGATAAAGTAAGCGATAAATACGAAAAAGCTCAACAGGTAATTAACTACTTCAAAAAAGAAAGTGTAAGCCCTGATGTTATAAATCCTGTTCTGGAAAACATTGGATCAAACCCCATCGACCAGAAAGTAAAACTATTTGGCATCATGGCTCGTCCCGGAATTAATTTTCCTGATCTCTATAAAGGAATTCCTGATCTTAAGGAATATATGGATATCACCTTTAACAACAATCAGGAGATTTCTGAGCAGGCTGAAATATTGATGAAGTATGAAGGATATATAGAAAAAGAACAGGAAATGGCCAACAAGCTAAACCGCCTTGAGGATACAATCCTCCATGATGATTTTAACTTCGGCGTGCTTAAATCTCTATCTATTGAGGCCCGTCAAAAGCTAACCAAAATTAAACCCAGAACACTAGGTCAGGCATCTCGTATAAGTGGAGTATCCCCTTCCGACATCTCTGTTCTGATGATCCACCTTGGCAGATAAATCCCATTTGTTTCACGTGAAACATTCTCACATTTTATGGAAAATTTAACCCAATGCCCTGTCTGTAAAGAGACAAATTTTAGCCCATTTTTAGACTGTAAAGACTACACTGTTTCACGTGAAACATTCACAATCGTTCAATGTAATTCATGTGAATTTAAGTTCACTAACCCCAGACCAGAGCCAAAGCATTTGGGCAAATATTACGAGAGCACTGACTATGTTTCTCACTCAAAAAGCAATAAAGGTTTCATCAACTCACTATATCATATTGCAAAACATTACAGCCTTTTAAAGAAGATACAGCTCATAAATAGACTATGTAAAAAAGGGAAACTATTAGATTATGGTTGTGGTACCGGTGATTTTTTAAACACCTGTAAAGTATCAGGCTGGGAGGTATCAGGAATTGAACCGAACGATTTGGCAAGAAATACTGCAAAAGAATTATTAAAATCAGGAATTAATTCTGAATTATCTGAAAACAGTTTTGAGAAAGATAGTTTTAACATTATAACTCTTTGGCATGTTTTGGAACACATTTCAGAACTGGATAAAACCGTTGAAACCCTTTTAACCTTTCTAAAACCCAATGGTATTTTATTGATAGCCGTCCCCAACTGCAACTCATATGATGCTCAGATTTACGGAAAATACTGGGCAGCTTATGATGTTCCCAGACATTTATACCATTTTGTGCCCAAAACCACCGAAAAATACTTCAAAAACAAGGGTTTAAGCCTTGAAAAAATACTTCCAATGCCTCTGGACTCATTCTATGTCAGCATGTTAAGTGAAAAATACATGGCTCAGGAAACAGAAAAATCTACTGGACTATGTATGATTCGAGCTGTGTGGAGAGGCTATATTTCTAACATCAAAGCTATTTCAAAGCAAGGAACCTCATCAAGTCAGGTCTATATCTTCAAAAAAGGTGCTTTCTAAGCGTTTTTAGCGCATTTCTCTCTTCTACGGTATTCTGACCTTCTTTTTCAGCAAAAATTCGTCTGCTGCTCTTAAAAACAGCCGCTTCTGAAACCCTTATCCTGCAAGGCTTTCAGAGCCTTGTTTTCAGCATTTTCCGTTAAATTATGTTAAGATTTAACCAAAACGGGCAAATTTCAAATCCACAGGTTGAAAAAGGTCTAACTTCGCCACCCGAAAATTTTAAGCATTATAAAATAAAAAATCTCAAAATGTTAAAAAACTTTATTCTTAAATCTGTTTTAGTTTCTCTTCTTTTCATTCGTTCCGTTTTCAGTTTTGCTGACGAAGGAATGTGGCTTCCCATTTATGCAGATGTCATCAGCGGAAACATGCAAAAATTGGGATGCAAACTAAAACCTGAAGATATTTATAACATCAATCACTCAAGTCTAAAAGACGCCATTGTTCAGGTAGGCGATTTTTGCTCGGGCGAAATTGTTTCAGACAAGGGTTTATTATTCACTAATCACCACTGCGGTTTTGATGCCATTGCTGGATTAAGCACACCTGAAAAAAATCACTTGGTTGATGGCTTTTGGGCAACAACATTGAATGATGAATTGCCTGCACAAGGCTTAACGGTTTCTATTCTTGTTCATATGCAGGATGTAACTAAACGAGTAAATGAAGCCGAAGATCAGGAGCTTGAAAAAGCTGTAATAGCTGGAGAAGCCGAAGAAGATGGTAAATTCACAGCAGGTGTATTTTCTATGTTTGAAGGCGCAGAACATTACCTTATGGTTTATCGCGTTTTCCGTGATATTCGTTTGGTTGGAACGCCTCCTGAAGTAGTGGGAAAATTTGGTGGCGATACCGACAACTGGATGTGGCCTCGCCACACCTGCGATTTTTCTGTATTCCGCATTTATGCCGGAAAAGATAACGAACCAGCCGATTATTCGTCCGAAAATGTCCCTTATAAACCCGCGCATTTTTTACCTGTTTCATTGAAAGGAATGAAAGAAGGTGATTTCACCATGACCTTTGGTTATCCCGGGCAAACAGACCGCTTTCTTGCTTCGCCAGCGATTGAACAACACATAAACAGCAACTACCCTTCGTATGTGAAAATTCTGGAGGCTCGTCTTGCGGTGATGAAAACAGAAATGGATGCAGATCAAAAAACGAATCTTGCTATGGCGGCAGATTATGCATCATTAGCAAACTCTTGGAAATACTTTAAAGGTGTTGTTGAAGGGGCAGGTTCAACCGGTTTCATAAATACAAAGCAAGAGCAGGAAAAAGCATTTACACAATGGGTAGAGCAGGATGAAACACGCAAAAAAGAATACGGCAATATTCTGACAGAATTTGATGCGCTCTATGAAAGCACAACAGAAATAAAAAAATTAGAGAAGTATATAAACGTTGCAGCCTTTGCCCCCGCATTTACGGGCTATGGATTTCAGTTTTACAGCCTGAGAGAATTACTTTCAAAAAAAGAAGATACCGCTCCTTTGGTTGAGCAAATTCAAGCTGCAACAGGAGAACAATTCAAAGAATATCTTGCTGCAACCGATAAAAAAATGCTGGCGATGGCATTAAAATTAATGCACGATGATTTACCTGCAACTCAACAATTAAACATCTTCAATTCTAAAACATTTTTGAAGCTGAAAGATAAACCCGGCAAAAATGTTTACGATCAATATGCTGAGCTTATCGGGACAAAATCAATTTTTTTCAGCGATAAAAAAGCAAGGGCCTTTTTAAGTAAACCATCATTGAAAAAACTTGATGCTGATGAAGGAATGAAATATATCCTGAGTGTTGTTGAACTCTATCAAATGAGCAATATGGAACTTTACCTTTTTGAGATGCAAAACGAATCATTACAGAAAAATTATATCAAAGCACAACGCGAAATGTATCCCGAAAAATTCTTTTACCCTGATGCAAATTCATGTATGCGTTTGAGTTACGGACAAGTGAAACCATATACAACCCGCGATAAAGAATTCAAAACTTTTTACACACATCATTACCAAATCCTGGAAAAAGAAAAACCCGGAGATCCGGAGTTTGATGTACCAAAAAAATTGCACGATTTACTGGTTGGTAAAGATTTCGGGCAGTATTCTAAAAACGATACGCTGAATATCTGCCTCATCAGCGGCAACGATATAACAGGAGGAAACAGCGGAAGCCCGCTAATTGACGGAGAAGGCAACCTTGTAGGAATTGCTTTTGACGGCAATTGGGAGTCGATGATCTCTGACTTGTATTATGACCCGAATTATGCACGCACCATTAGCGTTGATATACGCTATGTGCTGTTTATGATTGATAAGTTCGGTGGCTGTAAACGCCTAATAGACGAACTTGTAATAAAAAGCTAAACGTTACTGGGTAACCGTTACGGGAGAAGTAACAACAGTATTGCTCTGATTTCCTGCGCGGTCTTTTACGTAAATACTATAGGAAAAAGTCTGCGAAGCTGATCCATCAATAATTGCTGTATTTGCAAGTGTAACATTCAGATTGCCTTCAATGATTATGCTTGAATTATCAGGCGCTAATTGCGGAATACGGAATTTGTAAATGACATTATTACGACTGTCTGCAAGAAAGAAATTATCGGCACCGGAAGTATTTTCTCCTAAGTCACCATCCCCATCACGGTATTTAATGGTGAACACCAGCGAATCGGCATATTCCTGAACGTTACCAGGAGTAACACTAATAAATTCAATCTCCGGAATTGGCCCGATTTCTTCTGCCTTTTTGCAGGACACAATTGCAAGAGAAACAAAAAACAGAGCGCTTAAACTTTTCATTATCATCATCAAAAAACTTTATTGAGTTACATAAAACGAGAAAAATGTTTTATACTGAATAATTGATTCGTTACGTGGGAATTGTGTATTTTGCTGATGATCACCGTCATTTACAAAATACCTAAAAAACACAGTAGTGTCCGTGACAAAATCGGCTGAATTTATTAATGCTATATAGAAATCATCTCCATCGTTGTTGATGTAAGTTGCAGTGTATTCGCGGTATCCGGGAGCAGAGGGCGAAAAGTTATCAGGCTCATAGCTCATTTTAAACTTATTGTATTGCAGATTTGGTCCGGCTGTACTGTCGTCAGAAACCTGAATGGCTAAATAAAATGATGTGTTATCACTAATAATAAACGGGTTGTAATACACGCCATCAATTCTGTTGTTTGAATAAATGGAGTCGTATGTGGTATTAATCGCAATGTAGAGACCAATGGAAGGTTCCTGGTTAGGGAAGGAGGGAAGTTGTCCGAAAATATCCCGGGCTCCATTGTCAATCCATGCGGCGATGCTACTGATGTGGTTACTTTGCAGCGGTATACCAATATTATCCTGAGGCATACGGTCGTCCTGATTTACAAAACAGCAGTTTGTTAAACGTTCGTACAAAACAGATTCGTCTTTGTTAAACGGAACCACGCGAAACTGGAATGTACTATCAGCATTGTTCTTAATAATCGGATGGTAAACCAATGTTGAGTATGAACTCTGCAAGGTGCGGAAATCTGGTTCAAAATGACCGTCATGGCAACCGGGAACAGCACAACGTGTCGCAAAAATATTGCGATGCAGTGCTACAAATGATGTGGGATCAACGGTATCTACAGGCGCTGGAATAGTTGGATAATCAATATCATTATATGGGTTTGGGGGCTCTGGTGTATCTTTGTAACAACCCGTTATTGCAATGGCAATCATAAACAAGGGGAAGATTGCCGGTAATACGTTTTTTATCAATTTCATAAGGACTGTATTATTCATTGATTATACAAATGCCTGATCAAGAGGTGTTCCGGAAAGCATTCCGCCCGGAATGTCGTTATAGAAACCAAGGATTTTTGCAATGGTTGGAACGGTATCAATACTTTCTCCGGTAACGGTTGAAACAACCTGATTCTGTATTACTTTATCAGGCGGACCAACAACAAGGCAGAAAATCTGTCTTGAAACTTCATCGCTAGTATGGTCGAGTGCATATTTTCCATACATATCAACAATGGTGTTGGGGTTTTCATTTCTTCCGTGTTCGGGAACTGCAATCAGAATGGTATCGTTAGCCATGCCAGGGGTTGCCTGAATGGTCTGCCACAAGTGCCAAAGCGCATAATCTGCCTTGCGGATGTTGTTGCAATAACTTGTGAAATTTGCGTGGCAAACATCAATATCCTGCATATTAACAACGGTTAACTCGGGTTTGAACTGTTTAATAATTTCTTCTGCAAAAAATACGTTATACATATCGCTATTCATGCTTGCGCCCACACCCCAAGGATTGTCGTATTGTCCGGCAACAGCTTCGTCAAATGAGTTGTTGATATAGGTTTCTATCAGCGCGGCTTCTTCTTCTGTATTGGTAACACCTGCATCACCCGAAGTGGTGTTGCGCGAAAAATTATCGTCCATAAACTGTCGCAAGCCTTTCACTTTTTCGTTTTCAAGTGTTGTGAAACCTTTCGGGTCGCCCAGCGCATTGTATCCTGGAATAGAAATAATAGAACCGGGCTGTATAAAGTTTGCGCCATACTGGGCACCATAGCCCGGGTAGTTACTGAAATTCAATGCAGGATATGGTCCCAGCGCGTTTGAAATCCACCAGGCGTTTAAGGCACTCATGGAGGGTGAATTGTGTTTGCGGTAATATTCGAACAGGGTAGGAGTAGCAGGACGTTGTTTTAAATTGATATCTGCTAAATTATATTGCCCTGTAATTGCTGTGGAATGTCCGCTGAAGTGACCGGTTGGGCCTTGTGCAAAACGAAACTCTTTAAACAAGGTGCCTTGTTGTTGTAGTCTTTGTCCTGTGGGAGTTGGCAGTGCATCCATACCACCGATGATTTGCGGATTGATACCTTCATTACCCGTTAAGGTAAAGGGCATCAGGTTGCCTTCAGCTTTGTGCATTGATTCGAAATTGCGCACACCGCCTGCAAACAGGCAAAGCACAACGTGATTGGCAATTCGGTTTCCTGAAGCGGCAAACAATCTGCCGGAGGGCAGGATATAGGGTGCAGCAAATGCACCTGCTGTTGCCAGTGCTGCTTTTTTAATAAATCCTCTGCGTTGCATCATGTTAGTAATATCTGTATTCGTTTGAAGTCATCATGGCGAAGTAAATAAGCTCGGGCGTGATGCTGTTGTCTCCTGCAGTTTCGTTTTCAATGTGCCAGAGCTCAAACTCGTTGGGCAGGCGATTAAAAAATTTCACGTAGCTGTCTTTGATGAATTGTTCCACATCTGCATTCATTTCTGATTGCGAAGGAATATCAACTCCGCCATCGTTCAGGAAGTTTTTGATGATCATTTGCTCCACCATACGCTGGTCGCCAAAAGCTGCATAAGCGGTTTGTAATTCTACCAATTGGGTTTGCGAAATATTGGCTCCGAACAAATCGCTGTAGGCAATGGAAATAAAGGTAAACGTTGATTTTACGTTGGGTTTGTTGGCATCCGGCTTTTGAATGTCAACATCTGTAACACCGTAAATAAAATCGGTGTCTTTTTTACACGATGACAATACTGAAACCAACAGTAACGGAAGTATCCAACAGTTTTTATAATTTATTTTCATTGTCAATTTTTAATTGATTCCAACGTATTCATCTGTGGTTAATACTTTTTTAAGCAAGCCTTTATAGTCATCTGTGTTTTTATAATAGGTGCTATAAAGTGCTGACTCTTCTGAGGTGGGCTGACGGAAAAGATAAGCGTTGTAAACTATTTTCACCTGTCCTCCATAATAGTCTTCAGAACCAAAAAGGATGTCCAGGAAATCATCTTTGCTGGTTCCAATCTGGAAAAATAAAACTCCACTTAAACCATCCACAATATTATTGGCTTCTGCAAGTTCAGCATCGGTGGGGTAGCGAGAAAAAAAGTGCTCAAACGATGAGATAACAAAATTTTCGGTGCCCATATTCAGTTCGTCATAGAATGAATTATCAATCATTATGCGGTGCATCTGGGCAACAGTAATATTGCCGGCAACAAGATTAGGGTATACACCTCTTAATGTCTCAAGCCTTGCTATTTCGTAATTAAGCCGATCAATGTATTGGGAGTATTGAGGCTGTGTAAGAAAGTATTGATACAGCATAATATCCTGCGTTATTTGTGCTGTATCAAAATTAACCAGCAGGTAGGTGTAATAATTTTTATACAGATTTTCGTAATACTCCGGCTTGTCTAAAACTGTTTGAATAAATGATTCGCGACTTGCTTGCGACAGCGCTGAACTTTCGAGCAAGGTAACTCCTTCTGCCTTTTCGCTGTCGCTGGGTTTGCGACCGAGCACACTGATGTAGGCTTTGTTTACATAGGTTTCAATGACTATGCTTGACAGTGTGCTGTCGGGAGGGGGAACATTTCCGGGAATTAAAACTTCTTCGTGTTTGGTGCACGAAGAAAGTATTGCCAATATTAAAACAAGCGGCAACCAAAGGGCTTTATTGAGCATGTTCAATTTTTTTATTGCGTAAAAATAAAAGAATTTTCTATAAATAAAATGTTCGCCCTGCTAATTTAAAGAAGGTTTAATATCTTATTAAGACCCTTCGACTTCGCTCAGGATGACGAAAGCCTACTTGCTCATCTCCGCAAAGTTTTTGAAAAAATGCGGAATGGTTTCAATGCCTTTGAGGTAGTTGAAAATGCCGTAGTGTTCGTTGGGCGAGTGGATGGCATCTGAATCTAAACCGAAACCAAACAACACCGTTTTCAGGCCCAACTCTTTTTCAAACAGGGCAACAATAGGAATGCTGCCGCCCGAACGCTGCGGAATTGGTTTTTTGCCGAAGGTGGTTTGCATGGCTTTGTCTGCAGCTTTGTAGGCGATTGAATCGGTGGGCGTAACCGCAGCTTCACCACCGTGGTGCGCGATAACTTTTACCTTCACCGACTTGGGTGCAATGGAAATAAAATGTTTGGTAAACAACGCTGTTATTTCATCTGGTGTTTGGTTGGGCACCAAACGCATGGAGATTTTTGCTGATGCTTTTGATGCAATAACTGTTTTCGCGCCTTCCCCTTGGTAGCCGCCCCAGATACCGTTTACATCCAATGTAGGACGGATGGAAACCCGCTCGTTGGTGCTGTAATCCGTTTCACCATGTATGTCTGAAAGGTCGAGGTGTTTTTTGTATTCATCCAGGCTGAAGGGCGCTTTCGCCATTTCGGCACGTTCTTCGGTGCTTAGTATTTCAACGTTGTCGTAAAATCCGGGGAGGGTAATTTTATTGTCTTTATCGTGCAGAGATGCGATCATTTCGCAGAGGATATTGATAGGGTTTGCTACCGCACCGCCATAAATTCCTGAGTGCAAATCGCGGTTTGGACCTGTAATTTCCACTTCCATGTAACTCAACCCGCGCAGGCCAACGGTGATGGAAGGAATATCATTGGCGATCATTCCCGTGTCGGAAATCAAGACCACATCGGCCTTCAGACGCTCTTTGTTGGCTTTTACAAATGTTCCCAGGTTATCGCTGCCTACTTCTTCCTCACCTTCAATCATGAACTTAATGTTACAGGGCAGGGTGTTGGTTTTCATCATCAGCTCAAATGCTTTCACGTGCATGTACATTTGTCCTTTGTCATCGCAGGCGCCACGGGCATAAATTTTTTCGTCTTTAATAACGGGCTCAAACGGTGGTGAGGCCCACAAATCCAACGGATCGGGAGGCTGCACATCGTAGTGGCCATAAACCAACACAGTAGGGGAGGAGGGAGAGATTATTTTTTCGCCATATACCACGGGATAGCCCTTGGTCTGACAGATTTCTACGTTATCGGCACCGGCTTCAGCAAGGCGCTTTTTTACCTCATCGGCAGTTTTGAAAACGCTTTGTTTATAGTTGGGGTCGGCACTGATGGAGGGGATTCTTAATAGTTCAATCAGTTCGTTGATGAAACGGTCTTTGTTTTCGGTGATGTAGTTTTGGATGGTCATGTTTTGGGGTTCTTGAGGGGGCGAAAGTAGGGGAATTTACAACTAAAAACAGCATAGTGAAGTCTTGTTTTATTCTCAAAACAGATTTATATCATCTAATCCTTAATCTTTTTAGGAAATGCAGCGGATTTTACTACTTTCGCAATCTGTTTTTTTGCACCCATGGCAAACGTAATTACCAAAAGCTACAAGAAGGATATTTTTTGCATTGAAGGGCATTGGGAAAAAGACATGCGCAAAACCGACAGCATTCAGCCCGCACTGAAATTGCTGAACCTGAACATGGACGTAAAATTTTATTACCAGCGCAGCGCAACGCTGGAAGAAATTGCACACGTAAGTTTAGAATACAGCAAAAAAAAATACAACAAATACATCATTTACTACTACGCTTTTCACGGACTGCCCAACAGCATTCAGGTAGGAAATAAACACATCAATCTAGAAGAGCTCGCAGAAAGATTAGAGGGAAAATTAGCAGGAAAAATAATTCACTTCGGTTGCTGCCAAACGTTGGGAATTAACAAACGCAGACTCAACAATTTTTTAAATAAAACAGGAGCACTTGCTATTTCGGGCTACACCAAAGACATCGATTTCCTAAGAAGCACTACGCTGGATATTCTCTATTTCCACACCTGCCAGTTCTGGCAAGACATCCGCAAAATAGAAAGCGAAATGAACAAACTCTATCGACAGATGTCGAAAGATTTAGGTTTCAGGATTGTTTACCGCACGCAGTAATTTATTCGTCATGCTGAACTTGTTTCAGCATCTCTGTATCAAGACCCTGAAATAAATTCAGGGTGACGTATTACCTCAACTATTCCCTGTAATATTCTGTCAATATTTTTTCCAATTCATCACTCTCAACATCCACCGCAATTATTTTTCCGGTGTGGTCAACCAGATAGTTTGATGGTATTGCATGCACGCTGAAAGGCTTTAGCTGTGCCGACTCCCAGCCCTTCGCATCGGTGATGTGATTTTTCCAAATCAGATTTTGTTGTACAATTCTGCGCTTCCAAAGTCCCGTATCCTGATCAAGCGAAATGCTCACCATTTCAAAATCGTGTCCGCCAAATTTTTTGCCGCTATATGTTTTATTCAGCTCCACTAATTCAGGATTGTGTTTCAAACAATCACCACACCATGCCGCCCAAAAATTTACGAGCAAAACTTTTTCTTCTTTAGTAAAAGTTGAAAGCGTAAGCGTATCGCCTGTTGGTGCAAATCCGGTGTAATCAGGAAGCATCGTTCCTTCTTCCAACAAACCTTTTGGGTTACCGCACGAAGCAAAAAACAGTAAGCAGCAGACAACAACAAAACTTTGCGCCTTTGCGCCTTTGCGAGAAAAATTTTTAGCCTTCACAATAATAATTTAAAAACACCGTTTAGAGGGCAGCGAATATACTTAAACTAAAATCCTAAATTTGCCGCTCATGCACTACAACAAACTCTTTATCACATTGTTTTTTTCGCTTATCAACTCACTTGTGTTTGCGCAAGGCGTTGGCGTTGGACAATGGCGCGACCACTTACCTTACACCAACGCAAAAACCTTAACCGAAGCAGGCGACCGCATTTACTGCGCATCAGAAGAAGGTTTGTTTTACTACAGCAAATCAGAAACAACTGTTGATAAGCTCAGCAAAATCACCGGCCTCAGCGACATCGGTTTCAGCACCATTAATTACGACAGCCTTACCAACACACTGGTAATTGCCTACACCAATGCCAACATAGATTTAATTCAGGACAACCGCATCATCAACATTCCCGATATCAAACGAAAAATTATTCCGGGAAATAAAATCATCAACAAAATATTTTTCAAAGACAGCTACGCATATTTAGCCTGCGGTTTTGGAATTGTAGTGGTGGATTTAATCAAGAAAGAAATTAAAGACACCTATTACATCGGACCAAATGGCGACAATATAAATGTAACCGACATCACCAGCGATGGAAACGAATTTTATGCATCAACAACAGGCGGGATTTATCATGCCGATGTAAACGCATCCAACCTTGCGAATTATAATTTCTGGTCAAAATATAACAACCTGCCTCCAACAGTTCAGGATGTATCTCTTTACAGTGCAATAGAATTTCATGCCGGTAAAATTTACACCAATATTCAGGTAACCGGAAACGATAACGACACCCTGTATGTTTACGATGGCATCAACTGGAACTACTTTGATACCGTTGGCCATCCCGATATAAAAAGCATAACCTCGCGTTATAACAACATGACCGTTTGCCGCAATTATAACCTCACCGTGTATGATGCCAGCGGCACCAATGTGCTTGTTATTTATCAATACTTCGGACTGGCCGATCAGGGCCCTCGTCCGTCCGAAGCATTTGCCAGAAGCATAAACGATGTATGGATTGCAGATGGTAATCAAGGGCTGGTTCACAACACCGATATCTGGAATTTTTCAAACACGCACCCCAACGGTCCGCGCTTTGCAACAGCCTTTGATATGTCGGTTGAAAACAGTAATCTCTGGGTAGCTTCGGGCGGAGTAAATATATCCTGGGGTCCGTTATTTAAATCAGAGGGTGTTGCTTCTTACATCAATAACAACTGGAACACTATTTACCCGAAAGACGATAACGGAAACAATGTGGTTGACATTATCCGCGTTGCAGTTGACCCGATAAACCCTTCACGTGTATTTGCAGGTTCCTGGCTCAATGGCGTTGTTGAAATAAACAACAACACACAAACCGCCATGCACGACACCACCGGAAATTCTTCGCTGCTGCCTCTTTCCGGTATTAACTGGATAAGAATTGGGGGGCTTGATTTTGATCTGGACGGAAATCTTTGGGTAGGAAATTCAAATGTTACCAAACCAATTTCAGTTTTTAAAACAGACGGAAACTGGCAAAACTATAATCCAGGAAACGCTTTTAATCAAAACCTTGTGGGCGACCTCATCATCGACTCATACAACCAGAAATGGCTTATGCTGCCTTATGGAAACGGGCTGTTAGTTTTTAACGATAACTACACTATCGGCACCACCTCAGACGATAACTACAAACGCATGAACACCGCAGCCAACAATGGCGGACTACCCAGCAATTATATCTACAGCATTGCCGAAGATTTAGATGGCGAAGTATGGGTAGGAACCGATAAAGGAATTGCAGTTTTTTATTCGCCCGGTGAAATTTTTTCCGGCAACGGAAACTTTGATGCACAACAGATTTTAATTGAGCAGGACGGCTATGCACAATACCTTTTTGAAACCGAAATTGTTAGTGCCATAGCAGTAGATGGCGGCAACCGCAAATGGATTGGAACTCAAAATGCCGGAGTGTTTCTCATGTCGCCTGACGGCACTCAGGAACTGCTTCACTTCACGGAAGAAAATAGTCCGCTTTTTTCAAATAACATCATTAGTCTTGCTATTGATGATGTAACAGGCGAAGTATTTATCGGCACACAAAAAGGAATTGTTTCTTACAAAGGAACAGCCACCGAAGGCGGTGAAATTTTTAACGATGTATATGCGTATCCAAATCCGGTGCACCATGATTATGATGGACCGATTGCTATAAAAGGCCTGGTAAAAGATGCAGATATAAAAATCACCGACATCAGCGGAAAACTGATGTATGCTACAAAAGCACAAGGCGGACAAGCCGTATGGAACGGGAAAAGTTTTGACGGTGAAAAAGCGGCAACCGGTGTTTATCTGGTGTTTGCATCCAACGAAGATGGTTCGCAAACACACGTAACCAAAATACTCATCGTAAACTGATGTTGCACACAACACGGGGCATCGTGTTACGCACCATCCGCTACAACGACAAAGCGGTAATCGCCAACATTTACACTGAGTTGTTTGGGTTACAGGGCTATCTCATACACACCGGGAAAAACAAAAAGAGCGCGCTGTTGCAACCGCTTACTTGTTTGGCAATAACAATTGAACACAAAGCCAACAAAAGCCTGCAACGCATAAAAGAAGCGCAGTGCTCTCCACCGTTTTCTGACATTCCTTATAACACATCCAAATGTTCGCTCGCAATGTTTATGGCAGAGGTGCTTTATCGCTCGGTAAAAGAAGAAGAAAGCAATCCTCCACTGTTTGAATTTCTACACTCAAGCATTTTAATGTTAGACGAAGAACAAAATAATTGTTCCAATTTTCATCTCGTTTTTTTGGTGCAACTATCCCGGTATCTCGGTATTTTTCCGGGAAACTATTATTCAGAAACCGAAAATATTTTTGACTTGGAAGAAGGAATTTTTTTCAGTGGAAAACCTATCCATGCTAATTTTATTGCAGGGGAAACGGCCCGATGTTTCTCGCTGTTGATGAACAATGACATTCACGAACAAGCAACGCTTAACATCAACAAAACACAGCGCAAAGAACTGCTTTCTGCTTTGATGAACTATTACCGCATGCACCTGCAAGGCATGAGCGAAGTGCGCTCGCACAAGGTGCTGGAAGAAGTAATGGGTTAAATTCCACATTAATTTCTATTTTTGTTTCCCTTTTAAAAAAATCGCATGGAACAACTGATAGCTAATTTTCCTAAACAACTTGAAGAAGCCATTGAAATTGGCCGAGCAACTAAACTAAATTTCAACGGCAAAATTTTCAGCAATGTTGTTGTTTCCGGTTTGGGCGGCTCTGGTATTGGCGGAACCATTGTTTCAGAAATTGTAAGTGAAGAAGCCACCACGCCAATCATTGTAAACAAAGATTATTTTCTTCCGGCATTTGTAAATGAAAACACACTGGTGATTATTTCTTCTTACTCAGGAAACACCGAAGAAACAGTGAATGCCATGCAACAAGCATTAGAGAAAAATGCAACCGTTGCCTGTATTTCTTCCGGTGGAAAAGTGATTGAAATTGCAAAGGAAAATAAGCTGCAATACATTGTTGTTCCGGGAGGAATGCCACCGCGCTCTTGTCTTGGCTACTCGCTTACACAGCTTTTATTTGTATTGAATTATGCAGGAATTATCTCCAACCGTTTTGAAAAAGAATTGGAAAAATCTATTGCATTGCTTAATAAAGAAGAAACAAGAATTCGAAAACTTGCGCTCAGGGTTGCTAAAAAGCTCTACAAAAAAACGCCTGTTATTTACAGTGCAACAGGGTTTGAAGGAGTTTCAATTCGCTTCCGTCAGCAGGTGAACGAAAATTCAAAAATGCTTTGCTGGCACAACGTTATTCCCGAAATGAATCACAATGAGTTGGTTGGCTGGGTTGACAAAAACAAAAAACTAGGTGTGGTTATTTTCCGCAACAGCAGTGATTATTCACGCACACAAAGCCGCATCGAAAACAACAAAGAGGTAATTGCCGGCTGTACTTCAACCATCATTGAATTATTTTCAAAAGGCAAATCAAAATTGGAGAATTCCATTTATCTCATTCATCTTGGCGATTGGATTTCACTTTACATGGCGCAATTACGCAAAGTAGATGCAACCGAAGTAAATGTGATTGACAGACTAAAGGGGGCGTTGTCTAAGATTTAATAAATAAATATTTCTTTTAATTTTTCTTAGTGCCCTTAGTGGTAAAAAAATGCAAAACAAAAAAGTTTTCTTCCACGATCTTGGCTTGATTGATTACCAGGAATGCTGGGATATTCAGAAAGCTCTTTTTAACGATACCATTGCTCGCAAGCTTAAGAACCGCGACTTACCACCCGAAGAACAAGTTCCTACCGTAAATCATTTAATCTTCTGTGAGCATCCACATGTTTATACACTGGGAAAAAGCGGTGACGAAACCAACCTGCTTTTAAACGATGAGGAACTGGAAGAAAAACAAGCAGAATTTTATCACGTAAACCGCGGTGGTGATATTACTTACCACGGGCCCGGACAATTAGTTGGCTATCCTATTTTTGATTTAGACAATTTTACTTCCGATATCCATCTTTTTCTGCGACTGATTGAAAAAGCTGCCATAAAAACTTTGCACGAATACGGTATTCACAATGCCGCTCCCGGTGATGAAGGACAAACCGGTGTATGGCTTGATTATTACAAAAAAGGCAAGGCACGAAAAATTCTTGCTATTGGTGTGCATACAAGCCGCTGGGTTACCATGCACGGTTTTGCACTGAATGTAAATACTGATTTAAGTTATTTCAGCAATATAGTTCCCTGCGCTATACCAGATAAAAGCGTTACCTCTTTACAAAAAGAATTGGGAAGAAAAATAGATATGGAAGAAGCCAAAGAAAGGATGAAGAAAAATCTGGCGGAGGTTTTTTCTTTTGATTTTATTCAGCGTGTAAAGGCTTAAATTTTCTCCACTCTCTTCTGATGCCTTCCACCTTCAAAAGCAGTTTCTAAAAAAACATCAACCGCTTTCAGTGCTTCTGCTTCTTCAATAAATCTACCTGGCAGGGTAAGTATGTTGGCATCGTTATGTTGGCGTGCAAGTTTGGCTATTTCAGCATTCCAGCTTAAAGCAGCTCTGATGCCTTTATGTTTATTGGCAGCCATATTTATTCCGTTGCCGCTGCCACACATAATAATTCCAAAATCAACTTCTTTATTTTCAACTGCATTGGCCACAGGGTGCGCAAAATCCGGGTAATCAACACTATCTTCATTGTAAGTTCCAAAGTCTTTTACTTCAATACCTTTTTCCAAAAGATACTTTCTAACTTTTTCTTTCAGTTTAAATCCTGCGTGGTCACTTCCTGTTGCTATTTTCATGGTTGTTTGGTGTAAATCAGTTAGTTAAATTTTATTCACAAGTTACCTGTTAAAATCCTTTTTTTATGTTGAAAACTTCCTGCTAATTTATTTTGGTAATTACTTTAAAAATGTGCCTTATAAATCCTTATCAATTTTCAATGAATTATTTTTCAAAATAACTCAAATTATTTAAACAAAGTAATTAACAGGTAAAACAATTTTTTGGTTAATTATTTATCAATACCTATCTTTATCAACAGTATGTTCATTACTTCATAATTTTCTGATTTTAAAACAACTGTATAATTTATAACTGTTAATAGAATGTTTATTGTTTTTTAATAACTACATTAACAATAAAAACTCAAATTATTTATTGACAGTATTAACATGCTAATAATAACAGTAAGATTCTTTTTTATAAAAGTATTTATTATTAATTGAATTGTGAATTGTGGTTTTGGTGCTGTTTGTGTTTGCCTAACTTTGTCAAAAATTATTGAAATGAGGTTTCTGTTGGTTCTTGGTTCTTGGTTCTTGCTCTTTGCTTCTGCGTTTGCTCAGTCCGCAGATGGCGATGGCTACAAAAAATTATACTATCCAGATGGAACCATTCAAAGCGAAGGAACAATTAAAAAAGGAAAACCTGAAGGGTATTGGAAAACTTATTATAAAAATGGAAAAATTAAATCAGAAGGAAACCGGTTGGATTATGAATTAGATAGCCTCTGGAAATTTTATAATGAAGCAGGAAAAACTACTTTGGAAATAAATTACAAAGCCGAAAAAAAACAAGGTGAAAGAAAAACTTACACTGTTTTAGGTTCGCTCGAGAAAAAAGAATTATTCAGTAACGATACGCTGCAAGGTAATTCAGAGTATTATTTTGAAAACGGTAAGTTATGGAAAACAATTCCGTTTGTAAAAGGAAAAACTGTTGGGTTTGTATATGAATATGCAACAGATGATGGAAGAATAATAGCTATTAAAGAGTTTAAAAACGGGTATCAGACAAAACTGGAAAAGATAAATGAGAAAGATAAATTCAATCAGAAACAAGGTATATGGAAAGAATTTTATCCCGATACATTCTCAGTTGATAAAGGAAAGCGACTTCATGTTGAAGGTAAATTCCTGAATGATAAGAAAAACGGCTATTTTAAAGAATACGACACTGAAGGCAACCTAATTATAACTACCAAGTATAAAGACGGCATTTTAGAACCGGAACCTGCAGAATTAGCTAAATTAGATATTAAAAGGGATTTTTATCCCGATGCAACTGAGAAATTCAGGGGGAGTTATAATAAAGGAATTCCTGAAGGTGTGCATCGTTTTTATAATGAAAAAGGGGAGGTAGATAACTCTAAAATTTTCAGAAAAGGAATTTTGATTGGGGAAGGTGTTTATGATGAAAAGGGAATAAAGCAAGGATTGTGGAAAGAGTATTATGATAGTGGTGAACTGAGGTCAGAAGGAAAATATGAAGCAGGAGTTAGAATAGGAGACTGGAAGTTTTATTATAAAAATGGAAAACTTGATCAGAAAGGCAAATACATAAAAGGAAAACCGGAAGGAGATTGGCGTTGGTTTTATGAAAATGGGAATCCCTGGAGAGAAGAAATTTATTCAAAAGGAAAAGAAGACGGTCCTGCAGTTGAATATAATGATACAGGACTTGTAGTAGCAAAAGGTGAATTTATAGAAGGAGAAAAAGAAGGATTGTGGAATTATCAATATGGTGATTTCAGGGAAGAAGGAAGTTACAAAGATGGACAGCAGGATGGAGAATGGAAGAGTTGGTATAAAAACGGTGAGTTGAGTTTTGAAGGAAAATATTCAAATGGTCTGGAAGATGGTAAACACGTTTGCTATTACGACAACGGAAAAGTAAGAGAAGAAGGAAAATATATTTTAGGAAGTCGTGAAGGATTTTGGAAAAAATACGACAACGAAGGCTTAGAAGCGATTGAAATAACCTACGAGAATAACAAAGAAATAAAGGTTGACGGTATAAAAGTTAAGCCGTCAGATGAAGAAGAGGAACAATAAAATGATTAAGAGATTAGAAAAGAAAATCTACGACTGGTTTAAAGACAGGCTCTTAATAAAAGATAACATAGCAGTAAACCGATTTTACCTCGCTGCGGTATTTATACTTGTTCCAATTTTCACAATTTCTCTTTATGATGGCAATGTTATGCCGATATATGGCAATGCTTTTGCAACAATAGTTTCAGGATTATTACTTTTTCTCAGTTATCGTTCAGAATTAATAAGAAAAAACCTGCGCGATATTGTTCATGTTCTTTTTTATGGTTTGGTAGTTTTTGTTTCAACTTTAGCTTACTACACTCATTACACACTTGAATTTTCTTTCGGTTTATTAGCAATGCTGCTTTTCAGCGAAATGCTGATTGACACAACCAAAAGACTTTTCTGGTTTACTGTTCCTGTTATTGCCTACAACTCAATTTTGTTGAGTATTTCTGACACAACACACATCCGCACACCCTACATAATTTTTGCGTTGATTGTTTTTTCGTTGTTTGTGTATTTTGTTTTACTCACCAAACTTAAATTACAAAAAGAGTTGGAAGAAAGTGAAAAAAAATTAAGAACAGTAATTGATATAAGTCCTGTAATAATATGGGGAATAGACAAAAACGGAATAATCACTATTTCAGAAGGAAGGGGTTTAACATCATTGGGTTTAAAGCCGGGACAAATTGTAGGGTTGTCGGTTTTAGAATTATACAAAGACTTGCCTGAAGTTATTGGGTTTATAAAAAGAGCGCTTTCAGGCGAATCGTTTACGGCAGCCTCATGGATCAATAATGCGTATGTTGAAACATGGCACAGCCCCATAATAGGCGAAGAAGGCGAAGTAAAAGGAGTTTTAGGGGTTACAACCGACATTACCGAAAGGAAACTTTATGAAGAAAGCATTCAACAAAACGAAGAAAAATTTCGTTTGCTTTTCTCAAAAGCCAACGATGCAATTTTAATAATGAGCGGAATGGTTTTTATTGATTGCAATGATAAAACCAGTGAAATGTTCGGTTGTTTGCCAGAAGAAATTAAAGAAAAAACACCCTTTTATTTCTCACCTGAGAAACAGCCTGACGGAAGGAATTCGGTTGAAAAAGGAATGGAGAAAATAAAAGCCTCACTGGAAGGAAAATCTCAATTTTTTTATTGGAAACATAAAACCAAAAATGGAACATTGTTTGATGCTGAAGTAAGCTTAAACGCTTTTATTGTTGGCACACAAACATTTCTACAAGCTATAGTCCGCGATATCAGCGATCGCAAAGAGTCAGAACGATTAATAAAAGAAAGCGAAGAGCGCTTCCGTCTGCTTTCTGAGGCTACCATGGAAGGAATTGTGATGAGTGAAAACGGAGAAATAATTGATGCAAATGATCAGTATGCGCGCCTCCACGGCTTTATAAACAAAGAAGAAATAATCGGCAAAAAAACCGAAGAGTTTATTGCGCCCGACTTTATTGACATTGCCCAACATAATTTAGAAAGCGGATATCACCGACCTTTTATTATTAAAGCGCTTAAACGCGATGGTTCCACATTTACGGTTGAGGTGCGCGGACAAAGCATTCCATGGTATGGAAAGAGAATAAAAATTGCAACATTTACAGATATTACTGAGCGCATATCCTATGAAAATGAGTTGCGCGAAAGCCAGGAGCGTTACCGTAATCACATCGAATCTCTGCCCGATGGAATATTGATTATTGAAAATAACAAAGCGGTATTTGCCAATGCCAGCGCGTTAAAAATTCTGGGAACAACAAGCGCAAAAATTAAAAGTTCGCCTCTTAACGAATTTGTTTTGCCGGAATATAAAAATGAATACGAGAAACTTTTTTCAAGCGTGCGCGATGATAAAGCAACCGACTTTATTGAAATAAAAATTAAGCGTCACCTCGATAATAAAATAGCCGATATACAAGCCAACGGACGACTTGTTAAATTCAAAGGAGAAGAGTCTATACAACTGGTTATAAGTGATATTTCAACACGCAAAGCGTTGGCGCGCGAACAAATGCGCGCGCAGATTGCAGAAGAAACAAACTTGCAATTACAGCGCGAAATTGTTGAGCGTAAGAAAACACAAACAAAACTTGCAACCACACAAAAATTCAATAAGAGTATCATTGAGAGTTCGCTGGATATGATTGTGGCAACCGATATTGACAGTCGCATCAACGAGTTTAACCTTGCCGCACAAAAAACTTTTGGCTACAATCGTGATGAGGTAATAGGAAAACCGGTTTCTATAATTTATGCAGATGAAGAAGAATACAAACAGGTGCAGGATGTTTTACATAAAGAAGGTGTTTGTGCTCAGGAGATAGTTAACAAGCGCAAAGATGGCTCGTTGTTCATTTCATTCTTGTCCGCATCAACACTTAAAGACGAAGAAGGAAAAGTGTTTGGAGCCATGGGTGTTTCACGCGATATTACTGCAGCTAAAAAAGCAGAAGAAGAATTGCGACTGAGTGAAGAACGCCACCGCGCAGTTTATGACCAGGCATATATCGGTATTGCGCGTATTGGTAGAGTAGGTCGATTCTTATTGGTAAACCAACGCCTGTGTGATATGTTTGGCTATGCTTCAGAGGAACTTTACAAAAAAGCGTTCTTTGAATTAACACATCCATCGGAAGTAGGTGAGAGTTTGAAAAAATGGGATGCTTTGCTAAGTGGCGAAATAAAAAATTTCACATCAGAACAAATTTACTTGCACAAAAATGGTTCGCAGATTTATGCCAACCTTACAGTTTCGTTGGTGCGCGATACAACCGGTTCCCCAAATTATTATGTTGCTGTATTTGAAGATATAACCGTGCGTAAACAACAGGAAAAAGAACTACAAGAATCGTTGAAGGAAAAAGAAGTGTTATTGAAAGAAGTGCACCATCGCGTGAAAAATAATATGCAGGTTATCTCAAGTATTTTAAATCTGCAATCTTCATACATTAAAGACGAAGCAGCTATTGAAATGCTGAAAGAAAGCCAGGACAGGATTAAGTCAATGGCGTTTATTCACGAGAGTTTGTATCAGGGCAAAAACCTTTCGCACGTTAAATTCTCGGAATATGTGCGCAACCTTGTGGGCAACCTGTTTCATACCTACGGCATAAACAAAAAAGGGTTAAAACTAAAGTTTGATTTGGATGAAGTATTCCTGAATTTAGATACTTCTATTCCCTGCGGATTAATACTTAACGAGCTTATTTCAAATGCGCTTAAATATGCATTTAAAGACAGAGAGACGGGAACACTTTCGGTAACTCTGAAAAAATTAGAAGGCGGAAAACTGAAGCTTGAAATAGCTGATGACGGAAAAGGTTTCCCGAAAGAAATAAATTGGAAAGACACCGAATCGCTAGGCTTACAATTGGTGGTAACGCTGGCCGGACAAATACGCGGAGATATTCAAATGGAAACAAAAAAAGGAACTACATTTACCATCGTTTTTAAAGAATAACAAAAACCCTATATGTCGAAAATAAATATTCTTGTTGTAGAAGACGAAAGCATCGTTGCTAAAGACATTCAGAATAGTCTACGCAAACTTGGTTATAATGTGCCGCTTACAATTTCTTCGGGAGAAGAGGCCATTGTTGCTGCCGAAGAACACAGACCCGATTTAGTGTTGATGGATATTATGCTGAAAGGTGAGCTAAGCGGTATAGAAGCAGCCGACCAGATACGTCAGCGTTTTGAAATTCCTGTTATTTATCTCACAGCTTATGCAGATGAAAGCACGCTGGCAAAAGCAAAAATTACAGAACCTTACGGCTACATTATTAAGCCTTTCAAAGAAATTGATTTGCACACCACTATTGAAATGGCGCTATACAAACATGGTAAAGAAGCGTTGGTGCGCAAAGAGCGCGACTTGTATTCATCTATTGTGCGAGACACAAACTCAAACGATTCTATTTTTGTAAAATCAAATTCTCGTTTGGTAAAGGTTAAATTAGCTGATATCATGTATGTGGAAGCGCTGAAAGACTATGTAATTATTCATTGTGTTGGTGCAAAATATACCATACACTCTACCATGAAAGATATTCAGGAAAACCTGCAGGACAAAGAGTTTATTCGCGTACACCGCTCTTTTATTGTGCGCATTGATAAAATTGCAGCTATTGATTATCCCAACCTGGTAATGGAAGATGATAAAAAACACATACCTATTGGAGGATCGTATAAAGACGACTTGGTAAACCGGTTAAAGTTTGTGTAGTTTTTCCCAAGCATTTAGTACAACGCCTGCGGAATTTTCTGCGGGCGTTGTTGTTTATATCTTTGCCGCAAATTGGTCCTGTAGTACAACGGATAGTATGGGGGTTTCCGAAACCCTTGATCCAGGTTCGATCCCTGGCGGGACCACAGGAAAAAAAGTAATGACTAATCAGTAATCGGTTGGGTTGTTACCGATAACTGATTACCGAATACCGATTACCTGTTTTTCAACTACTTTCGCAGCACTAAAAATAAAAAATATGAGCACAGAACTATTAAAAGGCGGAGAATTTATAATCAAAGAAACCGATTACAACAACATTTTTGTTGCCGAAGAATGGAATGAGGAACAGCTCATGATTCGCGATATGGTGAAGGATTTCTGTATGAAAGAAATTCACGGAATGGGAATTGAAAAAGCCGCTTCGTTGGATGCTTCCAAAGATATGGATGTGATTGTAGGCTTGCTCGAAAAATCAGCAGAACTTGGGCTTTGCGGACTTTCCATTGATGCCGAATATGGAGGAATGGATTTGGATTTCAACACCGGACTTTTGTTTGGTGAAGCTATTGCGTTGGGCTTTTCCTTTGCCACAACTATTGGCGCACAAACTTCTATCGGCTCGTTGCCTATTGTTTTTTACGGAACAAAAGAACAGAAACAAAAATACCTTCCCGGAATAGCCACAGCAAAATTAAAAGCATCGTATTGTCTTACCGAACCCACATCGGGCTCTGATGCCAACTCTGCAAAAACAAAAGCTACGCTTTCTGCAGACGGAAAATATTATTTGCTTAACGGTCAAAAGATGTGGATTACCAACGGAGGCTTTGCCGATATTTTTATTGTGTTTGCAAAAATTGAAGAAGATGAAAATCTTTCGGCTTTTATAGTGGAGAAAAATTTTGGCGGCATCCAATTAGGTAAAGAAGAAAAGAAACTGGGTATCAAAGGCTCGTCAACTGTTCAGGTATTTTTTAACGATTGCAAAGTGCCGGTTGAAAATCTATTGTCGGAACGTGGAGCAGGATTTAAAATTGCGCTGAACATCTTAAATACAGGTAGAATAAAATTGTGTGCAGGTTCAGTAGGTGGTAGCAAATTTGCAATCGGGCGTGCGGTAGTGTATGCCAATGAGCGCTTCCAGTTCAAAAAGCCAATCAGCGATTTTGGCGCCATGAAATATAAAATTGGCGAAATGATTATGCGCGCGTTTGCCACCGAATCTGCCGTTTACCGCACAGGAAATAATATAGACCGCAAACAAAAAGAATTTGAAGCGCAGGGCATTGAAAAAAGCGAAGCCAAATTAAAAGCCGTTCGCGAATATGCTGTTGAGTGTGCGATTTTAAAAGTGTATGGCTCTGAGGTGTTAGATTATACAGTTGATGAAGCTTTGCAAATTCACGGAGGAATGGGTTATGCTGTTGAAACTGGCGTAGAGATGGGTTACCGCGATGCACGCATTACCCGCATTTACGAAGGAACAAACGAAATCAACCGTATGTTAGCCATTGCAGAATTGATGAAGCGTTCGTTCCAAAGCAAAGAAATTAATCTTCTGGATGGCGGAAAAAAATTACCCGGTTTTTTGTTCATGCAAACACTTCCCCTTAAAAGCAAAGCAGGTTTTGACGAAGAAAGAAGAATAGTGCAAGGTTTGAAAAATGCGTTCTTGCTTATTTCCGGTTCAGCAGGAAATAAATTGAAATTAAAGTTAGTTGATGAGCAGGAAATAATAATGAACATGGCCGATATATTGGCTGAAGCATACATTGCAGAGTCATTATTATTGCGCGTTCAAAAACTTTCTGCCAAAAAAGACTTTGATAAAGAACAGTTAGAGGTGATGAAAAAACTGTTGCGCGTTTTCTTATTCGAGGCTTTAGCAAAAGTGCGCAGAACAGGACAAGAGGCTATTGCAAGCTATGCAACCGGTGCTGAAAAAAGTTTGATGACCCGTTTGCTGAAAATGCTTACGCCAAAATTTGATGTAAATCCAAAAGACTTACGCAGAGCGGTTGCTGAGTATGCAATTAAGAAAAACGGATATCCGTTTATCGGGTAAATAACTTAGGGGCTTATTTTATTTTAAAATAGAGAGAACTCACCATTCTCGGAATACCATCATCCCCTCGCGCCATAATATCTTCCGCTACAAAGATAGCTCCGGGTTTAAGTTTTCTTAATGCAGCTATCATCTCATTTGTAAGCGAATTACCTATTGCTGTATAACTCATTAAATCGCCTTGCCCTTTTATTGTAAGTGTATAGGATGATACGCTCAGGTCGCTGCGATTAATAATAAGGCAACACGATGTTATTGCTTCGCTCACAGTTATATATCCACCTGTTTTTCCTCCCAATGTTACAAACGTAGATTCAAATTTCTTTACAGCTTGCTGCCCTTGTTTCACTACCCTGAAGGTATCTGTCTGTTGTGCTTGTGAAGAGCATGAAAACAAAACAAAAAAAAGCAACAGCTTATTCATTTTGCAAAATTGCTGTTACTTCCATTTCAATCACCAGATCTATGTGAATAAGTGCTTTTACTTCAACCATAGTTGAGGCAGGTTTTATTGCCCTGAAAAACTCTCCGTGAGCTTTTCCAGCTTCTTCCCACTTTGAAATGTCTGTAACAAACATCCGTGTGCGAACTACATCATTTAAAGTTGCCCCTGCTTCATTTAAAGCGTGTTCAATTTTCTGAATGATATATTTTGTTTGTTCGTAAGCATTGCCGGGAGCAATTATTTCTTCTCCTTCTGTTGCTGTTGTTCCTGCTACTTCAATAATGTTTCCAATCCTCACGGCACGACTATAGCCAACAACATTTTCCCACTTTCCTCCTGAAGAAATATTTTTTCTTTTTACCATTTTGGCTATTTACTCCCTCTCCTTTGGAGAGGGCTGGGGTGAGGCTTCTTTTATTTCTCTAGCAATGGTTGAAAAATATTCCACCTCTCCCTTCTCATTTTTGTGTGCAATAATTACCTGCGAAACAGGAATTTCTTCTAATATAAAGATCTTGAGTTTTTTGTTGCCCATTAGAGCCATAAAGATAAAAAAAGCCCGCGAATTCATGCGGGCTTTCTAATTTAATAACGTTAAAGAAAATAATCTCTATGCGGCAGCGCTTGCCGGTATGTTAACTTTAAGTGTGAAATAAGTTTTCTTATCACTTAGTTTGCGAAAATCATATTCAAATTTGTTGGCTGATTTGCGCGCTATATCAAATAAGCCTATACCCGCCCCGCCTTTATCACTGAACTCCATATTGGACATGAGCTCTTTGTATTTATCTCTTATTTCGTCTGGCTTCAGATTATTAATATGTTCAAGTTTCTCTTTCAAATAATCGGTTTTGTCATTATTCATCATGTTTCCGGTGATGATGAAAAAGCTGGTCTCATTTCTGCCAATAAGCAGAATAGACGATTCGTGGTCTTTGCCTTTTTCGGGCTCTGCATGTCGACTTACATTTTGTAAGCACTCTACCAAAACATTAAAAACCTTTTTCTTTATTTTTTTCTCCTCGTCAAAACCAATCATTTTGGAGTCGACCATAGCAATAAGCTGGTAAGAGGTTTCTTCGTTGATATTGTCTTTATAGGCAAGCAGCAGCTGGTTTTCAACCATCATGCGCTCAATACCATATATCTGGTCAACAAGTTTAAAGTACTTGTTGTGTTCAGGGTTATTCTGTGTGGGCATACAGTATAACGATTATGTTAATTCGGGAATAAAACTATCTATAAAATCGATACTTTAACTGAATTCGTCTAAATAATGTTTCAACATTTAATTCTGTGCATATCAAAACCCGGGAATGGCATAGAAGAAAACTGCAAAATAATGAAGTATGCTTCCTGCCAGAACAAACAAATGCCAGATGCTGTGGCTGAAGGGCAAAGTCTTCCATTTGTAGAAGATAAGACCCGACATATAAAACAATCCGCCAAGCGAAATTAAAATCAACCCTCCTGTTTGTATATGTTCAACAGCCGGACCATAAAAGAAAATAAAAAGCCAGGCCATAAACACATACAGCGAGGTTGAAAACGTTTCAAATCTTCCGGTAAAGAACAGTTTGAAAATAATTCCGCCCGCTGCCATAGCGCCCATTATTAAAGCAAACATTAATCCTCCGCTGTGTTTCAGGTTCACGAAAAGAAAAGGCATATACGAGCCAGCTATCAAAACATAAATAGCAGCATGGTCAAACACGCGAAGTTTTAGTTTTACATGTGGCTTGTGAAAACTGTGATAAAGTGTAGAGGCTGTGTAAAGTACAATCAGTGAACCCCCGAAAATGCTTACTGCAACTAAATGCGAAAACTCATCAAATCCAATGGATTTATAAAGTAATGCAATAAGCCCGATAATACTAAGAAACAAGCCCGCGCCATGGGTAAGGCTGTTTACCAGTTCTTCATTTTTCGTTTGCGGATGGTCGTTTAATCTCATGGTAATTATAATTTTAACGTCATTGCGAGGGTTTTTCACCCGAAGCAATCTCATAATTTAAGAAGAGATTGCTTCGCTATCGCTCGCAATGACGAACTTTCCTTTTTCAACCTGTTTTCTTACTTCATTCACTAATCCCGGATTTTTTAAAACCGCTGACGCGGTTATTAGTCCGGCAAATAAGGCGCCTCCGATACCAACGGTAACAATATCCTGTCCTGTTAGGAAAAGATTTTTCACAGGAGTGTGTGCTCTTAGGAATTTATGTCTGAAACGGTCAGTAGTATGGTCAATTCCGTAAATCTCACCGCTTGCATACGAAGTAAAATGTTTAGTAGAAAGGGGAGAAGACAATTCGTAAAAATCAATCTTGCCTTTCAGTTGAGGAACAGTTTTATAAAGTTGTTCCAGCAAACGGTTCGAGAAATTCTCTTTCAGTTTTTCATATTCATCACCACGTTTTTTCCAACGTGCATCTTCCCAGTCTTTAAACCATTCGTAAGGAGCAAGTGTGATAATTTCAACCGTTGATTTCCCCGGATAGCGGTTTTCCCAATCAGGGTCTTTGGCAGAAGGGAATGAAATATAAACCACAGGAAATTCTTTGCTCGGGTCAGCAATAAAATCCTTTACTGCTTTATCGTGATCGTAATGCGGATAAATCCAATAGTTGGCATTTCCCAGATTAAGATTTTTCCAGCTTTCTTTTATGCCGATGTAAAGACAAACGTGCGCAACCGATGGCTGCACCAATTTCAATTTTTCACGCATCCCGTGTTTGTCGGCAACCTCATTGTTTACCAGATGTCCGAAAGTGTTTTCAATCCCTGCGTTGCTGATAATAATAGGAGCAAACAACTCGCTTCCGTCTTCCATTTTCACGCCAACAGCTTTGTTGTCTTTGATAATAATTTCCTGAACGCCAGCGTTCACATAAACTTCACCACCCGCGTTTTTTATAATCGGATAAATAGTTTCTGCTATGCGTTGCGCACCGCCAATCGGATAAGCGCCACCATTGATATAATGCTTCGCCACCATAGCGTGAATAGCAAAGCTGCTCGATGCAGGCGGCAAGCCGTAATCACCGTATTGTCCTGCAAGTACGCCAATCAACTCTTTGTTACTGGTAAGGCTTTGAAGAACTTCTAATGTTGTCCTGTCGCTTTGTTTTAAAAATGGTGGCTTGAAAAATAATCCGGCAATGCTCCCCAAAAACGGGGGCAGAGCCCGCTCGCTGAAAAAATTTGCTGCACTATGTGCGGTTTTGTAAATCAGGTAAACATACTCGTCAATTGCATCTTCCTCGCCCGGAAAATATTCCTTCATCTTCCTCAGGAAATTTTCTTTGCCCGTCACGTAATCGTATTGTTTACCGGCAATAACCATTTTGTCATAAACAGCATCCATTTCAGCCCACTTCAATTCGCCATCGGTAACGTAATTGAAGAGTTGATAAAGAAATGTTTTTTCGCGGTTTACTTCGCCTACATAATGTAAGCCTACATCCCACTCATAATCTCTGCGTTTGAAAACGTGGGTAAAACCACCTGCCACATAATGCTTCTCCAGCACCAATACTTTTTTCTTCGCTTTTTTTGCAAGAATGGCTGCTGTTCCTAAACCGCCAAGTCCTGAACCGATTACAATGGCATCGTAGTTTTCGCTTGAATGTTGTTTTTTGTATGAAGGCCAGGTTTTTGACATAACTGCAAACGTTGGAGTTTTTTAATATCCGTAATCTTTATACCCCTTAGTAAACTCTTCGGGAGCTATCACAGGATTTACCACTAAGTTATGGTACTCATAAGTAGCCATCAAACCTTTGGTGTCATAAAGCTCCTGATAAATGGGCAGGTACGTTAGTTTATCAATATAAACAACAATTCTTTTAGCATACGTAATCGGCACTTTTATCACCTGTCCGGCTTTTACAGATGTAAAATTCTTCAGCCCGTTTATTTCCATCAGATTGTATTCACCCACCTTTTTCTTGCGGGCAATTTTTATTAAATCTTCACCGGCAAGCACCGTATAATCAACATATTTGTACTCTTTGTTATCCAGCACAATTTTATAAACATCTCTGCCATCCCATTTTATAATTCCTTCGTTTTTCATAAACTCATCGATCTTTGCTTTGTAGCGGTCGTGGGCATCTTTCAATAGTTCGCCCGTATAAACAAAACCAAGTTCGTGAATAGTGTGGTGCTGATCCGT
Organism: Bacteroidota bacterium; assembly: GCA_947479755.1. Lineage (GTDB taxonomy): Bacteria > Bacteroidota > Bacteroidia > SXHM01 > SXHM01 > SXHM01. The sequence goes on from CANKAM010000003.1 coordinate 104,000, forward strand.
TCTTAAAATATCTCCGTAGGGGTCAAGGTTAAGATTGATATAAGGAAATGCATTTGGATTTACCAATGCATTGTTATTATTTGTACCGCTGATATATAAAACCTCAGCACCGGCATTAGGCTTTGCAATTTTCAGGTAACACTTAAAAGGAGTTGTACTCATTTTCACCTGTTGGTCACCGGGAGCCATTTTCCCGTTTGCCATCCGCTCATTTTTTACTAATCGGAATTTCAATGTTTTCACATTGGCAATGGAAGCCATCATTTTATCAAATAGTTCGGTGTGTGCAGGCATCGGTTGCGCCCAAACACTTGAAAAGGCTAAAGAAAATGCAATAAAGAGGAAAATCAGTTTTCTCATTTCGGTATTTAAATTTAATAATTAGTAGCGGATTACAGCAGCCACGGCATAGTGGTCGCTCAGGTCTTTTCTGGTTCTGGTTTTATCCCAGGCCTGTTGAATAACTTCAATCGTGCGGTCAATCCATGCCGAGCATTTCCCGTTTTCTTTTATAAGAATATAATCCAGCAATTGTGGTGTGCGGTTAGCATCTGCCTCAAACAAATCGTTCTCTCTTCCGCCCCAGGTTCCAAGGTCTTTCAGCCACGATTTTGTTTTGCGAGGAGCACAATCTTCAGCATTTAATAGTGTAAGCATATCACAGTATCCGGCTTCCTCGGGCATTGTATTCAAATCGCCAACAATAAACTGTGGCACATTTTCTTTTTCATAAGGCTTCAGCAATTTTTCAGCAATATCCTGAAATTGTTCTTTGCGCACTTCCGGATAATTCTCCGCCTGTAAATGGGTTCCTATCACCTGAAAGATTTTTCCGTTTTTTGTCAGCTCAACAAGTATCGCGCCTTTTTTAGATATGCAGTCCGCAATTTTGCAGGTGTTAAATTCAATAGTGGCAACGGAAGTAAACTCCAGCTTGCTCAAAATCCAGACACCGCTGTTCAATTTAAGAAAACCACCATCGCCCGGCCCTGTCGAAAAAGGAAACTTCTCTTTCAAACCCTCCCACAAAATTTCTCTTGCCTTTTTTTCAAATGCTTCCTGAAAAACAATTACATCATACGCCTCATTTTTCAATTGTTCTGCAATCGCTTCAGCCCTTTCCAGTTGTCCTATTTTAGGGAAAAATACGTTGGGTAACATATAAATATTCCAGGAAAGAATGCGAAGCTCGTCAGCTCCCGTTGTAACAACGGAATGGCTTTGTGCCTGTGCGAAAACAGAGCACAATACAAAGCAGCAGATGCTTATGTATTTTAGAAACAGATTTTTCATGGAGAAATTACTACCTTGCAAAAGTACGAAGAAAAGGCCATATAAAAAATCCCCCTTGCAACTAACCAATGCAAGGGGGATTAACGCAATGCCAACAAGAAAGGCACTGCGTTTTTTGCCTTAAATCACCTTCACCTCATAGCTGATAACCACACCGTTCGGGTTATAGCAGTTTACAAAAGGTTTTTCGCCTCCCAATTGAGCCCATGTAAATGTATCCGCATTGGCGTTGGTAACATAAACACCCGAACCGCTGAAACCTTCCAGCTCGCTGTTTGCCGAAAACAACCAGAAGCCCGGACCATCTGTACAGTCTGCTTTAAAAGCGCTGTCAGTTTCTAAATCCTCTTCTTTAAACAAATTCAACGTGTTTCCGCTGTTAAGAGTTCCTGTTTTTAATAGTCCGCTTTCGCCCGGTGTACCAACCAACTCAAGCAAATTCACCAATACAAATTGTTTTTTAACCGCAGCATTATTTTTAAAATACGCTACACCATCATCCATCATCAGGCGCATCTTTTCATAAATCAGATCATTCGCATCGCTTTTGGTTTGTGTGCCTGTTTGCGCGCCTTCTTCTGCCTGCAAAAAAGCTAAGTGTGCAGTATCAAAATCATTCTTGATACCCAGAAACTCAGCAGCAAAACCTGCAGGCATATTATCCGGTGTTCCGGTTTCTAAGTTTATGGCAAGCACAGCACTGTTATCCAATATAAACTGATAAGCATTGCTCATCATCAGCGCAATCATATCCCAGTCACTCTCTCCCCCAAGGTCATACTGGTCTTTCCCGGCAGCTTCCGTTTTAGGCTTGCGCTCGGCTTTCACGTAAGCCGATACAATATACCGCTCCAGATAATTCCAGTATTCGCGGCATATTCCCGCTTTCACCTTCAGCTGTATGCGCAGCGTTTCGTGCGCATCATCCCGCGCCTGTTCGTCAGGCAGGTTTTCGGCAGCATCTATTTCTGCCATGCGTGCAGCTATATAAGCAGCGTTGTAAAATCCTTTGCGTGCTGCAAACACAGCAACATTGTTTAGGCAGTTCTGCCATGCTAAGCGGCACACTGTATAAAGCACCGCCATTGAAAAATTATAGTTACTCATGATTTCTACTTTTTGTGTCAGTCAGCCCCTGACTATGCAGGGCTTTTTGCCTCCCAACGGTTAAACAATTAAATTGAATAGTTAATGTGCGTAGAAATCATTTCATATTTTTCTTTTTTGTGCGGTTGCAGCTCCCCTCCTTTTTTCAAGGAGGGGTGGTCGCAGACCGGGGTGGTATTTGAAGTAGTTTTATTTTCCGTCATGTTGAACTCGTTTCAGCATCTCAAACTTTCAGCATTCTCTTTCCTGTTTCCTGCCTCTTTCCTCTTGCATCTTTTTGCTGATGTAAAGTTCCCCCAAAAACCACCACCCTCCATCACATCTTTTCCATTACAACTTTTCAATTAGTAGAAAACCACTAATCAAAAACCTTCACAAAATCCTCCTCCTTTTAAACCTCCCCTTAGTATCAAAGCCATTTTCCACAGCTACCGCTGCCAGCCTAGCAGCATTATTAACTTGCAAAATCTTAAACAAAATTCCCATCTCCGTATTAAGCGTACTCTCAGCAATACCAAGCTTTTCAGCTATTTCCTTGCGTTCAAAACCCAAAATCACTAATGCTATTATCTTAGCGTTATGCAGCGTTATGCTTGTTTTTCCGAATTTCAGATACTCAATTGTTTTCATGATGTTTTAAATTTAAAAAGGTTCGTTATTCTGTTTTCTGCACAAAACGGTAAAACCCGTTCTTAATCCGATAACGAAAAACAACACAGATTTATTGTGTTAACAAATGTTAAAAAATCATTGTCGTTGGGGCGGGGCTCGCCCCCGCCCATTCCGCCCCCGCCCATCCTGTCCCTCACCTGTCTCGCCTTTGGCGAGAGCCCTTTCCATTACAAAACATCATACATGGTATCTTTGCCCTATGGACATCCACTCCACCCAAACCCGCAGCTATAATATGGCCCGCATCAAAGGCAAAGACACTAAGCCCGAAATGCTCGTAATAAATAATTTGTTATTGTTTTTAAATAATATCTCATCTTTGGCTTAATGAGCAGGTATTATTATTCAGATACGATTTCCAACTTCTTATTAGCTACAACAGAGCAAATCTTAGGCTCGTTGTCAGGTAATAGTGAATTTGCAGATGAGCAAACACAAAAAGAAGCTTGGAAGCTACAAATCAAAATCCTAAAGCAGGTATTAAAGAACTACGAGGGAGAAATCTTCTTTGAATATTCTATTCCAAGAATGGGTAAAAGAATTGACGTATTGTTAGTTATTGAACACGTCATTTTTATATTAGAATTTAAAGTTGGAGAGAAAGAATTTACCGGAAGTGCTATTGAACAAGTATGGGATTATGCGCTCGATCTTAAAAATTTCCACGAGACAAGTCATGAGCATTTAATTGCGCCAATTCTTGTTGCAACAGCAGCAAAAAATATTTTACCGTTTGTTTCACTAACACCTCATAGCGATCAAGTATTCTTTCCAATTAAATCAAGTGAAGAAACATTGTCGCAAACAATAAAAAGTGTTCTTGAATATTCAGAAGGGAAGAAGATAAATACAGACGAGTGGAAAAAGGGGCGTTATTCACCAACGCCAACTATTATTGAAGCTGCAATGGCTTTGTATAATAAGCATTCAGTCACAGAGATTTCCAGAAGTGATGCGTCAGCAAGAAATTTAAGTCATACAAGTAACGCAGTTTCAGAAGTTATAAAACAAGCTAAAGAAAAAAATCAGAAAGCAATTTGTTTTGTCACAGGTGTTCCAGGTGCAGGTAAAACTTTAGTGGGTTTAGATGTAGCTACTAAACATTTAGAAAAGGAGGAGGGATTAACAAGTGTATTTCTTTCAGGTAACGGACCTTTGGTTGCTATTCTTCGTGAAGCATTAACTCGCGATAAAGTAAAACGTGAAAAGGCAAAAAAGAAAAAAGTTAGAAAGGGCGAAGTAATGAGCCAAGTAAAGTTATTTATTCAGAATGTTCATCATTATCGAGACGCCTATTTAGCTGACCAAACAGCACCATTTGATCATGTTGCAATCTTTGATGAAGCTCAACGAGCATGGAATTTAACGCAGACAGTTAATTTTATGCAGCGCAAAAAAAATATGCCTAATTTTTCTCAGTCAGAACCTGAGTTTCTTATTTCGTGTTTAGACAGACATAAAGATTGGGCAGTTGTTGTTTGTTTGGTGGGAGGGGGACAAGAAATTAATACAGGTGAAGCTGGCATAAGCGAATGGATTGATTCTTTGAATCGTTCATTTCCTGATTGGCATGTTTATGTTTCATCAAAACTTACCGATAGCGAATATGCAGCAGGTGATGCGTTTGTTGCCTTAGATAAAAGAAGTAATGTTTATAAAAAAGATGATTTACATCTTTCTGTTTCCTTGCGTTCATTCAGAGCAGAGCATCTTTCTTCTTTAGTTAAAAATTTGTTAGACCTTAATATTGAGGAGGCAAAGAAAAATTATGAGAAAGTAAAAAGGAAATATCCTATTGTAATAACACGTGACATTTCTAAAGCAAAGGAATGGTTGATAGAAAAGGCAAGAGGAAGTGAGCGTTATGGAATAGTAGTTTCTTCACAAGCGCAACGGCTAAAGCCTTATGCAATTGACGTAAAATCTCCAATGGATCCTATTCATTGGTTTTTGGATGGAAAGGAGGATGTTCGTTCTTCTTTTTATTTAGAAGATGTTGCAACTGAATTTCACGTTCAAGGTTTAGAATTAGATTGGAGTTGTATTGCTTGGGATGCTGATTTTCGCTACTCACCTAAAGGATGGGGATTTTATTCGTTTGTAGGTGATCGATGGAACTTTATTCGCAAAGAAGAACGTAAGCAATATTTGAAAAATGCCTATCGGGTTCTATTAACTAGAGCAAGACAAGGGATGGTAATTGTTGTACCTCCCGGTGACCTTACTGATGCAACTCGTCCGCCCGAGTTCTATGATGCAACCTTTGAATATTTAAAAGAGATTGGTTTCACGGTTTTGTAATTATTTGCAAATAATCTTTAAGCACAATTTCACTTGGTGCTTTGTAATAGATGATGACTTCAAATCTATTTCAAGTTTTATCTTCTTTAGCAATAGGAGTTGAAGTTTATTTCTTTCCAAGGCTGAATAAAATTCGTATTCTCCAGTGTCATTTATAAAGCAATAAACTTTATTCATAAAAGTTTCTCCATTACATAGTTCATTCAAAGCTATTTCTGAATAGAGTAATAAATGAATAAAATTGTAGAGTTTATACTTGAAACAACTCTTCTCCTGTTGAGTGTCAATAATTTTAATTTTTTCTTTTGAATTAATGTATTGATTAAAGGTTTCAATCTTATTCACAAGAACTTCTAAGGCAACATCAGCAAGTATGTTAGGGAATACACTATCAATAAGGAGTAGATTCATTTGCTGTATTTTGCTTTCAAATTTTTGAAACAGCAATTGAAACTTACTGTGGAACTTTGATAATTCCTTTACTGAATAGCAATCATTAATGCGATAAATGATTGTATAGCTTGCTAATGGCATTTCATTTAGGTTTATGAACTCTGGTTTCTGAAAAGGCATAAATAATTTTGGCTAAAAGTAAAGTGGTCCTTTTAATTACAATTTGCTTTTAAGACACGTTACCCACTCGCGCGAGGCTCTTTGCCTCGTGCCCTCTATTCCTTTGCCTCACTTGTCAAGCCTCAGGCCTCCGGCAAATTAATTCCCCCCTGGCAAAATAATTTCATACTTATTTCCCCTGGAAGAGATTTGCAATCTCCTCCTTTGAGCTAAGGATTTTTAATCCTTTTTAGCCATCAACCCATCCACGCGTGCATCGCCTGTGGGCGGCTGTCCACGCTGAGTGCGAACCATAAGTTTTGCGGCTGCTAAGCGCAGGCATGTGCGAAAAGCAACTTAGCGAAGCGTTCTCATTTTAGCTTCTAAAAAACAATTACACTAAATAAAAGCTTATGGTTGGTCAGCGTGGTGCCTTTTCTTTTGTTACTTTTCTTTGGGCAAGCAAAGAACCGCGTAGCGCTCATGAACACCTTAAAAACAAACAACCTGTGAATAAAAGTAAAGCACCTAAGAGCACCTGATTAAAATTGATTAAATACTAAGCAACCCCGCTACGCTTACTTTAACCGGCATCCTGCCGCACATTCGCCCTGCTAACAAATTTATAACTAAGCGCAATCTTCTCCTGAGCTCCTCCGTGCTACCTCCTTCCTCCTCAGTGTAACAACTCCACGTTCTGTGTAAATCTGTGTAATCTGTGGCAAAAAAAACCTTCTCCCTAACCCTTCCCCACCAATCCCTAAACCCCTAACACCAATCCCTAAACCCTTAGTGACAATTCCGTAAACCATAATGACAATTCCTAAACCCATAATGACAATTCCGTAAACCATAGCATCAATTCCTAAATCGTTTGCAATCCTTCCTCAAAAGTCCGCAACATATCCTCAAAAGTCAGTGCAGCCTCCTAAACCCTTCCCAACTATTCCTAAACAGTCCAAGCCTATTCCTAAATTCTCCAAACCCATTCCTAAACTGTTTTAAACAGTTCCTAAATTGCCAAAAACTGTCCCTAAGTTCTCCCCACACATAAACCTTTCTATCCTGCCCGTTTCGGTCTGACCTGTCCCGCTAAAAACCAAAAATTTGTTTTCAATTAATTAAATCATAATATTGCAGTAACTAATTCATAATACGCAATGAAAAAAATCTTACTCACACTGCTTACTCTTTGCAGCATTCTGCCCACTGTTTCAGCCCAGCAACCTTGGGAAAACAACGGAAAGCTTGACGATTTCAGCGAACTCTCCAGCACCATCACTCTTCCGATGGAAATGCCCGATGGCGTTAAATTAATGACAGATATCTATTTGCCCATCACCCAGGATTGTCTTATGGTAGTCATCAGCGACCAGCCCATTTTTGGTATGGAAGTGCTCCCTATTGAATTCATCCGCAAAGGAACACAGCTTATTTTGTACGATTCAACCTACACCATCAGCGGTGGCGATACCATTGGTACAGCAAATGCTAATCCCTACAAACTGCCAATGATTCTTCAGCGTACCCCTTACGACAAAGGAGATGGTAATGATCCCGTAGGTTCACTGGTTTCTATTTTAGGATATGCCTTCTCTGTTCAGGATATGCGCGGACGTTATGCCTCTGAAGGTGTTTACTTTCCGCTGCAAAGCGATGGCTGGGAAAAAAATACCTACCACGCAAACTGGCAGCACGTCTTAGACGAAACAGATCCTAGCGACCCTAAAAACGGAAACCGTCACGAAGATGGGTACAACACCATCAAATACATTGTAAACGATTTCAAACGTGATTACGATTATGATTTGGATGGCATTGCAGATACCAACGATTTTGTGGTAAACGGTTGGATTGCCATGTTTGGTGGTTCTGCACTTGGCTACAATCAATACCAGGCAGCAGCAGCTCATAAAATTGACCCTTCTGCTCCCGGATTAAAAGCCCTGCTTCCTATTGTTGCCCCTAACGAGTTCTTTAAAAGCACTGGTTTCCAGAACGGAGTATTACGCGACCGTCTTGTAACAGGCTGGCTCAAAGGACAAATCTTCACCGGCACCGATGATGACCTCATGGACATTGACAACGAGATGCAGAATAACATTCATACTTCTAAAGATTACGATCTTCCGAAATCAATGTATGTAAACAACATCTTGCAGAGCTATCAGGAAAACAAGTTTGATGCAGCAGCACTTGCCATCGACCACTTTGTTTCTATGCGTTACGAAGATCAGAACGGAAACATTGGCCCTTGCGGATACTATCCAAACTCGGTAGGCAGAAAAGATATGGATGCCAGCCGCGGAATGATTGATTCGGCAGGTAACTGCAAAATGGAACAACCCGGTGATGTGCTTGGTCAGGACATTTTCAGCCGTTATAGCAACATGGACGTGCCTGCTTATCACTTAACCGGATGGTGGGATATTTTCATTGACGGACAAATTGAAACATGGGCATTCATGCGCAAGTTCATTGACCCTGCACACGGTAACAACAAAAAACAAAAACTGGTAATCGGTCCTTGGGCTCACCAAACCATCGGTTCAAAAACTACCGGTGACAGAACCTATCCTGATAACATCAGCGACCTGCTTGGTTTTGACTTTGATGAAGTTTCTGCTACCAATACTCCTATCAGCAAAATCTTAACATCAGAAGTTATCGCATGGTTCCGTTACAACCTCAACTATCAAAACGATAATTACCTGGGCGAACCTAAATGTGTTATTCCTGAAAATACAGCTTGGCAAAATGTTGTTGCCAACGGTTTAATTAAAGTGCGTGTTCCTTCTGAGGATTATGTGATGAGTTTTAATGAGCTGCTCGGCTTATTGAATGGAACCTCTGGTCTCACTAATATTAAAGCCGAGATAGATATTGGGGGAAATGTTCAGGATACCGTGTTCGATTTCCCTGCATTTGGAGAGCCTGTTATTCCGGGCTTAGACTCGGGAGCTATCGTAACTATCCCTTACCGCGATTTCTCGGATGAAACAGATGTTGCTAACGTTCGTTTCTATGTTGTAGGTCCAAATGATGATGGTATGCCTGAGAATGAAGGCAAAGGATGCTACTGGTTTAAATCAGATACTTTCCCTCTTCCTGAATCAGCAATTGAAAGACACGACTGGTTCCTGCACGCTGACGGAACGTTGAACGAAACAGCACCGGTAGAAGATGAAGGCGTGAACATTTTTGTACACGATCCCGATGATCCTATTTATGGTATCGGAGGTTCTAACATGATTGTTCGCACACCTGATGGAGAACGTACTTCACAAGGTCAGTTCAATATCAAAGACGAGCGTTATGCCTCTTATACTGTAGACCGTCAGGGCGTATTGCAATACAGCTCTGAACCGGTAGTGGATTCAATGTGCGTAATTGGTTTCCCTCACGTAAGATTGTATGCTAAAACCAATCCGGGCGGGGCTGCAGAAGGCGACCCAACCGATACCGATTTCATGGTTCGTGTAATTGACGTCTATCCTGACGGACACGAGTATTTTGTAATTGAAGGTTGTGTAAACGCACGCGCAAGAGATTATGTGCGCAATCTGGTGGATCATCCGGAGATGGATTTGAACTTCCCTTATCCAAATGACCAGACTCCTTTCACTAACATTGAAGCAGGTAAAATTTACGAATACGTTTTCCCGATGCCTCCTATTGCTTATACATTCGGTCACGGTCACAAAATGAAAATCCTTATTTCAAGCAGTATTTATACACGTTTTCAGGTTAATCCTAATATTCCTATCGAACCGGGTGATTTCTTCCGCAGAAAACCGGGTGATGGTCGCAGCTATCGTTTTCAGGGAGTGGATATGTTCCCACGTGTAGCTGTTCAGCGTGTTGCTTTTGCACCGGAATACCCAACACATATCAACCTGCCTATTTACACACAGAACTATACCAATGTTGATAAGCCAACTGTTGTAAAAGACGAATTGAAGGCTCTTGTATTCCCTAACCCTACTGATGATCTGGTAAATATTTACATGTCAAAAGCAGGACAGTATCAGGTTGATATCATCAGCATTTCAGGAAATATTATTGCAAGCTCTTCTTCCTTCAGCGATAAACTTGCTGTTGATGTTAGCAGCCTGAGTGCAGGTATTTATTTTGTAAGTATCAATGATTTGAAAAACAACACCAAAATCACCAAAAAACTAAGCGTGAAATAATTGTTGTAATAATCTAATTTTGCGCAGAGCGTTTCGGTCATCGGAACGCTCTGCTTTTTTAAACCACACCATGCCGCGAATATTATACATAGAAACCGCTACCGAAGTTTGCTCTGTTGCGTTAAGCTACAACAATGCAAAATTCGCAGGTCTGGAAGAAGACTCCACCGGCTTTGCCCATGCCGAAAAGCTAACGATGCTGATTGATGCCCTAATGAAAAAAACTAACACAGAATACAGCCAATTAGATGCTGTTGCGGTTAGCTACGGGCCTGGTTCTTATACGGGCTTAAGAATAGGTATGTCGGCAGCCAAGGGCTTTTGTTATGCATTAAACATTCCGCTTATTACCATCAGCACCCTAAAAGCCATGGCGGCCGGTGCGGTGCATTTACGCGATGTGGAAAATCTCTTCCTTCAACCCGATGTATTGCTTTGCCCTATGATAGATGCCCGCAGAATGGAAGTATATGCCGCCTTCTATGATAAAGACCTGAATGAAGTGCGCCTGCCCTCTGCCGATATAATCGATGCCGCTTCTTACAGCGATTGGCTGAAGAAAAACAAACTGCTCTTTTTCGGCAACGGAGCCGCTAAATGCAAACCGGTATTATCACCTAAAGCCAACACCTATTTCTTTGATGAATTTTTGCCCTCTGCACAGAATATGATAACGCTGGCTCATGCTGCTTATAAAGAAAAGCAATTTGCCAACCTTGCTTATTCCGAGCCTTTTTATCTCAAAGAATTTCAGGCAGGGATTGCAAAAGGATAGACATTTATAGTTCTCTTTATCACAATAAAAAAGTCCTGCCTCAACCGAGACAGGACTTTTTTAATTTAAACCCAACAAATCGTTTACGCTACTGCTGCTACAGGAGCAACCGATACGTAAGAAACGTCATCTGCTTTTTTCTTGAAAACTACTACGCCATCAACCAAAGCGAATAAGGTATGATCTTTACCAATACCTACATTCAATCCCGGGTGGTGTTTAGTTCCGCGCTGACGAACAATAATGTTACCTGCGTTAACCGCCTGGCCGCCAAATATTTTTACGCCAAGACGTTTGCTATGTGATTCCCTGCCGTTTTTGGTACTACCGGCTCCTTTCTTGTGTGCCATGTTCTTTTAGTTTTTTAAAATTATTCTTCAGTTTTTTCTACTTTCTCTTTCTTAGGGGCTGCTTTTTTAGCTGCCTTTTCGCCACCAATGCTCTCAATTTGAATTTGAGTAAGGTATTGACGGTGACCGTTTGATTTCTGGTAGCCTTTTCTGCGTTTTTTCTTGAAAATAATTACTTTATCATCTTTCAGGTGGCTTAGGATCTTAGCAGAAATTTTAACGCCTTCTACTTTTGGTGTTCCTACGGTTACTTTACCGCCATCTTCCACTAACAGAACGTTATCAAACTCAACGTTTGCGCCTTCTTTGCCTTCCAAGCGGTGTACATACACTTTCATGTCTTTTTCCACTTTAAACTGTTGTCCGGCTATATCAACTATTGCGTACATTTTACTTGTTTTAATGTTAATAACTTGTTCTCAATTTTTTTTGAGGGGCAGCAAAGGTAGAAAAAGATTCATTCTCACCAAATGAAAAATTAATGTCTTTAAGGGTTTTGCTACTAAAAAGTGTGCGAAGGTAATAATTAACGGGTGTTTCAGGCGGGCAAAAGCCTAAAAATCCAATGTAGATTTAGCCTTGCTTACTTCCAGTTTTGCGCTTTTGCCTATGTAAATAGCACAATTTGTATCAATATGCCCTGCCGGAAAATTGAAACAAACCGGGAAACCATACTCTTTTACCGCATCTAAAATAATTTCTTCCGCATTTTTCCCGAAAGGAATAGTATTATCCTTCATATCACTCATTCCGCCAATAACCAAACCTTTCAGCTTGTCTAATTTACCTGCCCGTTTCATGGCCATCATCATGCGGTCTATATGATAGAGGTATTCGTCAATGTCTTCAATGAAAAGAATTTTGCCGGCAGTATCAATATCCGAAACCGAACCCAACAGCGAATAAAGAATAGAAAGGTTGCCACCAACCAGTATTCCTTCCGCACTTCCTGTTCTGTTTAATGGGTGTGCAGGGAATTGATAATCGAGTGCGTTGCCTTTTAAAGATTTAACAAGTGTTTTTGCAGCATCGCTTTCGCCTCCTAATTTCTTCAACTGCACCGGCATAATAGAATGAATGGTTTCTATTCCAAAATTCTGCCAGATGTGCGAATGCAAAACGGTAACATCGCTAAAACCACAAATCCATTTCGGGTTTTTTCTGAAAGCAGTGAAATCCAGTTTATCAATAATGCGAACCGTTCCATAGCCGCCCCTTGCACAAAGAATAGCTTTGATTTCAGAATCATCCATCATCAACTGAAAATCTTCTGCGCGCTCATCATCCGTTCCCGAAAACTGGTTCAGTTCTTTGAAAAGATTTTTGCCGAACACAATCTCGAAACCTTCTTTTTCGAAACACTCAACCGCAGGCTGCAATTCCTCACGACTAATTTTTCGTGCCGTTGAAACAATCCCGATTTTGTCTCCGGGTTTTAAATAAGGTGGTGTCATTTTATATCTTTGCCTGCCGCAACAAAGAAAATGAAAAACTTCAAACGCTATACCGTTACTGCCGCTTTACCTTATGCCAATGGTCCTTTACACATAGGGCATATAGCAGGCGCTTATTTACCTGCCGATATTTATGTGCGTTTTCTGCGCCTCCGCGAAAACGATGTTATTTTTATCTGCGGCTCGGATGAGCATGGTGCAGCCATTACACTGAAAGCAAAAAGAGAAGGAATTACCCCGCAGCAATTGGTAGATAAATACCACGAGCTGATGAAAAATGCCTTCGCGGATTTTGGAATTGAGTTCAGCATTTATCACCGCACCTCCAGTCCTTTGCATCACCAAACTGCAGCTGATTTCTTTTCTGTGATGCATAAAAAAGGAAAGTTCACCGAAGAAACTTCGGAACAATATTATGACGAGGAGAACAAGCTTTTTCTTGCTGACAGATACATCACCGGAACCTGCCCAAAATGCGGAAATGAAAGTGCCTATGGCGACCAATGTGAGAAATGCGGAAGCACGTTAAGTCCGACAGATCTTATCAATCCTAAATCAGTATTAAGCGGAAAAACTCCGGTGATGAAAACAACTTCGCACTGGTATTTGCCGCTTGGTGAACATGAAGCCTGGCTGAAAGAATGGATAAATAAAGGAACATTGGATGGTGTGGAACAACACAATCCTGCTGAATGGAAAAATCAGGTAATTGGTCAATGTAACTCATGGTTAGATGCAGGTTTGCAAAGCCGCGCCATGACACGGGATTTAGATTGGGGCGTAAAAGTTCCTTTGCCAAAAGCAGAAGGAAAAGTATTGTACGTTTGGTTAGATGCACCTATCGGTTACATCTCCGCAACCAAACAGTGGGCAGAAGATAACAAGACAGATTGGGAGCAATGGTGGAAATCAGAAGATACCAAGTTGCTTCATTTTGTAGGCAAAGACAACATCGTTTTTCATGCATTGATTTTTCCGGTGATGTTGCGCTCGCACGGAGAATTTATTTTAGAAAATAATGTTCCCGCTAATGAATTTTTAAATCTGGAAGGTGATAAGATTTCTACTTCGCGCAATCATGCAATCTGGTTGCATGAATATTTACAAGACTTCCCCAACAGGCAGGATGAATTGCGTTATGTATTGTGTTCCATTGCGCCCGAAAGCAAGGACAGCGAATTCACCTGGAAAGATTTTCAGGCAAGAAATAACAACGAGTTGGTTGCCATACTTGGCAATTTTGTAAACCGCTCTGTGGTGCTTACTCACAAATATTTTGAAGGTAAAATTCCGGATGTAAAACCCGACACCAAATTTCTGCTCGGCATAAAAGATGCTTACGATAAAGTGGAACAGAATATTGAAAAATACAGGTTCCGTGAGGCGTTGGCAGAAGCCATGAACGTAGCACGTTCAGGTAATAAATACCTTGCGGATAATGAGCCCTGGAAACTGATAAATACCGACAAAGAAAAAACTGCTGAGGTAATTCACACTTCACTTTTAGTTGCTGCTCATCTTAGTATTTTACTTGAACCGTTTTTGCCTTTCACAACTAAAAAGTTGCGCACGTTATTAGGGATTACAAAACCTGTCTCTTGGTTTTTTGAAGAAACCGCTTTGCTGAAATCCGGACAGGAAATAGGTCAGCCTGTTCATCTTTTCACCAATATTGATGATGAAACCATTCAAAAACAATTGGAGAAATTACATGCAATGAAACCGATAGCTATCGAGGTTGCTGCTGAACCTGCTGAAATAAAACCATCCAAGCCGGAAATAACATTTGAGGATTTTGCAAAATCAGATATCCGCATCGGAACAATTTTAGAAGCAGAAAAAGTTCAGAAAGCAGATAAATTATTGAAGCTACTTGTAGATACAGGCATTGATAAACGTACTGTTGTTTCAGGCATTGCAGCGTTTTACAAACCTGAAGATATCATCGGACAAAAGGTTTCTATACTTGTAAATCTTGCTCCACGAAAACTGCGTGGCATTGAATCACAAGGGATGATACTAATGGCAGAAGATGTGAACGGAAAGCTTTGTTTTGTTCAGCCTTCGGAGAATATGAGCAATGGGGGAGAGGTAAAATAGAAGCCCTTCGACAAGCTCAGGGTGACGATACATTTACACCTTCATCATTTTCTTCGCCTCAATGCTTGCCTGAATATCTTCCAGTCTTCCTTTTGGAATGGCACTGATTAGTTTCTGCGTGTATTCGGTTTGTGGATTATCGCAAATTTCGTCTGCGTTGCCCATCTCTTCTACTTTTCCTTTGTTCATCACGACCATGCGGTCGCTCATGAATTTTACTACCGACAGATCGTGTGAGATGAAAATATAAGTGAAATGGAAATCACGTTTCAACTCGTTGAGTAAATTCAAAACTTGCGCTTGTATAGAAACATCCAATGCAGAAACCGACTCATCACAAATAATAAATTGCGGACTTAATGCCAACGCACGTGCAATGCAGATACGCTGACGTTGTCCGCCCGAAAATTCATGCGGATAACGGTAGAAATGTTTTTCTTCCATGTTCACACGCTTCAGCAATTCCAGCACTTTGCCTTTGCGCTCTTTATCGTTTGCTAAAATTTTATGAACCTGCATAGGTTCCATAATAGCCTCACCAATAGTAATGCGTGGGTTGAGTGATGAATATGGATCCTGGAAAATGATCTGCAAGTCCTTGCGAACTGCACGCATATCTTCATTATTCAACTGCACTAAGTTTTTCCCTTTGAAAATAATATCGCCTGCGGTGGGCTCTATCAAACGCAGAATGGTTCTGCCTAATGTTGTTTTACCGCAGCCGCTTTCGCCTACCAAACCAAGTGTTTCACCCGGGTAAACATCAAAGCTTACATCATCCACAGCCTTTACATAATCTTTTGTTTTCCCGAAAAAACCTGACTTAATAGGGAAATGAGTTTTGAGGTTTTTAATAGTGAGAATTGGTTCTTTCGCGTAAAGTATTTTATGCGCTTCTGTACGTTCTTCGCCTGTTACCACGGCTTTGTTCAATACTTCGCTGATGCTGGAAGCAAGTTCAACAATGTTCCCGTTTTCATCGGTTCCCATAAAATCGGCAACGGTGGGCAGCCATTTTAAGCGTCTGTCCAACGGAGGGCGACAGGCTAACAAGCCTTTGGTATAAGGGTGTTGCGGATTTGCAAAAATTTCCATCACCGGTCCCTGCTCCACAATTTTTCCTTTATACATCACCACCACTTTATCGGCAAGCTCGGCTATAACACCAAGGTCGTGGGTGATGAACATGATGCCCATATCGTGTTCCGTCTGCAGCTTCAGCATCAGGTCGAGGATGGTTTTCTGCACCGTTACATCCAGCGCGGTGGTTGGCTCATCGGCAATCAAGATGCTGGGGTTGCAGCTCATGGCCATGGCAATCATCACGCGCTGCTTTTGTCCGCCAGAAATCTGGTGCGGGTAAGCATCAAAAATAGATTCAGGCCGGGGCAACTGCACTTCCTTGAACAGCGCAATGGTTTTTTCTTTGGCTTCCTGCTTCTTTACTTTCTGGTGCAGCATAATGGCTTCCATCACCTGGCTGCCGCAGGTAAACACGGGGTTCAGCGAGGTCATGGGTTCCTGAAAAATCATGGCAATCTCATTCCCGCGTATCTCCCGCATCTCTTTTTCAGAGAGTTTTAATAAATCGATTGCGCCTTTTTCTTTCGAGTGAAAAATAATTTCACCACCTGAAATTTTTCCGGGAGGATTGGGAATTAACCGCATCACCGAAAGCGAGGTAACCGATTTACCCGAGCCGCTCTCGCCCACAATACCAATGGTTTCGCCACGGGCAAGGGTAAAGCTGATGTCGTTAACGGCTTTCACCAGTTCGTCATCGGTCTTGAACTCGGTGACAAGGTTTTTTATTTCTAAAAGGGTTTCTTTCTGCGCCATATCTTAATTAGCCAAAATAGCTTTCAGGGTTTTATTTACTTCTGCGCGGCTTGCTTTGCCTGACTTGGCAGATTTTTTCATTTGCTCAAGCAACCCTTTATCCTCAACGGTTTCAATCAGGTGAATGCCTTTGGTTGATTTTGAAAGGCTTTTTAAAAAATTAACCAGACTTTTTCCGGTTTGTGTGTTGTCGTCTATTTCTACTGTATAGTGCATGAGCGTAATTTTTTACAAATATAAATAATCTGCTTTAGCAATTATGAGATTGCTTCGCTCTGCTCGCAATGATGGAAATACTATCTTTGCTTTATGCGCCCCCCCCTCCTTATTTTTCTTTTTGTTTGGGCTGTTTCTTTAAAGGCGCAGGTTAATCTAGTGCCGAATCCGAGTTTTGAGATTTGCTCACCTTGCCCGGATAACGTTGACCAGGTGATACGAGCTACAGGTTGGGATAGGGTTCGTGAAACTCCAGAGTATTTCAATGCTTGCGCAGGCCCAACAAATAATTTTATTTATGTTCCAACAAATCAAAATGGATATCAATATGCTGCAACTGGTAATGCCTATTGCGGCTTTGCAGTTTCATTTACAGCAAACCCTCATGGAAATAGAGAAACTATAGGAGCACAGCTTTTATCAGATTTGGTTATAGGAGAGAAATATTTAGTATCAGTAAAGTTTTGTCTTGCCAATGATAGCAACCCAACGCGCACTGCATGTAACAATATGGGAGTAAAATTTTCAACTGTTCCTTATAGCCTTAATAATCCTGTTCCCATTGATAACATATCTCAGGTATATGCTGCTTCCATTATATCAGATAGCGTTAATTGGATAGAAGTAACAGGTTCTTTTATAGCCGATTCATCATATCGGTATATAAACGTTTGCAATTTTTTTGACAATGCGCATACCGATACAATTAATCTTATGTCTGTATTGCCTGGGGTGGCTTATTATTATGTTGACGATGTCTCCGTAACCTTAGACACCACCACTGGCATCCCCGAAACAGAAAAACCAAAACTTAAGATTTTCCCCAATCCTGCCGGCAGCCAAATTACTATTGAGCAGTTATCGGTAACCGGTAATCAGTTATCGGTTGAGGTTTATGATGCGCTTGGGCGGCTTGTTACCCAGAGCGTAGCGCAAGGGCAAACATCCACCATTCCTTTAAACCTTTCAAAAGGTGTTTACCTGTTGAGGGTAAAAGAAAAAGAGGAAGTGGTGTTTTGGGAGAAGCTGATAATAGAGTAATTTTTTCTGCCTTTTTTCAGCCTGCTATGATACGACCGGATATCCGCTGGTCACCTTTCACACCTGCTACGATACCAGCAAATATCCGATCGTCAACTTTCAGACTTGCTATAGTACGGCCAAATATCCGCTGGTCACCTTTCATATCTGCTATTGTACGTCCATATTTCCGATTGTCATCTTTCAGACCTGCTATGGTACGGCAGGATATTGGATTGTCAACTTTCGCACCTGCAAGGTGACAACCGAATATTTCGGTGTCACAAAGCAGGTTCATAATTGACATCTTTTGAATAGGAAGAAAGCAATTGCGAAAGCAGCGGGTCACTTTTATAAACAAAAGCTTCACCCATAATCATAATGGTTTTTAATCTTCCCAACAGAATAGAGCGGTAAAACCTGTCGGAAGTAATGCCGTTTTTTTGTGCCAGTGTGCTTACCCGTAATAAATCATTCGGGTTAATTCCAGCCGTATTTACCGTTAGGTGTTGTGGCTTAAAATCTCGGGGAAGCCTTTTTACGGGTGGCGAAGTAAGCGTATCAATAAGGGTAAGCCCGTCAATTATTGTAAAGGCAATGCGTTTTTCACGCACCTGCTTTTGCACACCCCGCACATTAATGCCGCAAAGTTTTGCATAGGTGGCATAATCCACCAGATTTGGGATAAAAGTTATGCCGATACTATATTCCATAGTTGAATTTTCCCGTAAAAATAAAAAATTATCAAAAATACCAACTCGCGGAAGAGAAAATTATTCAGTCTGTTAGCTTTCAACCGTTGGCGGTTAATAAAATGGTTATCAACCCTATTGGAGGTGAAATAAAAGGTTATAGCTTTGTTCTACAACCGCTCCCCCGCCTTTGGCAGGGGACTCTAAAACCCCATAACAATGAATACAAAAGTTTTACTTGGCGCATTAGCCTCAACCGTAGTAGTCTTTTTAGGAGGCTGGCTTATTTTCGGAATGTTATTAATGGATATGATGGCAGGCGAGATGTCGCATGCCTATGATGGTTTAATGAAAAACCCGCCCGATTTGCCTATGCTGGCCGGATGGCAGCTTTGTTGGAGCCTTATGCTTGCTTTTGTTCTTGACAAAATGGGCAAGAAATCATTTATGGATGCTTTGATGACGGGCGCTATGCTTAGCTTTTTGTTGGTGCTAGGCTACGATTTGTCGTTTGTAGCATTTTTTGTTGACATGTACACCACCAAATTGTTGGTTATCGACATAGTGGTAAACACCATTTTGTGGGGACTTGCCTGCGGTGTTATTGGCTTAGTGCTGGGTACAGGAAAAAAAGATTAATGTTTATTTTTCTGTTATCAAAAGGGTTTCTCTTAACAAGGGAAACCCTTTTGTTTATACCAGTGTTTCGGCAACTTTCTTTGGCAAGCCCGCCCTCACCAATTCATAGCTCTGGCGGATATAATGCTCCCACTCGCGCTCAGAAAAGCGGCTGTCGTTTTCAACTAAAATCCATTTATAACGTGCAAGATAGGGAGCAGGAATAATGCCCTGCGAGGTAGAGAGCTCTGCAAACTCTTCGTCATTTACCTTTAAGCAAACTTTAAAATTCCCCGACAAGCCGGTAACGCAAAACATTTTTTTGCCCACGCAAAAACACAGGTCATTTCCCCATTTCACCTCTTCGGTTGCATGAGAAAAAGACAGGCACAGCTTGCGTAGTTTTTCAATGTTCATAGACTACAATACTAAAACAATTTCTTTATCCTTCAGCAAATCTTCACCACGGTAAGAGAGATAAAGTTGCGCAACGGTAAGGGTGTCTTTGCAACAATAGGTTGCTATGCGCGGCAAATTATTTTCCTGCCAGTAAACGCGATGCACATCACTGCCCTGCATATCATCTTTGGGCGTAGGAATATTGAAAAGCGCAGCAAGCAGCGTTAAAGAAGTATACTGTTTGTAATCGCCAAATCGCCACAACTGCATGGTATCAAGCAAGCTGTTTTCCCAGGGCTTTTTACCGCCCACATCCAACACAAACGGAATTTTAATTTTGTTTACCAGCATTCTGCGCGCCAGAAAAGGAAAGTCAAATTCTTTTCCGTTGTGAGCACACAACAAATGCTCGGTGCCGTTAAAATGTTTATTCAGCAGCGCAGCAAAATCCTGAAGCAATTGTTTCTCATCATCGCCATAAAAAGCGGTAAGACGAAATTCCTTTTTCTTCTTTGCATTCGAATTAAAAAACCCGACACCTATGCAAATTATTTTTCCGAACTCGGCATAAATACCGGCACGGTTGTAAAGCAATTCGGGTGTTTCTTCTTCTGATTTTTTTAGAAAGCCTGCTTTATGATTCCACAACTCTTTCATTTGCGGTGAAAGCTTGTTATAACCATTAACGCCCGGAACAGTTTCAATGTCCAGAAACAATACATCGTGTATGTTAATGTTTTCTAACACAGTGCTCACTTAATCATTACACCCTGAGTTTCCAAAACAGGAATGTGCGTGAAATTGTCTTCTATAATACTCTCCGGCAGGAAAATATACTTCTTGTCGTAAATGGTTTTGCCGATGTAAAAACTCACCCAATACTCATTACTCAGTCCGAAAACATTATCCATAAGCAGCTCAATTTTCATGGCACTCATGGGCGCAACATCTTCCAGAAAATGGCGCAGGGTAGAGGTTTTTATTTCTTCATTATCCAGCATTCCGTAACCGCGCGAAGTAACGAGCACATTTTGTACCGTCACATTTTTCAGGTTCAGAAAATAGGCATACCAGTCTTCTTCGCCCAACTCATTTGTTTGTTTCACCACTGCTACCGCAATGTCTTCCACCTCGGGATGTTCAATATCTTTTTTCATAATCGTGAATCAAAAATAAGAGAATTTAGTTCATCTCTTCCAATGCCTGCAAAACTTCTTCGTGCGGCAGCCTGCATGTTTTATTAACACAAACATAAATCATTGTTTTGCCGGCAACATATTTTCCTTCCGTAAGCGGGAGAGTGTTGTTATTATCCGGTTTTATTAAACCGCAGATTAGTTTGTTGGGAATAAAATGTTGTTCCAGTTGCTGAATTTTGTTCATTGTTTTTTCACCACACACCACTACTTCATAAAACGGAAAAACATGGTTCAGCTCCAGCAATGCCCAGTTGGAATATGCTGGTCCGTATGCCGCGATAGAAGGAATAATATTCTTCAGCATCTGCTCAGAAGTTTGCAGATAATGTTCGTCATCAAACAATTTTCCCAATATAAACAAACTGCGAGCAAGCGATGAATTGGAGGCAGGAATTACATTGTCGTTTATTTCGCACTTGCGCGTAATCAATACATCATCTTCATCAGATGTGAAGAAAAACATTCCGCTTTTAGGGTCATGAAAATGTGCGAAACAATAATCTGTTAATTGTTTTGCTTCGGTCAACCATTTCATATCAAACGTTACTTCATACAACGAAACAAAAGCCTCAATAGTAAAGCAATAATCTTCAAGAAAACCATTGATGTTTGATTTTCCTGTTTTGTAATTATGCCACAACCCGCCATCCGGTTTCTTTTGTTTTTGCAAAATAAAATCAGCGTTGGCAAGAGCTGTGTTCAAAAACTTCTCTTCGCCAAAAACGCGATAGGCATCCGCATAACCTTTTAACATCAAGGCATTCCATGAGGTCAGTTGCTTATCATCTAATCCCGGACGAATGCGTTTTGCGCGTTCGGCAAGCAATGTGTTTTTTACTGATTGCATTTTTTCTTTCAACTCAGGCAACGAAAATCCATGCGCTTTTGCAAATGCATCATCGCTGGTGTTGCGCAATAAAATATAGTTGCCGTGTTCCCAAAAACCGGTTTCGTTGATATTGTAGTAGTCCGCAACCCACTTGAAATCACCTTTCAGTAATTTTTGTAACTCTTCTTTTTGCCACACATAAAATTTTCCTTCCTCACCTTCGCTGTCGGCATCCAGTGCTGAATAAAAAGCATGTTCAGGCGAAGTCATTTCACGTTCAATAAACTCCAGCGTTTGAAAAACCACCTCTTTGTAAAGTGTTTTTTTTGTGAGTTGGTATGCTTCGGAATAAAGCGAAACTAATTGCGCATTGTCGTATAACATTTTTTCAAAGTGCGGAACTTTCCAGTAGCGGTCGGTGCTGTAGCGAGCAAAGCCTCCACCTATCTGGTCGTAAATTCCACCATAAGCCATTTTCTCAAGCGTAAGATTTACATGTTTTGAAAGTGCTTCGTCTTTCTTCAAATGAGCATAGCGCAATAAAAATTGATAGTTATTCGGTATCGGAAATTTGGGTGCTTTGTCAGGACCGCCATCAAGGTTATCAAAACGTTTTACCCAGTTTTCCATCATCTTTTCCAAATCCGAAACATGGAAATCAGAAGGTGAAGTATTCATTTCTATCAAATCGCTCTGCTTTATACCAGCACTTAGTTTCTCAGCATATTCAAGCATACGTTCAGGTTGGTTGCGGTAAAGGCTGTCGATGTTTTGCAAAATCTGCATCCAATTTTGCTTCGGGAAATAAGTGCCGCCATAAACGGGACGGCCATCGGGTAATGCAAAACAATTGAGCGGCCAGCCGCCTTGTCCGTTCATTAGTTGCACGGCAGTCATGTAAACAGCATCCACATCGGGTCGCTCTTCTCGGTCAACTTTTATGCAAACGAAATGAGCATTCATCACCGCAGCCACTTCTTCGCTTTCAAAACTCTCATGTTCCATTACGTGACACCAGTGGCAAGCCGAATAACCGATGCTGATGAGCAAAGGTTTATTTTCATCTTTGGCTTTCTTCAATGCCTCATCGCCCCAGGGAAACCAGTTCACAGGGTTATGTGCATGTTGCAGCAGGTAAGGACTGCTTTCATTTATAAGTGCGTTGGTGTGTTTATGGTTTGTGTCGGTCATTTCAGTTCTTTGGGAGCAAGATAACAAAAGAGAAATTGTTGCAAGGCACGAAAGTATTTCAACTAATTTTGTTCGACCAATTTTCATCAAAAAAGTGTTTCAACAGCAACAAATCATTCCGCAAGATAGCATAGCAAAGCAAGCAGTGCAGAAAGATTTATTATTGGATAGTTTGAAAAAAGTCCCGACAACTATGGGGGTTGTAAAAACGGATGCGCCTAAACCAAAGCCGGCACAAGCCGAAGAAATAGTATTAGTTGATACTCTTCCCAAACAGGATACTATTATTGCTGAAATTCCTGCGGTTTCATTATTCACAGGGCACCAACTGAAACCTGCTAATCAGACTCCGGTAAAAAAAACTGATTTTTTTCCCGGGTGGATAACTGTTTTATTGCTTAGTTGTGTTTTAATTATTGCATATCTCAGAGCATCATATCCTAAACGATTTACAGAATTTTTTCGCGCAGTTTTAGACATGCGTTTTGCTTCACAATTAGTACGTGAAGAAAAGGTGCTTTCGCAACGGGTTTCTGTTTTTCTTACGGTTGTATTTCTGTTCTCGTCTTCGTCTTTTCTTTTTCTTGTCAGCAACTATTTTAATATACAGTTATTTTCTGGAGAAGGATTTTTGGTTTTCGGCAAAATCGCACTCACCGTTTTTTTGTTATTTGCTTTCAGAATTCTTGTTTCGGAGCTAACGGGCTTTGTGTTTAATGCGCAAAACGAATTTTCGTTCTACAACTTTCATGTGTTTCTTTTTAATAAGGCTCTTGGCCTTGCACTTCTTCCAATAATTATTTGCCTGATATATGCTACCGCTTTTCCGCAGGCAGTTTTTATTTATACAGGAATTATTCTTTTTGCAACGAGTTATGTCGCCAGATTAATTCGGGGTTTAAATATCGGCTTGGCCAAACAAGGCTTTAATAAGTTCTATTTATTTTTCTATTTTTGCACCCTCGAAATTTTGCCGGCTGCTGTGTTAGCGAAAATTATTTTAAGGTACACAGCCTAAAAATGCAAAATTTTGTTGGTTAAGGTGCATGGGTAAACAACTACAAAAGGCTGTAAAAGTAAAGGTTAAGGAGAAGGTTAAGTCAATTCTTGTTTCGCAGCCCAAACCGGAAACAGATAAATCTCCTTACTTTGATCTGGCAAAAAAGCACAACGTAAAAATCGATTTCCGCCCGTTCATTCATGTTGAAGCAATTTCGGCTGCCGAGTTTCGTAAAGACAGAATTCATTTTCCCGATTACACAGCAGTTATTATGACCAGCCGTAATGCGGTTGATCATTTTTTTCGCATGTGCAAAGAATTGCGCGTTTCTGTTCCCGAAACGCTGAAATATTTTTGCATCTCTGAAAGCACTGCTTTCTATCTGCAGAAATATGTGCTTTACCGCAAACGCAAAATATTTTATGGGAAGCAAACGTTTAACGATTTGATTGACATAATCAAGAAACACAAGGTCGAAAAATTTTTGTTGCCTTCTTCCGATATTCAAAAAGAAGAAATACCTGTGTTATTGGAAAAAAACCACATTAAATTTACCCGTGCAGTTATTTACCGCACCGTTTGCAGCGACCTGAGTGACCTTGCAAACGTCAACTACGATGTATTGGTTTTCTTCAGTCCTGCAGGAATAAAATCATTGTTTCAGAACTTTCCGAAGTTCAAACAAAATAAAACACGCATTGCTGCCTTTGGTCCCACTACTTCACAGGCTGTAAAAGAAGCTGGTTTGTATCTTGACATCAGCGCTCCTGTTCCTGCTGCACCTTCCATGACAATGGCATTGGAGCAATATATCAAGGAAGCGAATAAAAAATAAACCCAAAGAAATTGTGAAAAGCCCCATCGCTTAAAAACGATGGGGCTTTTATTTTTCAAATGTTTATGCAATAAAAAAGCCCCGCTGTGAACCTAAAACACAGCGGGGCTAACACATCAAACCTAAACCAACTAAGAATTCAATGTTGCTTTTAATGCTTTTTTGTAAACTCTTCCGATAGGAACAGTAAACTGAATATTGTTGTCGCTGATGATAAGGCTTGAACCTTTAATCAGGTGAATTTTTTCCATGTTCACGATAAATGAACGGTGTGTGCGCACAAAGTTATCACTTGGCAAACTATCGCACATATCTTTCATAGTGCTAAGTGTTATATACTTTCCGGTAGTGGTTTTTATGATAACATAATCCGCTAGCGCTTTAATAAAAAGAATGTCGTCAGTTTTTAACTGGATAAGCTGGTAATTAGCTTTAATCATCAGGTTATCCGTTTGCTGTCTGCGCTCAGGCATTTGCTGGGGCATGTAGTTTGTTAGTGCTTGTCTCATCTTCTTATTTTATTAAATCGTTAATACTTATTTTATGTTGAAGAAGCTTTGCGTGTGTTTAAAACCAAATCACTTCAATTGCCTCTTATTACACATCGGGTTGTGGATAAGTTTTAGAAATTAGACTAATCAGGTTAATAACAAGACAAAAAACACCATTCTTTCCGTCCGAGTTTTAGATACCTTCCGATGAATGCCTCTTTTTTGTATTTTTGCCCGTTCCAAGCGGAAAACAAGACGAAAACCTGCTATTATTACGACCAATAATGAATTGCTTTAGCCTAAACTTCTTTTTAGTAGCCATATGGGTGGTTTCTGCGTTTTCGGGTTTTGCTCAGGAAGGCGGCTCATTGATGGTTGACGGCATTGTAACCAGTGCCGGAAAGCCCGTGGATGGCGCAGAAGTGAAGATTTTCAGGGATAAAGGCAAACTATTATATCGCACTACCAATTCAGCCGGCAAGTTCAAAGCCAAACTGGAGTTGGGCGCTGAATACGTTATTAGTGCAGGACTTCCCGGTTCCACTACCAAAACGTTTAATTTTATTACGGAGGTTCCCAAGAACAAGCAAAATGAAACATTCACCAAACAAATAGAAATAGACCTAAATCCTCTGACAGCCGATGCTAAAGGCAAGAAAAAATGGGAACAAAGCGCAGGTGGTGTGCTTTATAAAGAAAACGAGGGAGGCTTTGTAACGGTTAATTACGACCTTGATGAATGGAAGAAGCAAATGGCTGATGCCGCTGAACGCGAACGTTTAAGAAAAATTGAAGAGGATAAATTGCGTGCCGCTGCTGAGAAACGCAGATTGGAAGCCGAAGAACTGGCAAAACAGGAACAGGCTAAACACGATGCCGAAAATGCAGTATTGCTTGCTGCACAGGCAAAAGAACAGGCAAAATTAGATTCATTGGCTGCTGTGCAAGCACACTTAGCCAAAATGATGGAAAAGCGCAAACAGGAAGAAAACTTTAAGAAAACAGAAGAAGATAAGCTAAATGAATTGGTGAAAGCTGAACAAGCACGCAAGCGTGCGGAAGCTGAGAAACTCGTCCGTCAGCAGTTTATTACTGATTCAATTGCCAATGCTAAATACGAAGCAATAAAACTTGCAGCAGAAGAAAAATCAAGAAAAGAAGCCGAGGCCGAAGCATTAAAGAAAGCAGGAAAAATGCGTGAAAAAGCCGTTGCCGACTCAATTGCCAATGCACGCACACAGGAAAAATTGCAATTAGAGAAACAAAAGATCCGCGAAAAAGCCGTAGCCGATTCTCTTGTCAATTTGGAAAAGTTGAGAATAAAAGAAGAAGAAGCCCAAAAACTGAAAGCTTTGGAAGAGAAGAAAGCAAAAGAAAAGGCTGTTGCTGATTCTATTGCCACAGCGAAATTGCAACAAAAACAACTGGAAGATGAAGCAAAAGTCCGTTTCAAAGCCGAAGAAGCAGCTAAGCTTGAAGCAGAGCGTAAAAAGCGTGAAGCCGAAGAACAAGCCCGTATAAAGGCCGAACAGGAGAAATTGGCAAAAGAAGAAGCAGACCGCTTGGCAAAAATTGAAGCAGACAGAAAAGCAAAAGAAGAAGCGGAAAAGGCATCAGCCGAAGAAAAAGCTCGCATACTTGCCGAAAAACAGGAACGCGAACGTCTGGAAGCTGAACAGGAGGCTGCAGCTATAAAAGCCAAAGAAGAAGAGGCTGTCCGCAAGAAGGAAGAAGCAGCCAAAGCCTTATATGAGTTGCGGAAAAACAATTCTTACAAAGAAGAAACAGTTACAGAAACCGGAAAGACTTTTATTGTTACAACCGTAAAAGTAGATGGTGTTCAAACCATTTATAAAAAGCTAACCCACGACTGGGGCGGGATATTTTATTTTAAAAACGGAGCCGATATCTCAGATGCCCTCTACCTTCAGGAATTAAAAAACGCTAAAGAGCAGGTGAATCCCGAGTAAATTTCATTTACTTTTGCCACCCGACAAAAAACAATGAGAAAAATACTTGTAACAGGCGGAGCAGGTTTTGTAGGCAGTTCATTAGCCGGAAAATTAGCTGAAGACCCCGATAATTATGTGGTTATAGTTGATAACCTGCGCACAGGCTCGCTTAAAAAACTTCCTGATTCGCCTTACCGCAATGTAAAGTTTATCAAATGCGATGTAAATCACTTTGAAGATATCTCCAGCGTTTTTTATGCCTACACCTTTGATTATGTGTTTCATTATGCTGCATTGGTTGGTGTAAAACGTACGCTTTCTAATCCTGTAATGGTACTGGAAGATATTACGGGAATAAAAAACATACTTAACCTTTCTAAAAATACAGGTGTAAGACGTGTTTACTTTTCTTCTTCATCAGAAGTATATGGCGAACCGGTTGAGTTTCCCCAGAATGAAGACACAACACCATTAAACTCACGTTTGCCTTATGCCATTGTTAAGAATGTGGGCGAAGCGTACCTGCGTTCTTACCAACGCGAATTTGGCCTGGAGTTTACCGTGTTCAGGTTTTTTAATACTTATGGACCAAAGCAAAGCAAAGACTTTGTGATTTCTAAGTTTATTTATGCGGCCTTGCAAAATGCCGACATCACTATTTATGGTGAAGGAAAACAAACCCGCACTTTTTGTTTTATTGAAGATAATATTGAAGCCTGTACCAACGCTTTTTACAACAACATGTATATTAATGATGTGGTAAACATTGGCGGAACAAAAGAAGTTACCATTCTGGAACTGGCCAACATCATTATTAAAGTTACCGGTTCTTCTTCTAAAATTGTTCACCTTCCTGAATTAACAGAAGGCGATATGACACGCAGACAACCTGATACATCAAAGATGCAGCAATTGCTGAAACGCGACACCATCTCATTTGAAGAAGGTTTAAAAAGAGTGATTGAGCAGGGACAGTTTATTTCTCTTATCTAAACGGTTTTGTGATGCAAAACCTGTTAGAGAAAATCAATCAGAAAATATGTTCAATAAATATACCAGAGCAACCGGCTGAATTATACGAGCCCGTTACCTATACCTTTTCATTAGGCGGCAAACGCATGCGTCCTGTACTTGCGTTGTTGGGTTATTCATTGTACAAAGATGATTATGAAAAAGCATTGGATGCAGCAGTTGCATTAGAGGTGTTTCATAACTTTACCTTATTGCACGATGATATAATGGACAACGCTCCTCTAAGACGAGGAAAGCCAACTGTCTGGCATAAGTGGGGAAACAGCACAGCCATACTTTCGGGCGATGCGATGTTTATTAAATCGTATGAACTATTGTCGGCCTATGAAGGTGAACTGTTGAAAAAATTGCTTCCTGTTTTTAATAAAACTGCATTGGAGATTTGCGAAGGGCAGCAGTTAGACATGAATTTTGAAACAGCAAAAAATGTTTCCATTGCCGACTACCTTCATATGATAGAATTGAAAACAGCGGTGCTGTTAGGTGCTGCTTTGCAGATGGGCTCTTTGGTTTCTGGCGCAACGGATGAAGATGCACAGAATTTATACGAATTTGGGAAGAATACCGGCATTGCATTTCAGTTGCAGGACGATATTCTGGATGTGTTTGGCGAGACAGAAAAAGTAGGTAAGCAAACAGGTGGTGATATTATTTCCAACAAAAAAACATTTCTACTACTGAAGGCTTTTGAGTTGGCTGATGAATCAACAACAGAAAAGCTTAATGATTTGCTGAACGAAAAAAATGAACAGAAAAAAGTAGAAGGTGTAAAGGTAGTTTACCATTTGCTGGAGGTGAAAAAACTGGCTGAAACAGAAATGCAGAGGTATTATAGTAAAGGACTTTCAGCTCTTGAAAAAGTAAACGCCCTTGCTGAAAAGAAAAAAATGCTGACTGATTTTACCGAACAATTAATGCAACGCCAAAGTTGAAATTCAAGAAACACATATTCATTTGCACCAACGAGCGTGCAGCCGGTGAACGCATAAGTTGCGGTGAAAAGCACGGACTGGCATTGGTTGCTGCTTTTAAAAAGTCTTTGCTCGATAAAGGTTTGAAAACCGAAGTACGCGCACAACGTGCCGGTTGTTTAGATGCCTGCGAAAGCGGTCCAACCTTAGTGGTTTACCCCGAAGGAGTTTATTACCGCAATGTGCAACTCAGTGATGTGGAAGAAATAATTCAGAAACACATTATTGAAAATACGCCTGTAGAACGCCTGGTTCTGCAAGCATAATTTTTTCTTTGCGAACTTTGCGGAATTCCTTTGCGCTCTTTGCGGTAGAATAAAAAATGCAAACCAATCTTTCCCTTTACAAAAACAACGAGGAGATCATCCGACTCACGGCTGCACAGGTGGAAAAAGATTTTGCTTCCAACGGAATAGACATTTCGTTTTCAGGAAATACGGCTACTGCTTATGATGAATTGTTTGTGCAGGTGAAGCCCGTTGTAAAGAATATGCTGGAAAATAACCGCAACAAGTTTTCACAATTGCTTTACACCATTGATCTGAGCGAAAAGAAGGCAAACGAACTATTTGCAGACAATTCTTTTGCCGATTCAGTAGAGAAAATCACACAGTTCATTCTGGAACGCGAACTACTGAAGGTGATTACGCGCAAACATTTCTCGAAGTAATTTGTTTACCTTTGTATCAATGAACTTTTTACGCAAATACTTTTCTGTTGCAATGGCTCTGTTGATGCTCGTATTGAGTATCGGCATTACTGCACACAAAATGGTTTGCTTAGTAAGTGGCGCGGTTAAGATTTCTTTTTTTCAAAGTGCTGATTGTTGCGTAAAAGAAAGCAAAACCGCTAATGCTGTTGAAGCAAAGTGTTGCGATTATTCTACCGACTACTTTAAGTTGGATATTCAAACCATCGTCAGCAATTTCAATTTCAAGTTTGATATTGCTGTTGATTATTTTACACTTGCTGTTTTTGTTTTTACTGAAGTTGCAACAGCGCAACTTGTAGAGGTCGCTCATGCTCCACCTCTCATTTCAGGGAAAGACATTCTTATTCTCGTTTCGGTTTTTCGTATCTGATTCTCTTTTGTTTTTGTAGCTGACATTTTTGTCGGCTAACGTCACCCTGTCCCGATAGCTATCGGGATGTTTCAGGGTCTTTGACTTTAACGATGCTGAAACAAGTTCAGCATGACGATACGAGACAAAACAAAAGAATATGAAAAACTGGTTTATTAAACTATTAATTGTCTTCCTCTCTTTCCCGGGTTTGGCTTTTGCGCAAACCCTTGAAGGAATTGTTTACGGAATTGACGAACAGAAAAAAGCCATGCCTGACGGTAGGCAGGAAGCTCCGCTCTCCTTTGCAAATGTGCATTGGCTGGGGACAAATGAAGGTGCCGTTACTGACATTGACGGAAATTTTACGCTGAACAGAAACCCAAAAACGCAGATAAAACTGGTAGTAAGTTTCACCGGCTATGTAAGCGACACGCTTAGTATTTCCAACGAAACATTTCTCACCGTTAAACTGAAAAGCAGTGTTGAGTTAAGTCAGGTAACTATTGAAGGAAAGCAACAAAGCACGTTCCTTTCGCGGATTGATCCGATACTGACGGAAAAAATAACAGGAGCAGAATTACAGAAAGCCGCTTGCTGTAACCTGAGTGAAAGCTTTACCACCAATGCCTCGGTAGATGTGGTTTACACCGATGCACTTTCGGGAGCGAAGAAAATTCAGTTGCTGGGATTGGATGGAATCTACACGCAGATACAAGGCGAAATGATTCCGATGATACGCGGTTTGTCTTCTGCTTACGGTCTGGGCTTTGTGCCTGGAACATGGATTGAATCCATTCAGGTCTCAAAAGGAACGGGCTCGGTGGTGAACGGTTATGAGCAGATGGCAGGACAAATAAATCTTGAATTTCTGAAGCCCGATGCTGAGAAGGCCGATAAACTTTTTGTGAATGTTTACGGTAGTTCGGGAGGAAGGGGAGAGGTGAATATTCATACCGGAACAAAATTCAACCAGAAACTGAGTACGATGTTATTTCTGCATGGCAATACTGTTTTAAGGCAGAACGATAATAACCACGATGGTTTTATGGATACACCCAGGCAGCAGCAATACAATTTTTTTAACCGCTGGAAATATCACAGTGGTAAAAGAATTGAAATGCAACTGAACATAAAAGGTGTTTACGAAAACAAAACCGGGGGACAAACGGATGAGGCTTTTGAAGAACATTCGGGGCATAGCGCGATGGAAAAATACCTGATAAAAGTGCTGACCAAACAATTGGAGGTAAGCAACAAAACAGGATTGATGTTTCCCGGAAACCTCGACCGCAGCTTGGGATTAATCACTTCGGTGCGCTATCACGAAATGAATTCTTTGTTCGGGTTGAAGAGGTATTCAGGGACGGAAAAAACGTTGTATGCTAATCTGATTTATCAGGATAAGGTGGTGAATGGTGATAATAAGATACGCGCAGGGGTTAGTTTTTTGCTGGATGATTTTGTGGAAACGTACAATGATTCACTTTTCACGCGCAGGGAAATTGTGCCGGGTGCGTTTGCGGAGTACAGTTATAACAACATGTCAACTTTTTCGTTTGTTGCGGGTGTAAGAGGTGATTATCACAACCTGTATGGCTTTATGTTTAACCCTCGCGTGAACATTAAGATAAACATTGCCGAAGAAACTATTTTTCGTGTGGCGGCAGGAAGAGGTTTTCGTGTAGCCAACCCCTTTGCCGAAAATGCTTCGGTGCTGGCAAGTGCGCGCACGGTGATTGTTAAAGAAAAACTGATGCCCGAAATTGCATGGAACTATGGGGTTTCGCTGAGTCAGAGTTTTCGTTTATTCGGAAGAGATGCCAGCATCAGCGCTGATTATTTCTACACTAACTTTTTGAATCAGGTGGTGGTTGATCTGGATTACAGTGCACGCGAAGTGAGCTTTTATAATTTAGATGGCAAATCATATTCCAACAGTTTTCAGGTAGAAGCTGCGATAGAGCCGCTGAAACAGTTTTCAGTAAAAACTGCTTATAAATACTACGATGTGCGCAGTACGTATGCGGGAACATTGATGCGCAAACCGATGACCACAGCGGGAAGAATGCTGCTGAACTTTGGATACTTCACCCGGTTTGAGAAATGGAAGTTTGATTTAACGTTGCAACGTTTCGGACGTAGCCGACTTCCGGGAACAACGGAAAACCCTGCGAAATATCAGCGTGCAAATTATTCTGCGCCATACTTTACCATCAATGCGCAGGTGACCAAAAAATTCAAACGCTTTGAGGTTTACCTCGGGGGCGAGAACCTGACCAACTTTATGCAGCGCGGAGCAATTGTAGCGGCTGCAGACCCTTTCGGGCCTTACTTTGATGCCTCTATGGTGTGGGGGCCAGGGATGGGAGCAGTGGTGTATGCGGGGCTGAGGTTTGCGATAAAGTAAACAGAGAGGACTTACTTAAAGCGCAGCGGCAATGCTTCATCTGAACCAAAGATGTTGATGCTGTTGCGCTTTTTCAGTTTGCGAGGGCAGGCTATAACAACGAGTTTGTTTTCGGTGGTGATGCCTATGCCTGCGGCATAGCGGAAGCTGCTGCCGTTGGTGCATTCAAAATAACGGGAGCTAAGGAGCGTGAGCCGGTAATTTATAACACTGAACAGGTCGGCACGGTTGTTTTTTCCTTCGCGGCAAAAGCCGATGAGAAAAACAGCGCCTGCGGTATCGGACAGCAGGTTGATGGATTGGTAGGAACCCCATTTTCCGGAAGCGGTATAGGTTGCAACGGAGTCAAGGCCTTTAGTGCTCGAGCGGTAGAAATCCAGGTGGCGCGAATCCCAGTCGGCAACGGCTACTAAGTAATTCCCGTTGAGGTAAAGAGCGCCCACGGCAACGGCAGTAGAGCGTTTAAAAATTCCGCTGCGCTTTAGAAGGGTTTCAACAGGCTTTATTCCGGGAGCGAACATGACCACATCGGATTTGTCTTTCTGCGCATTGTCTTCAATTCCTGTAAACACTTTGTTGTTGGCGAGCTGGCATCCTCCGGCATGGCGCAGGGGCTCATTTGCAATTTTGTGAAGGGTGGCATCTCCTTTTTCGGGAGCGGTTATATAATAGGAAAAGGAGGAGGCGCTGCCCGTGATGATGAAAGAGGTGCGGGTATCGTGTGTGTAGCCTTGTATGCCCTGGAGGTGACCTCCTGAGGGTGTTTTTATGCGGATTTTAAAATGGCAGATACGGGGCTGCTGGTTGGGGATGGCTTCAAATGCTTCGGGTATATTGGATATAACTTGCTGGGCGCATAGCGCGATGTGGAGGAAGAGGAAAATTATAAGGACAAGGTGGTGCAGATGTTTCATGCCGGTGCGAAAATACGGGACTATGCAGCCGCCTTTGAAAGTTGGACAAAGTTTTTCTATCCAATCAGTAGGATATTTATGGAATCCTCCCCTTTTCCGCATCTTTGTCATATAATTCTGAAAATCCTCCCGATGAAATCACTTAAATATTCCCTGCTGCCTGCGTCATTGCTCCTGGTTCTGCTAACCGCTTTTAGCATCAACAATACTATGCGCAACAACAAATACAACTACATCATTAAAAATGAAGGTTATGAAAAGCAATGGGCACAAATTGATTCCCTCACCCGGAAAGGCCTTACCAAATCTGCGTTGGAAGTAGTGGATGTAATTTTCAAAGACTCTAAAAAGAATAACAACGCACCGCAGTTCATCAAAGCGGTGATACATAAAATGAAGTTCAGTTCCTACCTCGAAGAAGATGCACTGAAGAAAAGCATACTTGAACTCGAAGCTGAATTGAAAGATGCGCAGTATCCTGTAAAGCCTGTGCTGCATTCCATACTCGCACAATCCTATTGGAGTTACTACGAGCAAAACCGCTGGGTATTTATGGACCGCACCGAAACCGTTGACTTTGTGCCCGAAGATTTAAGCACCTGGGATTTAAAGAAGATTGTAGCGCAGGTTGATTTTCACTACCGCAAAAGTCTGGAAGAAGCCGATAAGCTGAAAGAACTGCCCATCTCCATCTTTGATGCCGTCCTGATGGATAGCCGCAACGCACGCGAGTTGCGCCCTACTGTGTATGACTTTCTTGCCCACCGCGCCATTGATTTTTACATGAACGAAGAAACAGGTTTAACCCAACCTGCTTTTAAGTTTGAGATAGAAGGCGCGAAGTATTTTTCTGCTCCGAAAGATTTTGCAGCACTCAACATCACCACTCCCGATAGCACCTCGTTGGAATACCGTGCGGTATTATTACTGCGCGATGTTATAAAATTCCACAGCGAAGATAAAAACCCCGATGCCTTGGTAGATGCAGATTTAAAACGCCTGCGTTTTATGCGCAGCCATTCCATTGATGTAGACAAAGACAGCCTCTTTCTTGCAGCGCTCGAACGCGCAGAAAAACAACACATTGCTTTTCCGGTCTCCACCGAAATTTCGTATGAGATAGCCAACTACTTTTTTACCCAAGGCAGCGGCTACAAAAAAGGTGATGACGATGAACTGAAATGGGAAAAGAAAGCGGCCTATGATAAATGCAACGAAGCCATCAGCCGCGTCTCTTCTTCGTTCGGGGCAAGCAATTGTCGCACCCTGCTCACCAGCATCACACAAAAAAGTATGTCGTTCAATGTGGAACGCGTTAACCTTCCCAATCAACCGTTTCTGGCATTAATCAATTACGCCAATCTTGCAAAAGCGGGCGTGAAAAGCTCAAAGGTTTATTTCCGCATCGCAACACTTGACTATGAGAAATACAAAAAATTCCGCAGAAAATATTATGGTGAAGAGCAGATAAAAGAACTGTTCAACATTTCAAAAGTAGTCAGTGAAACTGACTTTATCCTACCCGATGAAGGTGATTTCAACACGCACTCCACCGAGTTAAAACTGCCCCCGATGAAAACCGGATTATATGTGGTGTTTGCATCTACATCTGCTGATTTCTCAACAGACGGGAATGCAGTAGCCTACAGTATAACATCGTTTTCAGATATTGCTTTCTCCAGCCGCCAGGAAGAAAAAGGCAACCGCGGCTTTGTAGTGGTTTCACGCAGTTCGGGAACTCCTTTACAAGGTGTGAAAGCACAATTGTGGGAAGAATACTACAACTACACCTCACGTGAATACGACCTGCGCAAGAGCGGTATTTACACCAGCGATGCCACCGGACAATTTACCGTGAAAGGAAAACTGGAACGCGAGAATTATGTGGTGCAGCTGAACTACAACGGTGACGAACTTTTCACCGACAATTCTTTTTACTCCTATTATTACGGTGATCCGCAGAGGCAAAAGGTACAGTCCACCCACTTCTTTACCGACCGCGCTATCTATCGCCCCGGACAAACTATTTACTTCAAAGGTATCCTGATTGAAAAAGACGGTAACAACCAGAACATTGTTACAAATACCAAAACAACCGTTACTCTTTTTGATGTTAATTACGAGAAGGTAGCTTCACTGGATTTAACCACCAATGAATACGGCACTTTTAGCGGCACCTTTACAGCACCCGTGGGCGTGCTCACTGGCAGCATGACCATACAGAACGAAACAGGTTCGCTTTCAGTGCAGGTAGAGGAATACAAACGCCCTAAGTTTGAAGTAACGTTCAAACCTTTCTCAGGAACATTTAAACTAAGTGAAACGGTAAAAGCAAAAGGAAGTGCAAAAGCCTACGCAGGCTCTAACATTGACGGAGCAGAAGTGAAATACCGAGTAGTGCGCAGCGCCTACTTTCCTTATCCATGGTATTGCAAACGCGGCTGGTTTCCGCCCACCGAAAGCATGGAGATACTGAACGGAACAGCTACCACCGATGCCAACGGAGAGTTTGAAATATCCTTTGAAGCCATCCCCGATCGCAGCATCAAAAAAGAATACAAACCTTCGTTCACCTACACCATTTATGCCGATGTGGTGGACATCACAGGCGAAACCCGCAGCTCCGAAACATCAGTAACCATAGGCTATACAGCGCTTAACCTCTCGCTGGATATTCCTGAAACACTTAACCGCGAAGCAAAAAAAGATTTCACCATCAGCACCACCAACCCTGCCGGAGAATTTGAAGCAGCCAAAGGAACGCTCACCATTTACAGGCTGAAAACTCCGAACGATATTCTCCGCAAGCGCAAATGGGCAGAGCCTGATCTGTTCATTTACACCAGAGAACAGTTTAAAGCAGATTTCCCGGATGCGTTTTACAAAGATGAAAACGACAGAGAGAATTTCGCGCGCGAAAAAGAAGTGCTGAAACTGAATTTCGATACAGAGAAAGACAAACTTTTGAAAGCGGAGAAACTCTCGTCACTTCCGCAAGGCTTGTATTTAGTGGAAACTATTTCAAAAGATAAATACGGAGAAGAAGTGAAAACACTGAATTACTTCACGCTGTTTTCGGAGAAAGAAACACAAATGCCAATCACCACTGCTGATTGGTTTGCACCACTTAAAATTACAGCGGAGCCGGGAGAAGAGGCGAAGATGCTGATAGGTTCTTCTTACAAAGATGTGAAAGTGTTGTATGAAGTTGAACAGTTTGATGCTGTGGCAAACAAAAGTTTTATCT
Source organism: Bacteroidota bacterium (assembly GCA_947479755.1). GTDB lineage: Bacteria > Bacteroidota > Bacteroidia > SXHM01 > SXHM01 > SXHM01. Next base: position 140,713 of record CANKAM010000003.1, read on the forward strand.
CGCAAAAACAATGGCTCACACTCAATGATGAACAGCGCCTGATTACTATTCCTGTGAAGGAAGAACACCGCGGAAACTTCACGGTGCATCTTACCTATTTCAAAAACAACGAAGTGTTTATTCACTCGCAATTAATCTCTGTTCCTTACACCAACAAAGAGTTAGACATTGAATTTGAGACCTTCCGTAACAAACTGCAACCGGGAGAAAAAGAACAATGGAAGTTGAAGATAAAAGGAAAGAAAGGCGAGAAGGTTGCAGCAGAAATGGTGGCTGCCTTGTATGATGCATCACTTGATGCCTTTGCTCCCAACTCCTGGTATTTTGATATCTATAATTACTTCTATTCCAGCATGGGATGGAATGCGGATATGTTCAGCATATCTACTTCTAATCTTTATCAGAAGAACTGGAACGCGGTTGGTCCTTACCGCCAGAGCCATATCTATGATCAGTTGAATTGGTTCGGGTATTATTTCAGTAACGGGTATTACAGAGGCGATTATGATGGGGATGTATTGGTGGCTGGGGCAAGATCTGTGGAGGAGATTTCTGTACAAAGTGTTACCGTTACATCTTCCCGTTTGGAAAGCAAGAAAAGTAAAAATGCAGAATTTGCTAATGGAATGGCAATGATGGATGCAACAACAGTTGCAACAGGTGAAGATAAAAATGATGTAGCCGGAAAATTTCTTCCACCACCACCTAATGAAAAAGCTGGAGGAGAGAAAGGTGCTTTGAGCGGAATACAGGCACGCAGCAATTTCAATGAAACAGCGTTCTTCTATCCCCACCTGCAAACCGATGAACAAGGAAATGTAATCATCAGTTTCACTATTCCTGAAGCGCTGACCAAATGGAAGATGCTGGGCTTTGCGCATACCAAAGATTTGAAATACTCGGTAACGCAAAACGAATTGGTAACGCAGAAAGAGCTGATGGTGATGCCGAATGCACCGCGCTTTTTCAGAGAAGGAGATAAGATTTCCTTCAGTGCAAAAGTTTCTAACTTGAGCGAAGCCGTTATGACAGGCAATGCACAATTGTTTTTGTTTGATGCACTCACCATGCAGCCTGTTGATGCAGCATTGAAAAATACTTCTGCTACTAAAACCTTCACCTCAGAAAAAGGACAAAGCGCTGCACTGATCTGGAACATTGAAATTCCGGAAGGCATTTCTGCTGTTACATATAAGGTAGTTGCAAAAGCAGGGAAGTTTTCTGACGGAGAAGAAATGGCAGTTCCCGTGCTAACCAATCGTATGTTGGTAACTGAATCATTGCCGCTGCCGGTGAGATACAACCAACCGAAAACCTATAAACTTAACAAACTACTCACGAATACTTCAACAACGTTAACAAATCATAATCTTACATTAGAGTTTACTGCTAATCCTGCGTGGTATGCAGTGCAGGCATTGCCGTATATGATGGAGTATCCGTATGAATGCTCGGAACAGGTTTTCAGTCGCTATTACGCGAACAGCATTGCCACACACATTGCCAACTCAAGTCCGAAAATAAAAGCAGTATTTGATGCGTGGAAGAGAGATTCTGAATCAGACAAAGGCAGCACTGCCTTATTATCTAACCTTGAAAAGAATCAGGAGTTGAAATCATTGCTGCTGGAAGAAACGCCTTGGGTGATGCAGGCAAAAGATGAAACAGAGCGCAAGAAAAGACTGGCTTTGCTTTTTGATCTGAACAAAATGAGCAATGAATTAGATGGTGCTTTGCGCAAGCTAGAGAAGGCACAGGTATCTAATGGTGGCTGGCCCTGGTTTCCGGGAATGCCAGACAGTCGCTACATAACACAGCACATTGTAACCGGCATGGGACATCTTCAAAAGCTGGGTGTAATTGATTTTGAGAAAGACCGCAAAGCATGGAACATGACTCAGCAAGCTGTGCGTTATCTGGATGACCGTATCCGTGAAGATTATGAGAACCTGAAAAAATACAAAGCCGATTTGAGTAAGAATAATCTTAGCAGTGATCAGATACAGTATTTGTATACACGTAGTTTCTTCCAAAGCCAGATTGAGATTTCTTCTAACAATAAAGAAGCATTTAATTACTACAAAGGTCAGTCAGAAAAATTCTGGTTGGAGAACAGCCGCTACATGCAGGGTATGATAGCACTGGCTTTGCATCGTTACGGAACAAAAACAATTCCAACCGATATTATGAAATCGTTGAAAGAAAAGTCGCTCCACAGTGAAGAAATGGGAATGTATTGGAAAGATATGTCGGGAGGATTTTACTGGCATCAGGCACCGATTGAAACACAGGCATTGCTGATTGAGGCCTTTGATGAAGTTACGAATGACCAGGATGCAGTAGCAGAATTAAAGATATGGCTACTGAAACAAAAGCAAACACAGGATTGGAAAACCACCAAGGCAACGGCTGAGGCTTGTTATGCATTGTTATTGAAAGGAACAGATTGGTTGGAAGAAACTCCTGAAGTAGAAATCAATGTCGGAAAATACCTGGTGTATAACAGCAATCAGTCCAGAGGAATTCGCGAGAATGAAATTTATGTTGGGCACCAGGCTGATGCGGGAACAGGTTATTTTAAAACAGCTTGGAACGGAAAAGAAATTACTAAAGAAATGGGTGAAGTGAAGGTAAATGTGAAAAGTGAAAAGCAGGACAAAGGAGTTGCCTGGGGTTCATTGTACTGGCAGTATTTTGAGCAATTAGATAAAATCACACCTGCTCAAACGCCTTTGAAACTGACTAAAAAACTATTCCTTGAAAAGCCTTCAGCTACAGGGCCTGTCATCACTCCGGTAACATCATCAACTGTTTTGCATCCGGGCGACAGAATTAAAGTGCGTGTTGAATTAAGTGTTGACCGTGCCATGGAATTTGTGCATCTGAAAGATATGCGTGCATCTGGTTTTGAGCCGGAGAATGTAATCTCGCAATACAAATACCAAGGAGGTTTAGGATACTATGAAAGCACACGTGATGCAGCCACTAATTTCTTTTTCGCCTACCTGCCAAAAGGAAGTTATGTGTTTGAATATCCGTTGCGCGTTTCGCATAAAGGTGATTTCTCCAACGGTATCACCAGCGTTCAGTGTATGTATGCGCCTGAGTTTGCAGCACATTCAGAAGGGATTAGGGTAAAGGTGGAGTAAAGGTTTATTTTTGCGCGGGCTAAACAAATTCTCTTGCTGAGCAAAACGCAATCTTACATTTTCTTTGCTGCAATCATTGCAGTTTACATCATCAGCGGATTTATTGATGTGATGGATGTGGATGCTGCGCAGTATGCCTCCATTGCACGTGAAATGCTCGAGCGCGGGGATTACCTGCATATTACCAATCGCTATCAGGACTATTTAGATAAGCCGCCTTTGTTGTTCTGGTTGTCTGCATTATCGTTTAAGGTAGTTGGCATCTCCAACTTTGCTTACAAGTTGCCATCGTTGTTGTTTGCATTGCTTGGGATTTTCTCAACTTATAAGTTAGGCAACCTGTTGTATTCTGAAAAAGCCGGGATGCTTTCAGCACTCATGTTTGCTTCGTGTCAGGCGATGTTCCTTATCACGAATGATGTGAGAACAGATACTATTCTGACAGGCGCAATTATTTTCTCTATCTGGAATATTGCTGTGTTTAATCAAACCGGAAAATGGATTTCGTTACTGGCAGGATTTACCGGAATTGCATTGGCGATGCTTGCTAAAGGACCAATAGGATTAATGGCTCCTGCGATGGCTTTTGGCTCACACTTTATTTTAAGAAGAGGATGGAAAAGCATTTTCATGTGGCAATGGATTATTGGATTATTGATTGTTATAGTCCTACTATCACCAATGCTGATGGGATTATATCAACAGTTTGATTTGCATCCTGAAAAAGGAATTTCCGGTGTTCGTTTTTATTTGTGGGACCAGAGTTTCGGAAGGCTGACAGGAGATAATCCTTTTATCAACAGCCAACAGAAACCCCAAACAACAGATCCATTCTTTTTTGCGCATACGTTTTTGTGGGCGTTTTTGCCGTGGAGTATTTTTTTCATTTGTGGTTATTGGCAAAAACTGAAAATGATTGTTCTCGCAAAATTTAAGTTGAACGAAAATGAAGAAGCTATTACATCAGGCGGATTTACGTTAGTGTTTATAGCTATGAGTTTATCGGATTACAAACTGCCGCATTATATTTTTATTCTTTTCCCATTAGCTGCAATAATCACGGCTGATTATCTATTGAGATTATATGAAAACTCAGAAAAGAAAAAGCTGCAACAAGTTTTCAGTGTTGTTCAGAAAATTACAATCGTTTTAATATGGTTGATTATTCTAACACTCTGCATTTATTCATTTCCGATTAAAAGCGTTTTGTTGTGGGTGAGTTTAATTGTATTCCTTTCGTTGACGGTTTACTTCCTCATTAAAAGATTTGAACCACTTCAAAAATTGATTGTGGTTTCTTTAGTCTCAATAATTGGTGCGAACTTTATGTTAAGCTCGCACTTTTATCCAACGCTGTTATCGTATCAAAGTAATGTTGAAGCAGGAAGATTCATTGACAGCAAAAATATTCCGAACGAACAATTTGTGTGTTACATCTCGGGAGGACATTCACTTGATTTTTACAGCAAGAGAATTGTTCCTTGGATTCAATCGCCCAATGGCGTTAATGATAAAATGAAAAATGGTGATGTTTGGGTTTTTACAAACGATGAAGGAAAACAGAATTTTGAAAAAGAAAACTTTTTGCCCGATAGTGTAATAATGTATGCTGATTACAAAGTGACAATGCTGTCTTTGCCATTTATGAAACCTGATGAACGGGAAAAGATGTTAAAGAAAAAACATCTTCTACACTTTTCGAAGAATTAATTCTTTAGAAATTTCATTACAGAGTTATAAAACTCTTCCGGTTTTTCGGCATGCACCCAATGACCTGAGTTTATGAAAATGATTTCTGAATTCGGATATAATTTCTTTATCTCTGCTTCATCTTCCTGATTAATATAATCCGACTTGTCACCACGAATAAACAGAGTGGGGGCAGTTGAACCTCCGGTTGTTTCAACTCCCACCTCGTGAATATTTTTTGCGATAACAGGGAGATTGAATTTCCATTCAAACGTTGTGTTATCATTTTCTTTGCGAGCTAGATTTTTCAGCAAAAATTGTTTTGTGCCAAAATCGGAAATGTATTTTGAAAGCAATAAATCTGCCTCATTTCTTGATTTCAGATTTTCTAAATCAACGGAAAGCAATGCATCTAAAATTGTGTCGTGATGAATGGGATAAAATCGAGGAGCAATATCAACAACTACTAATTTCTTGACTCTTTCAGAATGTTCTCCTATAAAATACATTGCAGTTTTTCCTCCCATGCTGTGACCAATAAGATTTGCTTTTGTAATGTTGTGCTCATTTAAAAAATTAAGCAAATCATCGCTCATTAATTTGTAATTCCACTCAACACTGTGCGGTGATTGTCCATGATTACGCAAATCAACAAGGTAAACATTATAGTTTTCGGACAATTTTTTTCCCAGCGTGAACCAGTTATCCAACATGCCGAAAAGCCCGTGCAGAATAACAAGCGGCTCGCCCTCACCGAGTTTTTTGTAATTAAGCCTCATCAACCAATTGTCTCAAATAAAGCTGTATTGTATTCTCTAAACCAAAATACAAGGCATCTGAAATCAGTGCATGACCAATGGAAACTTCGAGCAAGCAAGGAATATTTTGTTTGAAGAATTTTAAATTTTCTAAACTTAAATCGTGTCCTGCGTTTAATCCAAGTTGTAATTCATTGGCACATTTTGCAGCAACAATAAAAGGTGCAATCGCTTTTTGTTTGTCCGTCTTAAAATCGTGCGCATACGATTCGGTATATAGTTCTATGCGGTCCGCTCCCGTTGCTTTTGCACCTTCAACCATTTTTTCATCAGCATCCACAAAAATGGAAGTGCGGATACCGTTTCGTTTGAACTCTGAAATTATTTCAATTAGAAAATCTTTGTGCTCAATGGTGTTCCAACCGTGGTCGGAAGTTAATTGTCCTGTTCCGTCAGGTACCAATGTTACTTGTGTGGGTTTTACTTCCTGCACCAGGTCAATGAATTTCTGGTCGCGCGGATTCCCCTCAATGTTAAGTTCCGTTTTCACTAACTTCTTTAATTCGCGGGCATCATTGTAGCGAATATGACGCTCGTCAGGACGGGGATGAACTGTTATTCCCTGTGCGCCAAAACGTTCACAATCCATCGCTACTTTCAGCAGATCAGGAACATTGCCACCTCGTGAGTTGCGAAGGGTTGCAATCTTGTTAATATTGACACTAAGTTTTGTCATAAGAAATATATTCTGTACAAAAATAGACTTTGAGCAAACTAAACGCGCTTCTTTTGCGTTTTATATTAAAACACGTAGGTTTGCCAACATCATTTCAGATAAGCAACACAACAATTTAAAGGTTTTAAACGTTTCAGGTATATAGTTTGCAGGTAAGACAGAGAAAAAGAATAGAAATCATGTTAGTCAGAGAACTTATTACCGATGAAATTCCCCCGCTTAAAACCACTGACACAGGGCGTAAAGCCTTGTCGTGGATGGAAGAATTTAAGGTGGCTCACCTGCCCGTAATTGACGGAACAAATTATGTGGGAATGGTATCGGAGGCTGACATACTTGACAGCAATATTCCTGATCAACCACTTTCAAAACACCCATTAACACTCAATAACCCTGAAAATATTGCCAACCAGCATGTGTATGATGCTATTCGCATGGCAGCAGGAATGAACCTGACAGTAATTCCCATTGTGGATGAAAGTCATAAATACCTGGGGATGGTTACCATTAACAACCTGATTCAGAATACCAACAAGATGGCTGCTATCAGCGATCCGGGTGGAATTCTGGTGCTTGAAATGAATGTGCGTGATTATTCACTGACAGAAGTGGCACGAATAGTTGAATCAAATGATGCAAAAATTCTCAGTTCCTATATCCGAACCTTGCCGGGAACTGACAACATGGAGTTGACTCTTAAAATCAATAAAGAAGAACTTTCAGGAATTATACAGACATTTGAGCGTTACAACTACAATATTGTGGCTACGTTCAACGAAACCAAACACCTCGAAGATCTGAAGAATCGTTTCGAGTCGTTAATGAAATTCATTAATATCTGATGCAGGGGAAGATTATTCCTGCATTATTACTTCTCTTTTTTTCGTTTTCATTTCAACTTTCTGGGCAGGAAAATTTGTTGCCAGCAAATGATACTCTGTTTGTTGTAAACAGCATTTCGCTGAACGGAAATAAGCGCACAAAAGAAAGAATAATTTTCCGTGAAATTCCTTTTCATGTAGGAGATACGATTGCCGAAAACAATCTTGAGCACATTATTGAACGCACACAGTTCAATGTGTTCAATACGTTGCTTTTTACCATTGTTACGGTTGATACAGCAACAATAGGAAATAAATTAGATGTTACAATAAACATGCAGGAACGTTGGTATATCTGGCCTGTTCCGTTTGTACAAATTGCTGAGCGAAATTTTAATGCGTGGTGGCAGAACAAAGATTTTTCGCGTCTTGATTATGGTATCATGACCACCCATTACAATTTTCGTGGAAGAAAAGAAAAACTCATTGGCCTTATTCGCTTGGGTTTTAATACGCAGTTTCGGTTGACCTACGAAATTCCATATATCAACAAAAAGCAAACGCTCGGCTTGTCATTTACTTCGGGATATTCGCAACACAAAGAAATATGGTATGCAGCTGATGACAATAAACAACTTTTTTACAAAGACACCAAACGTCATGTTCGTCAGGAAATTGATGGTGGCGCAGGTTTGCTCTATCGCCACGGATTATATTTCCGCCACCGATTAGATGTGATGTATTACCATGCAAACGTGCAGGATACATTAGCAAAACTCAACCCTGATTATTTTGCAGGGCATGGAAACAAGACACAATATCTCACAGCGGCTTACACCTTTGAGTATGATTTTCGGGATGTGAAAGTTTATCCGCTGAAAGGTCAATATGCTGAAGTTGTTCTTACGAAATATGGTTTGGGAATACTCAACAATGAGAAAACGGATATGCTTACAGCAGAGTTGAGTTTCAAAAAATTCTGGGAGTTGAGCAAGAACTTTTATTTCTCTTCAGGGCTGAAAGCAAAAATATCCAACCGCTCCTTTCAGCCGTATTACATTCAGCGCGGGCTGGGCTACATGGAAGATCTTGTGCGCGGTTATGAATACTATGTTATTGATGGAAGGCATTATGCACATTTCAAATCTGAATTAAAATACGCGCTAGTTTCAACCCGCTTGTGGAATATGAAATTTATCAAGAAGGGAAAATTCAATCCTATGCCATATGCGCTTTATGTAAAAGGACTTTTTGATGGCGGTTATGTGTATGCCGACCAATACAAAGAAAATAATCCACTCACCAATTCCTGGTTATACGGAGGTGGAATCGGATTAGATTTTGTAACCTATTATGACCGTATTTTTCGATTTGAATATTCTATAAATAAGTTGGGCAATCACGGGTTGTATATTCATTTTATTGCCCCGATTTAATTAGTCGCACAATAAATAGTTACATTCTTACGTTCTATCTTCAGAAACCATAAACTCTGAAGACATGAACAACAAACTTCTATATCTCGCCCCCGTTGTTTCGCTGGCAGGTATTTCATTTACTAACGAGCAGGCAATGGCACAAGATGTGCAAACAAAAAATCTTTACAGCGGTGATTTACAATTCGGATTGCGCGGAACGTTGAATCCATTTTTGAAAAACGCTGCTTCATGGATAAGTTACGGAGCGCAAATGCGTGTGAAAATTTCACGCAGAATAAATACTGAATGGTTTGCTGATTATTTTCCCGCTACCATTAAATGGTCAGCAGAGCGAAGAGATATACGAATGGGAAGCGCTATACAATACTACCCGCTTCACGAAATTTATACCGGAAAAGAATGCGCTCCTTATTTTTCAATCGGACCAACTTCCACTTACACACGTATAAGTTCTCGTGAATTTAATTCACAACAATGGGAAGCAAAACGTTGGAGTTTTGGAGTAATTGCAGGAATGGGAATGTTGCTGAATGTAAGTCGTAAGTTTACTTTCGGTTTTGTAACGCAATATTGTGCACAGGTAGCCACAGAATTTAAATTTCGGAATGCAACGATAAGTGATGTTAGTGACTCAAGGACGACAGTACCCGATTCAAAAGTTAGTTACGAGGGGCAACTACTGTTTTGTATGAGCGTGAATTATACGTTGGGGGATTTGTGGTAATTACACCAATTCTGCCGAATAGACTCTGTTGATTTCCTCTAATGTTTCCAATACTTCGGAATACAAATTAGAGGTAACTAGCTTCATGCGGTAATCTTTGAAATTTGGATAGCCCTTGAAGTAATTGCTGTAGTGAGTTCGCATTTCAAGAACGCCCAATACATCTCCTTTCCAGCGGATAGAAAAATCGAGGTGGCGTTTGCAAACAGCTACACGCTCTTCAATACTTGGTTTATCTAAATGCAAACCTGTTGCAAAAAAATGTTTGATTTCACGGAATATCCAGGGATTGCCAATGCTTGCTCTGCCAATCATAATACCATCAACACCGTAAGTGTTTTTCATCTGCAATGCTTTTTCGGGACTATCAACATCACCATTTCCGAAAATGGGAATTTGTATACGTGGGTTTTCTTTCACTTTAGCAATGAGTGTCCAGTCGGCAGGACCTTTATACATCTGTGCGCGGGTGCGACCGTGAATGGTAAGTGCTTTTATTCCAATATCCTGTAAGCGTTCTGCTACTTCAAGAATGTTTTTAGTGTTATCGTCCCAACCGAGACGGGTTTTTACGGTTACCGGCAAATGTGTTGCTTTTACAACCGCATCCGTCATTGCCACCATTTTCGGAATGTTTTGTAAAATGCCGGCACCAGCGCCTTTACAAGCTACATTTTTTACGGGACAACCGTAATTAATATCGATTAAATCAGGATGTGCGCCTGTTGCAATCTCAGTTGATTCCCGCATTGATTCAATGTTACTGCCGAACAATTGTATCCCAATAGGACGCTCATACTCAAACACATCTAATTTCTTCAGACTTTTTGCTGCATCGCGAATCAAGCCTTCAGAAGAAATAAACTCGGTGTACATCATATCTGCCCCACCTTCTTTGCACACAGCGCGAAAAGGGGGATCACTCACATCCTCCATCGGGGCAAGTAACAGCGGGAATTCACCTAAATCAATATTTCCTATTTTCGCCATCGTTTTTAAAAACCGCGCAAAAATACACAAAAAGCCCGTTTATGGCTCAAATCCACTTCCTCCGCGTCCGTTCGCCATTGTTTAACATCCTGTTTTTATCATCACTTGCATTATTTTGTACAGGCATTTTTTCTTTACTGGCAATGGTTGTTATTCAGCTGGGCTGGGGAATTCCGGTTTTTTCAGATCCAACTGCGCTAAGCGATTTCAACAATCCTGCAATTCTGAATCCAATGAAGTTTTTGCAGGCTATGTATTCCATCGGCTTGTTTATTATTCCTTGTTTTGTGTTTTTAAAGTTAGCTCAGGAAAATTCATTTGAGTTTTTGAAAATGAAAACTTTTCCTGCAATCATCGGTTTGCTCATTGCATTTGGAATTATGCTTGTTGTTCAACCTTTGGTTGAGCTTACCGGAAAATGGAATGCTGCATTTCCTTTTCCCGAAGCCTATGGAATTGCAGATTGGATAAAGCAAGCCGAAGAACAAGGTGCAGTGGTAACTAAAGCATTTTTAAAAGCTGATACTATCGGTGTTTTTCTGTTGAATGTTTTTATTATGGCGTTTCTTCCTGCTTTAGGTGAGGAGATTTTTTTTCGCGGAATGATTCAACAGTATATGACAAAAGCGGTGAATAACGTGTACATAGCAATTGTAATTACTGCAATAATTTTCAGTGCTTTTCATTTTCAGTTTATGGGGTTTTTGCCACGCATGTTGTTGGGAATTATTCTCGGCTGCATTTTTGTCTGGAGCAAAAATATCTGGCTGTCGGTCTTTGCACACTTTCTCAATAATGGTGCAGCAGTAACACTGGACTATTTGAATCAGCGTAATGTTATAAGTGAAGAACAATTAGAAAGTGTTGCTTCAGATAATGTGTTGGTGGTTGGGTTGAGTTTGATTCTGCTTGCAGGGTTGATGTTTGTTCTACACAAACAACAAAAAGTAGAGCTACAGCCCCAATAGAATTTCTTCAGGTGCTTTGCTGCCGAACAAAATTTTCTGAGGATTTTCAAGCATCTCTTTTACTTTCACCATGAAGCCAACAGATTCTCTTCCGTCAATAATGCGGTGGTCGTAAGAAAGAGCTACATACATAATCGGGCGGATTTCTACTTTTCCGTTTACTGCAACAGGACGTTCAACAATGTTGTGCATACCAAGAATTGCGCTTTGCGGAGGATTTAAAATAGGTGTGCTGAGCATAGAACCAAATACACCACCATTGGTAATAGTAAATGTTCCGCCCGTCATTTCATCAATACTTAATTTCCCATCGCGGGCTTTGCCTGCAAGTGCAGCAATAGATTTTTCAATGTCAGCAAGCGAAAGTGTTTCTGCATTTCGGATAACCGGAACCATTAATCCTTTTGGTGCACTTACTGCAATTCCGATGTCGCAGTATTTGAGGTAAACAATTTCTTCGCCTTCTATCATCGCATTTACAGCAGGAAAATGAAACAAAGCTTCGGTAACTGCTTTGGTAAAAAACGACATAAAGCCGACACTAACGCCATGTTTTTCTTTGAACTTGTCTTTGTATTTTTTGCGGAGTTCCATAATCCCGCTCATATCTACTTCATTGAAAGTAGTGAGCATAGCGGTTTGATTTTTCACACCCACCAAACGTTCCGCAAGTTTTCTGCGCAGGCTGCTCATCTTCTGGCGATCGGTTTCGCGTGAACCTTGCCATGAATTTGAAATACTCTCTGTGCTGAATCCTGCTGACATTGCCTGCAATACATCACCTTTGGTAATGCGACCGTCTTTACCGGTAGCTTTTATTTTTGAAGAAGGAATTGAGTTTTCGTCCATTAATTTTTTTGCTGAAACAGAAGGAACTCCATCGGCATAGAATTTTGTTTTCTCTTCTTTTACTTCTTGTTTTTTCTCAGGGGTAACAACAACTTCTGCAACTGCTTTTTCTTTTTTCTTTTCACTTGCAGCAGGTGCTTTTGCATCAGTATCAATCGTGCAGATAGTTGCACCTACGGCTACTTTTTCTCCTGCCGCAGCCAGAATTTTTACTGTTCCCGATTCTTCTGCGTTTACAGTCAGCGTTGCTTTGTCTGAGTCTATTTCACACAATTCATCATCTTTGGAAACGTAGTCGCCATCTTTTACAAGCCAATTGGCGATTTCTACTTCGGTGATTGATTCTCCCGGACTGGGAACTTTAGTTTCTGCTATCATTTTTTAAACTCTTACTGTTGACTTCTCAAATACTTTTTCAACTAATTTTCTCTGTGTGTGTGCATGCCGTTCATGTGAACCTGTTGCAGGTGTTCCTGAATCGGGGCGTGCAATAACTTCTAAATCTATGTTGTGATACAGGCGAACGATATAAGGCCATGCTCCCATGTTGGCAGGCTCTTCCTGCACCCAATACCACTTTTCGGCATTTTTATATTTCTGAACAACGTTATCCAATTGTTTTTTAGGCAGCGGAAATAATTGCTCCACACGGATAATTGCTGTTTCGTTATCAGCTACTTTTTCTTTTTGTTCCAGCAATTCGTAGTAGATTTTGCCTGAGCAGAAAACTACTTTTTTCACATCTTTTATGGTTGCGGTTGCATCATCAAAAACTTCGATGAATGAACCTGTTGCTAAATCATCAAGCGATGAAATGCAGGCGGGGTGACGCAGCAAACTTTTTGGTGTAAATACGATTAGTGGCTTACGGAAATTGCGTTTCATTTGTCTGCGCAAAACGTGAAAAAAGTTTGCCGGTGTGGTGCAGTTAACAACCTGCATATTATAGTCGGCTGAGAGCGAAAGGAAACGCTCCATTCTGCCGCTGCTGTGTTCTGCGCCCATACCTTCGTATCCATGCGGAAGAAACAAAACCAGCCCGTTCATAACATCCCACTTTTCTTCGGCACAGCAAAGAAACTGGTCAATAATAATTTGTGCTCCATTGTTGAAATCACCGAATTGCGCTTCCCAAATTGTAAGGGTGTCAGGTGTTGCAAAGGCATAACCGTAATCAAAGCCCATTACAGCATATTCAGATAACAATGAATTGTAAATCTGAAATTCAGCCTGCTTTCCGTTGATGTGATTCAAGGGCACATATTCCTCTTCCGAGTCTTCAACTTTCAATACTGCATGGCGATGCGAAAATGTTCCGCGCTCTACGTCCTGTCCGCTGAAACGAACGGGGTGTCCTTCTTTCAACAAACTTGCATACGCCAGTAATTCAGCCATTCCCCAATCCAGTTTGTCAGTTTTAAAAACCATGTCGTGGCGGTCCTGCATGATTTTTTCCATCTTCTTGAAAAACTTTTTTCCTTCCGGAATGGCTGTAATTTTTTCAGCGATGTCAATCAGTATTTTTTTATCAACTCCTGTTGCAGGCGAGGTATCAAAGTCTTCCGGTTTTGACCTGCTGAAGTTTTTCCAGATGTCGGATAGGAAAGGAATGATTTCAGCGTTTTTAATTTGCTTTGCTTCATCCAATCGTTCCTGTAAAAATTGATTGAATTTCTTCTCCATCTCTTTTACCAGTCCGGCTTCTACAACTCCCTGTTCCGTTAGTTTTTTGTTGTAGATCTCTAACGGATTGGGGTGTGTTTCAATGATTTTGTAAAGCAGGGGCTGAGTGAAACGTGGCTCATCACCTTCGTTGTGTCCGTATTTGCGGTAACACAACAGGTCAATAAAAATATCGCGTTTAAAAGTCTGACGAAATTCAATTGCCAACTGTATGGTATTTACTACTGCCTCTACATCATCGCCATTCACGTGAAAAACCGGAGACAGTGTTACTTTAGCCACATCGGTGCAATAAATACTTGAACGGGCATCCGCAAAATTGGTAGTGAAACCAACCTGGTTATTAATTACTAAGTGAATAGTGCCGCCTGTTTTGTAGCCATCAAGCTGAGCCATCTGAACAGTTTCGTAAACTACTCCCTGACCGGCAACTGCAGCATCTCCATGAATAATAATGGGGCAAAGCGCATTGGCATCGTTATGATAATCGTTTTCAATTTTTGCGCGGGAAATTCCCTCGACTACAGGTCCAACCGCTTCAAGATGAGAAGGGTTTGGGCACAGATTTAGCTTTACATTTTTTCCTGTTTCGGTTTTGTCAATGGAAGTAAAACCCTGATGATATTTTACATCGCCTTCAAAATAATCATCCTCATAATCTTTGCCTGCAAATTCTGAGAAAATGCTTTCATAGGTTTTATTGAGTGTGTTGGCTAGCACATTCAGTCTTCCGCGGTGTGCCATGCCAATTACAAATTCTGCAATACCCAGTTTTGCGCCACGTTCAACAATGGCATCAAGAGCTGGTATCAAAGCTTCAGCACCTTCAAGCGAAAAGCGTTTTTGTCCGGTGAATTTTTTTTGCAGAAAATTTTCGAATACAACCGCTTCATTCAGTTTGCTGAGAATTTGTTTTTTCTCTTCAATAGAAAATGAAGGAGTGTTTTTTGTGCTTTCTAATCTTTTTTGAATCCACCCCAAAACTTCGGGTTTACGCATATACATAAACTCAGAACCCACGCTGCGGCAATAAGTCTGATAAAGATGCTCAACAATAGTTTGCAATGTTGCAGCACCAATTCCTATTTCGGAACCTGCCTGAAAAACGATGTTTAAATCAGTTTTATCAAGTCCGAAATTTTCAATAGCAAGAGTTGGTTCGTATTTCCTGCGTTCGCGAACAGGATTAGTTTTCGTAAACAGATGACCAACTTTTCGATACGCATTTATGAGGTTAATTACGCGAAACTCTTTCTGAACATTTTCAGGAATTTCAGAGGAAGAGGAGTATTTTGAAAACTCAAAACCTTCAAAAAATTTTTTCCAGCCAAAATCTACAGAATCGGGATTGGATTTATAGTCTTGATAAAGAGTTTCTAACGAGGAAATATCAGCGTTACTTAAATAGGAATAGTTGTCCATGTCAATTGCAATTCGGGCTGCAAAGGTATGGTTTTAGAAGCGTGTTTTTATGATTTTACAGCTTCTTTTTCCGTTGCGAAAGCATGTGTCCGAACATTCCGGGAAAGAAAACGAAATAGGAGAGGAAGATGATTCCAAAAACAACATCGTTTACTGAAAATGTAAATCCATCCTTTGCCATCCATGAATAGATGATGAGCAACTCGCCCATTACGCCCATCGGATAAAGCACCAGAAAAAGTGTGTAGCGAAGAAACACCAAAATCTTTATTTCTTTACCTATTAATCCTGAAAAGTAAAACGAGTAGCGCACTATTTCAGTAATCCCCCAGGCAAACATTATCAAGTGCAAACCGGTTATTCCCCCTACATTAATGTATTCTTCGCTTTTCAATAAATCAATCAGCACCACTACCATAAAGCGTGAGCCAAGTTGTTTAATAGTAGTTACAACGGGCGAAGAAACAATCTTTAAAGCAGCATGAATTATTTCCAATACCGCTGCAAACTGGCAGATGTTTAAGAGTATAAGCCCAACTTCATTTAACTTGCAGCCGTTTAGTATGTAGATAATGAGCAATGCCGCCCAGCCGATGGCAAGCGTGAGGTTGTAGAGTTTGAGGTAGGTTTTCAACATGACACAAAAATACTTTTGTTTTTTAATTCAGGAGTAAAATCAAGTACTTTTGAGAAACACTTTTTATGAGCAAATTTTTTATTGCGGCACTTATTTTTTCTCTTTATCTGTCAGAATTGTTTGCACAATTTCCCAATGTGCTGATTAGTAATTTTAATGACCCCGAAGAAGTCTCCATTTGTATCAATCCAAAAAATCCGCAACAGGTTGTGGCAGGAGCTAATATTGACAATTTGTTTTATTCGGCAGATGGCGGGCAAACATGGACAATTGATAGACTTGAAGATACTGTAAACGGTGTTTGGGGCGACCCTGAAATATTTACTGATACAGCAGGCCATTTTTATTTTTCACATCTGGCTAATCCGCCACAAAACGGAAGTTGGGTTGATCGCATTGTTTTTTCAAAATCAACAGATGGAGGAGCAACATGGAGTGCAGGAACATATACCGGACTTAATGGTGCAAAGGTTCAGGATAAAGAGCAGGCAATTGTAAATCCTGCAAATAATGAGATTTATGTTACATGGACACAGTTTGATAATTATGAAAGCACGGCTCCCGGAGACAGCTCTCTTATTCTTTTTTCAAAATCAACGGACAACGGACAAATCTGGAGTATTCCACAACGGATAAGTTCGCAGGCAGGAGATTGCTTAGACAGTGATAATACGGTGGAAGGCGCAACACCGGCAGTGGGACCGAACGGTGAAATTTATGTAGTGTGGGCATGGGGATTTGGTTTGTATTTCAACAAAAGCCTTGATGGAGGAAATACATGGCTGCCCCACGAAACATTTATTACTTCCATGCCGGGCGGCTGGAATTATAATATCACAGGACTTTTTCGCAGTAACGGACTTCCGGTTACTTTGTGCGATAACAACGGAACCATTTATGTAAACTGGACCGATCAGCGCAATGGCACCACTGATACCGATGTGTGGCTTGTAAAATCTACTGATGGTGGTGATAACTGGAGCGCTCCAGTTAAAGTGAATGATGATGCTCCGGGAAAACAACAATTCCTTACATGGATGGACATTGATCCTGTGAACGGAAATATTTACTGTGTGTTTTACGACAGAAGAAATTACAGCAGCAGCGATAGCACCGATGTTTACCTTGCCCGCTCAGGAGATGGTGGCAACTCTTTTATAAACTACAAAGTAAATGCAGAATCATTTCTTCCCGATTCTGAAATTTTTTTCGGAGACTATACCGGAATTTCTGTTTACAATAATAACGTGTTGCCAATGTGGATGGCTTACAATAACGACACGCTGAGTGTATGGACCGCCTTGGTTGATGCCGAGCCAATGGGTATTGAAAATTCAGGAGCAGTGACATTTGCTCCGGTCAATCTTGAGCAGAACGCGCCTAACCCTTTTAATGAAACGACTCAACTAAGTTTTGTTCTTGGCAAAGGAGGATATGTTTCGCTAGATCTTTATGATTTAACCGGAAAAATAATTGCCTCTCTCTATGAACATGAACTCTTTCATGCAGGGAAGTACGATTATATTTTTAATGCAAAGGCTGCACAACTTAATCCCGGGGTTTACTACTACTCACTGCAATGCGATGAAATGAAAATAACCAGAAAGATGGTGGTTTATTAGTCTTTGTTGATAAATGATTAAAAACTCATGAAACTACTTTTTATAACTCATCGTATCCCTTTGCGTTTTAAAAAGAACCTAATTTATTTAACCACATGATGATGAGAAAACTTTCCCTGATTTTTTTAGCAAGTATTTTTTTACCGGCTTATTTATTTGCTGCCTGCGACCCTTTGTTTGAAACCAGTTTTAGTACGCATGGCGATACCGTTTGTGCAGGTGTTCAAATTGACTTTAACAATACCTCTAATGTAAGTGGCGGTATTGTATCTACCCAATGGAATTTTGGTGATGGCTCGCAAGACTTGTTTACCGAAGATGCTTCACACACGTATATACAATCGGGAACATACACAGTTATCTATCTTATTTCTTCAGCTAATTGCACAGGCCTGCAGGTTCAACATACCATCTATGTTATTGATCCGCCAATGGGGCTTGCCTTTGGAACTAATGCTTCGTGTTTTGGTGTTTGTGACGGAGAGGCAAC